>JAEWSL010000059.1 GCA_023398295.1 Elusimicrobiota bacterium | reverse complement strand
TGCCACCACCGCCTGAGTGGTGGAGCGGCCCACCCCCTCGGCCCCGCCGCGCGTGTTTAAGCCTTTATAACAGCAGATAGTACCAACCATAAAAGCAAAAATTACCGACTTTATAAAGCCGTGCATTAAATCGTCAACGCCGATAAACGTCGTGATATCTTCAATATATACGTTGGAAGGCACGTTAAGCCCCTTTACGCTAACCAGATATCCGCCAAACATTCCGGAGAAATTGGCGCATAAAGTAAGCACGGGAATTGCAATTAAAAAGCCTATCATGCGCGGGATTACAAGATATCTTACGGGGTTTGTGCCAAGGGTATGGAGGGCGTCAATCTGTTCGGTAACGCGCATAGTGCCGATTTCAGCCGTAACGGCCGCGCCCGCGCGGCCCGCAACGACAAAAGCCGTCAAAACAGGCCCGAGTTCGCGCACTAAAGAAAATCCTACTATAGTGCCTATGTAAAGCGGCTCGCTTAAGATGCTTCGCACAGTTGTGCCGGCCTGAAGGGCAAGCACCATGCCGGTAAACAGACTTGTAAGCGTGGCGACCGTGAGGGAATCAACGCCTATTTTTGTGGTCTGCTGCATTGTTTGGGCAAACTCAAGCGGGGCGTTAAAGAGCCAAAATACGCACGAGGACACCATACGCGAAGCCTGCCCAAGCTGCGTCAGAAACCTTATTATAAGCCGTCCCAGTTCCTTAAACATTACTCTTTAGTTTCCCCTCTTTTGCGCCGCCTTAAAATCAGCGCAATACGCCAAAGCGCAAAACGCGCGCCGAGATTGCCGTCAAAATCTCATAATCAATAGTGCCCGCCAGTTTTGCAAGGCAGGCGGCCGTAATTTCCCTTTTGCCCTGAGAACCTATTAAAACCGCTTCGCTGCCGACTGGGATATCGCCCAAAGCCGTAATGTCGCACATAAGCATATCCATTGTTATATTGCCTATAACCGGGCAGGCGACGCCTTTAATTAAAACCTGCGCCTTATTGCTGAGACACCTGAAATAGCCGTCCCCGTAGCCTACGGGTATTGTAGCTATTTTTGCCGCTTGGGGGCAAAAATAAGTATGCCCGTAACTTACGCCTGCGCCGCCGCGCACGTCTTTTATAAAAACCACTTTTGAGCGCAGAGATAAAACGGGTTTATAGCCCTCTTCAAGGCCGTAAGCCAGATGGCCCAGCCTTATCATATCGTAGCCCAGCTTGGGATATTTTATGAAAGCGGGGCTTGCGCTTATATGCTTTATGCCGCAGCTTAGGCCTTCTTCCTCGGCCATAGCTAAAAATTCGTTAAAATACTTAACCTGCATATTTGTATATTTTTCGTCTTCGGCCGCGCTTGAGAGGTGAGAATAAACGCCCTCAACGCAGACGTACGGGGAAGAGTTTAGCACGCGCAAAATTTCAAGCGCGGCAGGTTTCCTTGAGCCGATGCGGTTCATGCCCGTTTCCTGCTTTACGTGGCAGCGCGCTTTTATTTTAAGCTTTTGCGCAAGAGAAACTATAAATTTAGCCGCGCGCACGCTTGCAATTGTTACAGATAAATCATTTTTAAGCGCGTGTTCAAAAGCCTCAAGGGGGTATATGCTGCCCAAAACAAGTATCGGCAGTTTTATGCCGCGCGCGCGCAGGGCAGCGCCTTCTTCAATGGAAGCCACTGCTAGAAAATCGCAAAGTTTTTCTTTCTGGACATAAGAAGAAATTAACTCCGCCCCGTGGCCGTAGGCGTTTGCCTTTACAAGCAGCATTATTTTGGGCTTTCTGGAGGTAAGATATTTTTTTGAGCGCGCTTCAAAAAGGGCGCGCGCCTTTTTAAGATTGCTTTTAAGCGCGCCTAGATTTATTTGCGCAAAAGTAGGACGCAAAAAAAGCGCGTCTTGGGCTAAACATTTGTTTTTTACCGTCATTGCGCTATCACCTGGGAGGAAATTTCAGCTTCGGCGCGCGGAGCTTCCGTCAAAGAAGACGGATTGCTAAATAAGGTATATTCCCTGTACCAATTAAGCTTAATGGTGCCGGTGGGACCGTTTCTTTGTTTGGCGATTATCAGGCTGGCGTCATTTTCCAAGGCGGGATCGTCGGGCTTGTAATATCCTTCGCGGTGTATGAAAGCGACTAAATCGGCGTCCTGTTCTATAGAGCCGCTGTCGCGCAGGTCCGAAAGCTGGGGTTTATTGTCGTTGCGGGCGCGGTCTTCAGTCTTTCTGTTTAACTGGGACAAAGCCAAAACCGGCACGTTAAGCGTGCGCGCCAAATCTTTAAGCATGCGCGAAATTTCGGCTACTTCCTGCTGGCGGCTTTCAACGCGCTTGCCCGTGCCGACTATAAACTGCATATAGTCAATAATCAAAAGCCCGAGCTCTTTGCCCTGTTTTTTAAGGTCGCTTGCAAGACGGCGCGCGCGCATGCGGATTTCGGTAATGTTAAGGGAAGAGCTGTCGTCAATATACAAAGGCGCTTCGCCAAGTTTTGCTATCTCACGCATCAAATCGCGCCAGCGGCGTTTTTCAAAAACGCCGGTGTTGACGTCGTGGAGGCTCGCCTGCGCCGCCGTGCATACCATTCTCTGGTAAATGCTGTGACGTCCCATTTCAAGAGAAAACAAAGCCGTAGGTATCTTTTTGTTTACCGCCGCGTTGTAGGCTATATTTAAGGCCATGGCCGTCTTGCCCTGGGAGGGGCGCGCCGCCAAAACTATAAGATTGCCTTTAAGCAGCCCGCCCGTCTTGAGGTCAAACTGCGTAAAACCCGTAGCCACGCCTTTGACGGGGTTTTTTGCTACGACAAGCTGCTCCATCATCTTTGCCACTTCGGGCGATAATTGTTTGGAGGAATAAAAGCCTTTAAGCTCCTGCTTTTGGCTGAGGGCAAAAATCTTTTCCTGGGCGTTGTCAATTAAGGTGGCGGTAGGCTCGTCCTGATTATAACAGGAAGCTACGACGGAGGTGGATATATTTATAAGGTCGCGCAGGAGCGCCGTTTCATGTACGATTTGCGCATAATGCTCTATGTGCGCCGCGGTGGAAACTTTGGCCATAAGTTCGGCCAGATAACTTTCCGCGCCGATTTCTTCAAGACAGCCTTCTTTTCTTAACTCTTCGGTAAGAGTAATTAGGTCAACCGACTGGTTTTTAGCCGACAGGGCCGTCATCGCGCTGAAAATCTTTTGGTGCGCGGTTTTATAAAAATGCTCCGCCTTTAAGAGGTTAAGCGCGCTTTCCAAAGCGTCCTGGGACATAAGCATAGAGCCCAAAACGGCCATTTCCGCATCAAGAGCCTGAGGAGGTAATTTATCCTGTACTGCCATAATAATGCTCCTTAAAAAATAAGTAAATTTTAATCCGTAAATTATGCGGACAAGCGCATTCTTAGGTATTTTGCGAAGACCGCTTATATATCATTTATGCGTATTTTATATTGTACTATAATTTGGCCAACATTTTTTTTGCCGCTTTAACAGCCGCAGCCCTGCTTAATATCACGCCGCGGCGCTGGGCGCGGCCCAAAGCTTTTTGTAAAATACCTATCTGCGGGCCGCTTGCGCCCAGCGCGCTTAGCGCGCCGCCGCTTAAAAAAGCCGCCTTCAGTTCGCAGGGTTTGAGAGAGGGGTTAAAAATCTTAAGCAATTTTTTCTGCCGCGCGCTAAGCGGTTTTTGCGCAGCCTCCCCCCCGTAATAAAAAGCGCAAAGCGCGTAGACGCGGCAAAAAATATCTCTTGAAGGCTTAAGGCTGCGCAAAAACTCTTCGGCGGAGGTCAAGCTCCCCTGTCCCAAAGCAAAAAGGGCAAGGCGGCTTATCATTATATCGCTCCTTTTATTTTCGTCATCGGTCTTTCTGCCAAGTTTAATTTCGTCTATGCAGGCGGGGTATCTTAAGCCTTTGTAAATATAATCGCCGATACCATACTTTTGAAATAATTTGAAAACGCGGGAGGGATACTCCTCCTGCAGGGTTTTCATAACTTCCGCGCTAAGACGCTCCCGCGAAAGTAAAGCCAAAGCGCCGCTTTTAACGGCTTCTTTAAGCAGGCTTTCCGTATTTTTCTCAAGCGGCCAATCAAAGCGGGCGGCAAAGCGAAGCGCGCGCAAAATGCGCGTGGGATCGTCAATAAAACTGTTGTCGTGGAGGATTTTTATACAGCCTTTTTTTATAGCTTCCTGCGCGTCGTAATAGTCGTAAGGCTGCAAAAACTCGTTTCGCTGCAGGCTTAAGGCAAGGGCGTTTGCGGTAAAATCGCGCCTAAATAAATCGTCTTCCAAAAAAGCGGGCTCCACGATGGGCAAGGCGGCCGCGGCGGGGTAAACTTCCCTGCGGCAGAGCACAAAATCTATCTTAAGCCCGCCGTTAAAAGAAGCGCGCGCCGTGCCAAACTCGTCAAAATACTTTACCTGCGCGCCAAGTTTTGAGCAAAAATCGGCCAACGGCTTTATATCGGCCTTGCGCGCGCTTAAGTTTTGCGCGCAGATATCAATATCAAAAGTTTTCCTGCCCAGCATTCTGTCGCGCGCAAAACCGCCCACGGCCCACGCCTTAAAACCGCATTTTTCCGCCTGCGCGCCTATTTCTCTGAGTAAGGCAAGTATTTGTTTTTCGTTCATACCTTTTTTGCTTATGTTTATTTTGGCAAAGGGGCGTCTTGCTTTATGTCTTTAATTAAAGCTTCAAGCAAAACCAAAGCGGGGTTTTCTTTAAGGATATCCTGCGCGGCGGCAAGGATATTCCCTCGGCTGTACTGGCCGTCTTTAACGGGGATAAAAAAGGGATAATTTTTGCTTCTGGCCTCCACCCTGCTCAGAGCTTTTGCGCAGTAGCCTTTTTGCTCGGCCACGGCGCAGATAACTTCGCTTTGTATCAGGCGCAGTTCTTCTTTTTCCACCTCTTCTTTAAGGCGCTCAAGGCCGTCAAGATAAAGCGGCTCGTAGTCTATCTGCAGGGAGCTCATGCTTTTTTTAAGCGTAAGGAAATCTTTTTGCATCCTAGCCTTAGTTTGCGTAAATTTTGCGCCGTCCGCCGCGGGGGATACCAAAGCTAAAAACTGGGTTTGCGGAGAGAAATAAATTATGGTGCGGTCGTGATAAAAGAACTCCCCGCAGTGAGGACAGCAGACAAGATTTATCTCCCCGCCGAGAAGAGCGTCCTTTAGTTCCGCATCGGTTTCGGGGCAGATAAGAGTCCAAAACTCGGCGTCAAAGGAGGGGCAGCCGTTTGGGCAAGTTGTGGTGCCTTGGCCTTTTATTGATTTCATAGATATAATGTAGCAAATAGCAAGGTCTCATACAAGTTACACATACAAGGCTATAAGGTGTTAACAAAGGCTAATCTCGTGCGCACAATTTTCCATATTTGGGTAAATTTTTGCCTTCGTATCGCTAGCGTACCGCTTGAGCTAACGCTTCAAGCTTCGTGGTACGCGGCGCGAGCAGCCCGCGTGGCAGAGGAATAAACAGCTTCAAGTACCCACGCGGTCTTTACGTCAGGCAAAAATTTCCTACAAATCTGAAAAATCGCGACAGCTTATCACAAATGAGCGTTCCACAAACGGCTATGTCAACGACGCGCGCTCTTGTCGTTGTCAATTAATGCCGTCTTTGCGCGAGGTGAAGTCCCGTCGTAGCTTTAGCGAAGACGGACGAACGCTCGGAAGCAATCTTCAATTATTCCGTTGTAGTTTCTGCTGTTTAACCGAAGAAGTGAAGCTTGGCATTTGCCTCGCATAGCTTATTTGCATATGGCGTGCCGTTGGCACGCAAGCCAAAAGAAAGTGAAGCTTGTAATTTGCATTGCTTAGCTTATTTGTTGAATGTGCGCCTAAGCGCACAGCCAAAAGCAGAAAATTGTGTGCACGATATATATGCCGTTAACACCAAATAGTCTTTAGTATAGTCAAATTTGCCAAAAACTGTTATCATATCTTTATGAAAAACATCCTCGTCTTCTTGTTTCTTTTGTTTGCGGCGCAAATGCCTTCGGTTTTTGCGCAGGGCTATCTCAGCGTAAATAATTTCCAAAACAGTTACGAAATAAATATATACAGAGAAGGCAACAGTAAATTGATAAAATGCCAGGCCGTGCGTTTGCATAAAGACTGGTTCCTGACTTCGGCGCACTGTTTTACCTCCGGAATTTGCGATAATTCCTGCACGATAGCGGCAAGGTTATTTTTCGGCAGGGATAAGGGCACTCTTAACCTGCGCTACGAGGCGGATATATCCGTACTTCACCAGCAGACAAAACCAAACGTTTTTCTGCTTGATCCGCAGGCGGAAAAGATATCGGCCGCCCGCCTGGCCGCCTATGATATTGCGCTGGTGCATTTCCCCCCGCAAAATTCGGACTATACTTATAAAGATTTAGGCACAAATTATCTTATAAAAAAACAGGTTTTTTTAGACGAAATAGAAAAAACTTCGGGGACAATTCCTTTCTCCCAGGAGTTAAAAGGCCAAACCCCGCCTAAACTGCTGCTGCTTAAAACCCAAACGCAAAAACTGCTAAACCGCGTAATTATGGTGCCGTCCATATGGGACGGCTCCACCCATGTTTTAAGTTCACAAAAAAATCCGGTTTTCTTTTCGCCGAAACATAAATTTATCTATACCCTTAACTTTGGCATAAGGCAGGGCGTTTCGGGCGCGGGCGTTATGACAAATCACGGGGAGCTAGTCGGGATAGTAGCGTCCACGGCCTCGTTGTCGCAGACAGGCGCCGTAAACGCCGTTGACGATTATTCCTTCTTCGCCGCTTTTGACGATACCGTAATAAACTTTATCAAGAAAACTATGGGACGCGACGCAATGGACTTAAACGTAATTGAGGGCGATATCCTGCAGCTTAGGGTAGTGCCCAATGAGTATTACGATTTTACCAGCCTTGTGGAAAAAATGGACGACGGCACCGCCTCCATAAACTGAAAATATGAAAAATATTATAAGAATATTTTTGGGCGCTATGTTGCTATGCGCCGCTTTTGCGCAGGCAAAAGCGGAGGTCGCCCTCCTGCAGGTAACCGACGAGGAAAGTTATAAAGATAAAGCAGATTTCTCAAACACTTACGAAATTAACGTAAACGAAAACGGCACTTATGAAATAGTAAAATGCCAGGCCGTAAGACTTAAAAAAAACTGGTTTGTTACCGCGGCGCACTGCCTTGAAAAACAATGCAAAGAAATTTGCCATTTGCAGGCGCGGCTTGTAGCGGGCTCAAATTACGAGGTTGACCTTATAACAACCCACGACCAGAAAAATGCCAAAAAAATATTTATAACTCCTAAAAACGAAAAAAATCTGCCTATTGCGACCGATATGGCTTTGATTTTTTTTAAGCCCTCGGACTCTAAACTTGACTTTAAGGACCCTTCGGCCCGCTTAACTTTATCAAACCCCTCCATAACCGAAAGCGTTTTTCTAGCGCGCTCAAAGGACGCAGCGCAGTATTATAAGGCCGCAAACGGCACAAATATACCGCCGCTGCTGGTGCTGCCCGATAAAGAAAGAAAGGCTTTTAAGAGGAACTTTTCCATAATCTCAATATGGAGCGGGCAGCGCGAAGTCCTAAAGAGCAAAGAAGCCGTTTTCTTTACGCCAAACGGCGGGTTTTTATATACGGTAAACTTCGGCGTGATAAAAGGGATTTCAGGCTCCGGCGTGATGACAAACACGGGAGAGCTTGCCGGCATAACCTCGGCCAAGGCGGAGTTTTTTTCCACTTCAAAGGGTATTATCGTAAAAAAAACGCCGATGTTATATATTGCGCCTTTTACGGAAACTTCCCTTGAGTTTATAAAAAAATATATTCCCGATCTTGACTATATAATAGCAGATGACAGTTATCTTAGAAATTTAACAAAAGAAGAAACGGCAGAGGCAAAAACAGTTGAGAAAGAAACTTATAAACTGCTGTCCCAAATGTCTTCCAAGTAAGAGGCAAGTTTGCGCGCGTCAAAATCCCGCGCGTCTTTAACGTCAATTACCGTCATATTTTTGTAGCGGGAAAACCATGTGCGCTGACGTTTTGCATACTGCCGCGTTGAAATTATAAGGCGTTCCAAAGCTTCTTTTTTGCTCATATCCCCTTTAAGATACGCTAAAACTTCTTGATAGCCTAGGCTTTTAAGGCCCGCGCAGTCCTCTTTATAGCCGAGCGATAAAACTTTTTTTATTTCCTTTTCCATAGACGGAAAAATAAGTTCGCCTCGCTCTATAATGCGCTTGTTTAGCAGTTCTTTATCCCAATTTAAGTAGATATAGCGCGCTTTACCGGAAGGTAAACCCGCGTGGAATTTGCCCGTCCTCAGGGAAGAAACTTTTTTGCCGCTTAACAGGCAAATTTCCAAAGCGCGCATGACGCGGTGCAAGTTTGCGGGCGGGATTTGCGCCGCCGCCTCGGCGTCTTTTTGCTTGAGAATACTGTGCAGATGTTCTTTGCCGCGCTCAAGAGCAAGCGCGTGAAGGCGGCGGCGCAAGTCCTCGTCTGCGGCGGGCAATTTGTCAAAACCGCAAAAATAGCCCTGTAAATACATCCCCGTTCCGCCGCAAAATATCGTTGGCATAGGCGGCGCGGCATTTTGCGCGCGGGCAAAAAAGTCCCGCGCGCAAAGGGCAAAACGGGACGCGTCAAAACGCTTGTCAACATCTAAGAAATCCACTAAACGGTATGGCACGCCTTCTGCAATATAATCCCCGTTTTGCCACGCGCCCGCGGGCGCGGCCGTGCCGACGCTCAGTAGTTTATAGACCTGCCGCGAGTCCGCCGAAATTATCTGCCCGCCGCAGTTTTTGGCTAAGGCAAGGGCCAAGTTCGTTTTACCGCTTGCGGTAGGGCCGGCTATGACAAGGGGTATTTTCTTCATACTACAATTATAATAATTTAGTAAACCGCCTGTTTTAATTTATGCGGCCTGGCAATTTCTTTTATCGTATAAAAAAGTAAAATGCGCATCAATTTTTTTCTTTTTTGACGCCGCAGTCAAATTAGAAATCAGTGTCTTATTATTCGCACTAATACTTAATTAAAATTTTTTGGGTATCGTCTGCGCGCTTGTTTTGGTTGTGCGCTTGGGCGCACCATACACAAATAAGCTAATGTTCGCAACGTCCAAACTTCGTTTTTGCAATTAAACAACAGAAATAACGACGGAATAATAGAAGATTGCTTCCGAGCGTCGGCAGTTTGGGAGGACATTGTCCTTCCAAACTGCCGACCTCGCGCAAAGACGGCCTAATTGATAACGAGAACAGCGCGCGCCAACTGCGCGCCATTTGCGGGATAAGCTAAGTTCGGCAAATTCCAAGCTTCGCTTTTTTTGGTTGTGCGCTTGGGCGCACCCTAGGCAAATAAGTCAATTTCGGCAATGTACAAGCTTCGCTTTTCCAATTAAACAGCAGATTATTACACCGCAAAATAAAAAGATTCCCCTCCTCTTCTTTATTTTTATTCTTAGTAACATTTTTTGTCGTTACATCCATAAATGGATACTTTTTTCAGTCGTAATTATATCAAATTTTGGATACTTTCAGTCGTAACTATATATCCATTTGTGGATGTAATGACGGTAAACAATACGATAGAGAAATACGGCAGTATCACCCTCCATTTGTGGATATAGCAACACTAGACAATAAAATAGAAAAGTATAGATATATACCCCTCTATTTGCAGATGCAACGACCCTTAACTATACGATAGAAAACTTGAGAAGTATCCGTATACATATTCGTATTCATATCCATTTGTGGATATAGCAACACTAGACAATAAAATAGGAAAGCAAAAACCATTTAATAGAAAAGTATAGATGTGCAGCCCTTTCCATTTGCGGATATAACGACTGTTAACTATACGGTAGGAAAATAAAGCAATACCATAAGAAAATACACTGTATACTCGTCCATTTGTGGATGTAACGATTATAAACAGTACTATAGGAAAGTATGGCTGTATCCCAATCCATTTGTGAATGTAGTGACAAGAAACATAGTAAAAAATATATTTACCGCATATGATTGCGATGTCTTCTTTTCATTGCTACGGCATTGCCATACCGTTAAATTTTTTATAAACTCTACCTATATTAAGTATCAGGGGAAATATATGAAAAAAGGTTTCACTTTAATTGAAATGTTAATCGTCGTCTTAATTATTGCCATACTTGCGGCTATTGCTTTGCCGCAATACAGGTTAGCGATTGAAAAAACAGTTTTGTCCGAGGGGGTAACAATAGCAAAACAAATAGCATTAGCCCATCAACGCTATTATCTAGCAACGGGCGGTTATTTGGTGCACGGCGACGGACTGGAGCCATTGGATATTAAAATAGAAGGGACTGTGCAAGGTGACAAAAGGGTGGATACAAAAAACTTCAGGTACGGGCCTACTATTTCAAGCAATGATGGCCTTGCTATTGCTTTTAGAATGTACAACGGCCTTTCTTTTGCATATTATATTGAAATACGCCGCGACAACCCAAACAGACTGCTTTGCACTTCCTATAGCATCGCTTCCGCGGCGCAAAAGAAACTTTGTACTGAATTAAATGAAAAAGGCAGTTTGTAGTTTTTTCATTTAACTGGGAAAAGTAAGGTTTGTAATTTTCTGATATTATCCAGCGCGCTGAAAGCGCGCTGGTTGTCCGTCAAACGCTCGGTTGTGATAGTCTGTCGCGGTTTTTCAGATTTGGAGGAAATTTTGATTTTTTAGCCGACGACACGTAGGAAGAAGAATGGGAGCGCAGCGACTCTCGCTACGTTAGGAGGCTAAAAATCAAAATTTACCCAAATATGGAAAATTGTGCGCCCGACAAATCTGCTTTTAATACAAAATGTCGTTTGTCGCTGTTCCTTTACTTAAACAAATCGGGCTCTTTCTGTAACTTGTTGCACAACCCATAACACTTACACCCTGCCACGCAAACCTCCGGCAGTTTAAGAAGTATTCTGGTATTACAGTCGGCAAAATCATTGGCCATGGCCTGCACTTTATCGGAAATAGCTTTTTCAATTTTAGTAAACTCTATGCCTATGGTATAAACAGGCCCTTTCTGGCGAACCCAAGAAGTTTTTGCCTCAACGTTAAATTTACCCACAAAAGGCAGCTCTATGCCGATTGCCATGCTGCCAGCAACGGGCGCTTTTAAGAACGAAACTAACCTCATGCCGGAGGCCGATAAATCGGCTATCACGGCGGCGACTTCGTGCTTAAGGCCCGTTTTTTCTTCGGTATAGACCAAGTCAACAGGCTCCACGATATTACTTATAACGGGCACTCTGGGGTGGCGGCGTTTTTCAACAAAATTACTATTCATAACAAAATCTCCTAGGCAATTAAAATAGATTTTTCCACTGCTTTTATTTCCAGTTCTTCTAAGCCGCCGACGGCGTATGCCCCTTGCGTCTTAACCCACAAATTAGTTGCCGTGCGGCCGCTGTGCGGCGTTTCCATAAGGACCTGATGCCTTGCGCCTATCTGAGCCTGATAATTCAAAGCGGCAAGCCCCTTAACTTTATTTAACAAAATATTTAGCCGTCTTTCCACTACTTCCCGCGCAAGAGGTTCAAGCGCGGCCGCCGCCGTCATAGCCCGCGGCGAAAATTTGAAGCAGTACGCCCCGTTAAAATTTGCTTCCTCAACAAGAGATATGGTTTGGAGGAAGTCCTCCTCCGTTTCCGTCGGGTAGCCCACGATAATATCTGTGCTAAGCGCCATGCCGACGCTTTTAAGCAGGCTCGCTTTTGCAAGAAAATCCCGCCTTGTATATCCGCGTTTCATGGCGCGCAAAACCGCGTCCGAGCCGCTTTGCACGGGCAGGTGCAAATGACGTGCTATATTTTTATTGTCGGCGACGGCTTTTGCAAAATCCTCGTTTATAAAAGCGGGGTGCGGACTTAAAAAGCGCAGCCTTTTTACGCCGTCAATTTTAGCAATGTCGTTTATAAGCGAAACAAAACTTTTACCTTTGTAATTATAAGCGTTTACCGTCTGACCGAGCAAAGTTATTTCCGCCGCGCCGCGCGCAACTTTTTGGCGGACTTGCTCGTAAATCACGTCGGGGGATATGCTTCTTGCCTCGCCGCGCACAAAGGGCACTATGCAATAAGAGCAGCGGCAGCTGCATCCGCGCATAATGTTTACAAGGGCAAGAGGGCTTGTTTTAGCGCGCTCGGCGGGAACGGCGTTTTGCGCGGCGGAGGTATCCGCCGCGCCGTCCAAGACGGCACTTTGTTCTAGGACTTCTTGAAAATCGTCAATGTTTTTTGCGCCGAAAATAAGGTCAACGTAAGGATACTGCGCCTTAAGCGCGCGGCCGAGGCGTTGCGCGGCGCAGCCCGCAAAGATGATTTTTCGGGCGGGGTTTTTGCGCTTCCATGCGCGCAGCCTGCCCAGAAAAGAGAGCGCTTTATGTTCGGCGTGGTCGCGCACCGTACAGGTGTTTACAAGAACGATGTCCGCCTGGGACAAAACCGCGCACTCCGTGCAGCCTAAGGCTGTAAGATGCAGCAGCATTTCGGCGGAATCCGCCTCATTCATCTGGCAGCCGTAGGTTTGCACAAAAATATTTCTCAATTTAATCCTCGGCGCAAAAAGTTATCCTAAAATACAGGAATAATTCTTAGAGCGAAACTTTGAATTTGCGTTTGGGCGTTCTGACCTCTTTGCCGTCCACTAAGGCGAGGGCTTCGGCAAAGAATGTGCCGGTGGCAAAGTTCCACCAGTCGTACCACCAATAGCCGTTGGAAGTGCGGCAGTCCTGCCACTCCCCGCCGTTGACGGATACTTTTACCCAGTCCACCTTTTCGCCGTTTGCCCCTACCCTGAAAGAATAATGCCCGCAATAAACAGTGTCGTTTGAGGACGGATAATCAATGCATAGAGCTTTGACTTTTTTTGTTTCTGCGCCCGTTGCGGAGCAGGTTGCCTCCGCAGCTGAAGCATCGTCCGTCTTAGTAGTTTTATACCCCTTGTTTGAAGCGCAGAGAGAACCTTTTTTTTCTTTAGCTGTTGTGTTTTTGAGAAAGTTCTTTATCGCGCTTTTTACCGTCTTGTTTGTTTTTGCCATTTTACTTCATCTCCCCACGGGGGAGCCGCTAGAAAGCACCGCTTATTTTCTTAAGCGTTTCTTCTACAGGTACCCCCAAGTGTATTATTACCGCACGGCGGCCTTTTTCTTCAAGAACCTTGAAGTCCGCCATAGCCTGAGCCTTAACTAAGTCTGCAAAAGTATAGGGCGCAGCGGGGATTTTAACGTCTTTTCCCGCGTCCGCGCTGAAAATCACAAATATCCCCCCGCCGCCGTCGCCTTTATGCAGCTGGCCGGTGGAGTGCAAGTAGCGCGGCCCGTAGCCGAAAGTAACGGCGTTTTTCGTCTTTGCTGCAAGACGGGCGCGCATATTATCAAAAATTTCATTTGTCTTAGGCGTTTGGTTTGCGTAGGCAAGCAAAGCTATATAATCTTTGCCGGAAGCAAGCTTTACAATATCATCGCCCAGCGTTTCCAGTTTTACTTTACCTTCAAGATTTTTGGATACTAAAATAGGGGCGTCTTTTTCTTTTTTGCCCGAGGCCAAATCGGCTAAAATATTTTTCGCCGCGGTTTTGGCCGCCTGGACGTTAGGTTGGTCAAAGGGATTTATCTTCATCAGCATGCCGCAGGCCGCCGTCGCAATTTCCCAAAGCAGAAACTGCGCGCCGATTTCGTAAATGTCGCGCATTTCAATTTCCATAAACGGACGCGCGCTTTTATATAAACGCTTTGAAACGCCTTTCACATTTGCGTCCCTGGTGTTTTTAAGGGCGATGCTGACAAAAAACCTGTCCTGGCCGTACTCATACTCCGCGGGCAGAATTTCGCCCGTCACCGGCACTACGCCAAAGCCGTCTTTGCCGGTGCTTTCGGCGACAAGCTGCTCAACCCATAGTCCGAAGACGGATATTTCTTTGGGTAAAATAAGCGTAAGCTTATCTTTGCCTTCCTCGCAGGCCTGCCCCATAAGAGCGCCCAGAGATAAGGCAGCCGTATCAGCGCCGCTTTTGAAGGCGGAGCCTATTTCTTCGGTAACTTTTAAGAGCTTTTCAATGTCAACGCCGCAGAGGGCCGCCGGCACCATGCCGAAAAAGGATAATGCCGAAAAGCGTCCGCCGATATCGGCTTTGTTGAGAAATATTTTTCTGAAATTCTTTTCCTTGGCTAAAGCTTCAAGGCCGGTAGAAGGATCCGTAACGGCTATAAAATTCTGCCCCGCTTTCTTTGCGCCGAGCTCTTTTGAAACCTCCTCGTAGAAATAAGCGAATTGGGAGGAAGGCTCCACCGTGCCGCCGCTTTTGCTTGCAAAAATAAAAAGCGTTTTGGCAGGGTTAATCTGCGCGCGCACGCCGGCAACCCAGTCGGGATTAGTGCTGTCTAAAACCAAAAGTTTGGGGTATCCTTCCTTCGCGCCGAACACGCTTCGCAAAACTTCCGGTGCAAGACTGCTGCCGCCCATGCCCATAAGCACAACATTGTCGTAGAGGCCTTTTACTTCCTCGGCAAAAGAAGTTATCTGTTTAAGGCGGGCCAAAGTCCAAAGATAAACCTCGCTCCAGCCCAAAGAGTTGCTGATTATTTTTGCGGCTTCTTCTTCCGTCTTCCACAAAGAATAATCGTGCATATAAAGGCGGTTATTGAAATCGCGCCCTGCAAGCCGCGCTCTGCCTTTGGAAATAAGTTCCTGAGCCTGATTGTTTTGCCTGGTTTTCATCGGATTCTCCCGTACATTAGTATGCTGTATATATTTTATAATTTTAGGAGGCTTTCTTACAAAAAATCTATTTGAAATTGCTATCTTCTATCGCGCTTACCTTGCCTAAACGGCGGGAGTATCGCGGCTCCTTTGTGTTAAAGGAAGCCTCCAAAAAAACTTTGACAAGCGCGCGCGCCTGCTCTGCGTTTACTATTCTGCCGCCCAGGCAGAGCGCGTTCATGTTATCATGCTCAACGCCTTGCGCCGCACTGTATAAATCGTGCGCAACCGAGGCGCGAACGCCCTTGTATTTATTTGCCGTTACGCAAGCCCCTACGCCGCTGCCGCAGATTATAACGGCGCGCGCGGCCCGGCCCTGCTGCACGGCCCTGGCCGCTTTTGAGGCAAAATCCGGATAGTCAACGCTTTTATCGTCAAAAACGCCGAAGTCAAGAACTTCATGGCCCAAAGCTTTTATTCGCTCTGTAACAGCGTCCCTGAGCGGAAAGCCGCCGTGGTCGCAGGCGAAAGCTACTTTCATAAATATATCCTTTTATAACTTATAACTTTATAACTGCTTTTCAACAAGTTCGCAGAGCGTGTGGCCGATAAAAATATGGCATTCCTGCACGCGCGGCGTGTTTTGCGTTTTGACGATTAAAGGCAGGTCCACAATATCTTTTATAGTGCCGCCGTCTTTACCCAAAAAAGCCGCCGTGTAACAGCCCATGCTTTTGGCAAGTTCCAAAGCTTTATAAACATTGGGGCTTTTGCCCGAGGTGGAAATGCCGATAACAACGTCGCCCGCTTTGGCAAAACCTTCAACCTGACGGCTGAAGACCATATCGTAACCGTAATCGTTGCCTACGGCCGTAACCGTGGAGGTGTTTGTATTCAAGGCAAGAGCGGGATAAGACTTGCGCTCTTTTTTATATCTCCCCACAAATTCCGCGGCTATGTGCTGAGCGTCGCCCGCGCTGCCGCCGTTACCCATTAGAATAACTTTGCCCCCCGCCCTAAAACTTTTTACGATTTCGTCGGCAAGCTTTTCAATTGAAGGGCCCATGACGTCGCCCACCGTTTTTAACGTATCAATAAGTTCCTGCGCCTGCTGTTTGGTAAACATAGGAAAATCCTCCGTTAATTTATCTCTTCTATTGACTGTTTTAGTATCCAGCCCACCGGCGCGCCCTCGGTATGCAGGCGCACTTCGGCCCAATCGCCTTTACTGTCAAGAACGGTCACCAGATACGCCCTGGGCACGTTAAGACTGACGGGAAATCTTTGCGCGGGGCCGCTGCGCACTTCCGCGCGCGGCGCGGTTACCACCGCCATGCGCGAGCCTTCGCTTTGAAATAAAGCAAAATACCAAAACCCTAATAAAACCGCCGCGCAAAAAGAAATCAGACAGATCTTTTTTGCGGCTTCTTTTTTCTTATCAAACAACCAGGCCGTAAAAGAAAGCGCGCCTATCCATATAAAAATCCATAGAAACCCCTGCAGTTCTTTAAGAGAAAAGAAATGGAATAAATCAAAAGCCGCGCGCGGCATACCCTCGGGCATAAAGTTCTGGCCCGTGCTTGCAAGCGCAAATTTTAGGTTTCTCTTTATGTCTTTATCGCGCGGCAGCAGACGGAAAGCTTTATAATAATTCACTATCGCTTTGTCGGTATAGCCATCTTTATAATAGCTGTTGGCAAGATTGTAAAAAAGATACGGGTTTAAGCCGTCGGAAGAGGCAATTTGCTTTTCATAATCCTGCGAGGCGCCCCAAAAATCGCCTTTATCATATTTCTCGCGAGCGTTAAGATTTTGCGCAGAGTTTCCTTTCCCGCCTTGCGCAGATTTCGCGTTTTGAGCGTTTTGAGCGTCTTTTTCTTCCAGCACGACAGGCTGCGCAGGCGCTGCGAGCGCTGCGGGCGCCATTTCAATTTGTTGAGGTAAAAGCTGCGCGGGCTGCGCCTGCGGCGCGCTTTCCTGCGCGCCGCAAAAAGACGCGGCGCAAAAAACCGATGACAGTAAAATTAAAGTTTTGCGCTTCATTGTGCCTCCCTGTCAATCTGGCGGATAATCACAAGGGTTTTTTGCGCGGCGTCGCTTACGGCAACCGTATCTTTGAGAGAGGAGGCGGGTGCATATTTCAAAATATCAAAATCTTTCATAAGATTTTCCAAATCTTTTGAAGTATCGGGCGTAAGTTTAAGTTTTGAAGCGACGTCAGATATTGTCATAAGCCCTATATTGGCGCCAAGTTTGCTTTCTATAAAATTATTAAGCGCGCAGGAAACTTCCTGCAAAGTTTTTGCTTTTTGCAAAGCGCGGCGCGCGGCGGCAAAAGCTTTCTTTTTGGCAAGAAATGCAATATCTTCGCGCGAGGCAAGCTTTGCAAAAAGCCCTGCTAAAACAAGTGTGAAGACCAAAAGATTCCACCTTCCCCAATCGGCTATTTTACAAAGTAAAACGCTCAATTGCGGGCGCGCGCCGAAACGAAGATATTCTATATCCTGCGTAACCCTTTCAACCCGCGGGGAAGAACCTTCTGCGGCCTCCGCGTAATTTATAGTTTTTGCATTTTGGGAAGAAGACGCCGCCCTTACATTAAGCGTAAAAGGTTGCGTGCGCACCTGTCTGTAGGAATAGGTATTTGTATCAAAATAATCAAAATCAACAGGCGGAATTGTGTAAGAACCGCTGGCCCTGGGAACTATTACCGTTTGATATTCTTTTGAGCCTTCCACCGTAACTCCCGTAATTTTGGAGGAGGAGGAAGTCGTCGTTTCGTACACGCGAAAGCTTTTATCAAGTTCGGGCAGGTTAAGACTGTCCTTAATAGCGCGCATATTGCCCTTGCCCTGCACGCTAATTTTGAGGATAAACGGCTCTCCGGCCTGGGGGGAGAGATTGTCAACTTCCGCTTTAATCTCGTAATCAGTGCCGACCGCGCCGTAAAATTTATCCCGCGCGGCAGCGTCTTGCGGCAGCGGTTTTATATCCAGGATAATAGGCTCGCTCTTAACCGCTTTGGCAATGCCGCCTTTGGAGAAAAATATATCAAAGGGATCTGCGCCTATATCGCCGATATTATAATCAACTTTGGCCGAACCTATATGCGCTTTGCCGGGAATAACGCCGAAAAGAGCCAAGACAAATTCCGTATAAATATATTGTTTCCCGCCGATAATTTCAAAATCCTGCGTTGTCTTGACCTCTTCAAATATTAAACCTTCCATCTTAGGACGCTCGTACTGCGGATTGCCCAAAGTGCTTTGCGACTGATAAAAACGTATGTAAAGAAGGGTTTGCTCGCCTTCGTAGGCGGAGGTTTTATCAACGGAAGCGGTCATAAAGAAATCCGGCTTTTTTTGCGGGGAGGCGGCCTTCTTGCCGACGCGTTTTGTGGCGGAGGCCTCCGCATCGTCGCCCCCGCCTATTACCATAATAGGAGCTTCTGCTTTTTGACGGCCGCTTCTTTCATCTTTTTCCTTGTCCAGGGAAGCTTTCGCGTTTCCGCTTTCGCTGCGGAAGACTTCCACTTCTATCGGATCTGTCTTATACGTCTTTTTATCTACGTCTACAGAAAAAGAGCCTATCGTGGAATTGCCCGGGAAACGCGGCGATAAAATAAAATAATATTTTACCGTTGTGACAATAACATTTCCGTTCACCTGCCCTATGCTGTGGCTCTTGCCGGCGGAATATATATTAAAATTGGGCAAAGAAGGCATAAGCGGAGCCGAAATATCCACGCTCGGCGCGCTTACCGTGATAACAAGGCTGATGTCTTCGGCTATGTCAACGGATTTTTTATCAACCGAGGCGCTTATCTGCACCTGCGCCGAGCAATGCGCCGCCCAGCCCATAAGCAAAGCCGTTAAAAAAAACTTAAATATTTTTTGCGCGGAGTTTTTGTTCCTAAACATTTTTAACGCACCTTGGAAATACTGCTCACCAGTCTTTTTCAACCTCGGGCATCTGCATTTGCCCTTTTACGCTTTTAATTCCGCCGCCTGCGGCGGCGTTTTTATCATTTTCGCCGGACTCTTTTTCCATAGCCATTCTTAAAATAGCGTCGGCCTGATCCTGCGTAATGCCGTTTTCGTTTTGCCGCGGCTCCCCGGGAGAGTTTTGTTTTTGCCCGTTGTTTTTATTTTCTTCCTCGCCGCTTTCACTTTTATCCTGCCGGTTTTGATTGTCTTTATTCTGACTTTGCTGATTTTCTTTATTCTGCTCTTTATCCCCGCCGGAAGAATTTTTGTCGTTATTCTCCTGCTGCTGCGGATTGCTGCACTGCTTATCGTTTTGCTGCTGCTGTTTTTGCCGCAAAATTATCTGCAAATTGTGCAGAGCGTCCTTATCCTGCGGATTTATTTTAAGCGCGGCCCTGTAACTCTTTTCGGCCTCGTCATTCTTCTTTGCGCGAAAATATGCGTTGCCTAAGTTAAAATAGGCGCTTTCTTTCAGAGAACCCTGCTGCTCCGCCGAAGAAGCGTAGGCCTCTGCCGCGGCGTCGTAATCCTGAAGCTTGTATAAAGCCGCGCCGCTGTTATACTGCGCTTTTTGCGCAAGGCCGCCTGCGGCGGCTTTTTGATACTGCTCAAAGGCTTCCCCGTATTTGCCGGCATCATAGGCCTTATTGCCCCTGAGCAAAGCGCCCTGCCCGCAAAAAGCGCTTAGGCTTAAAACTAAAAATATAAAAGATATAAAATGCTTTTTCATATATTATTTTACTTTTCTTAGAGGAATAAGTATAGAGCAAACCAACAGCAAAAACCCCGCGGCAAGCGGTATCTGATAGCGGTTTTTATAAATGCTGCCGACGACGCCGCGGGAAGCGCTTTTATCTAAAGACTTAATCTGCAGGAGCACTTCGTCTGCGGTTTGCTGGGCGTTGCTGAATTTAATATAAACGCCGCCCGTTAAAGAGGCAATTTTTTTAAGCGTTTGTTCGTCAAGTTTACTTAAAACTGTTTTCCCCTGCTTGTCTTTCTTAAATTCCCTTTTGCCCTCTTTGTTCAAGACGGGTATTATTTCCCCCTCTGCGCTGCCTATGCCCACGGCTATAATCCTGATATTGTTTTCTTTGGCTTCTTTTAAGGCGGCTTCAATATCAAGTTTTTGATGATCTTCGCCGTCGCTTATAATTATGACAGCCTTAGTTCCCTCGTAAGGCTTAAGCATGCGCACGGCAAGCGCAATTACCGGCTGCAAAGAAGTGCCCTGCACAGGCAAAGTGCCTTCCGACATACGGGAAGTCATCATCTTAAGGGCGGAAATATCAGTCGTAACCGGGCATTGCAGATAGGCAAGCGAGGTAAAACCTATAAGCCCCAGCCTTTCGTTTTGTAGTCCCTCAAGCATCATAGTTATCATAAGTTTTGCGCTTTCAAGACGGTTGGGGCGGAAATCCTCGGCCAGCATGGAATTGGAAAGGTCCAAACACACCACCGACTGGGAATATTTGGCGTTTAAGCCAGCGGCCTGCTTTTTCCTTCCCCACTGGGGACCGCTTAAAGCCAGGAACAGAAAGAAAATCCCTCCCAAAAAAAGCAAAGTCTTTATTTTCCTGCGGAAGGGAAGTTCCGGCGGGATAAGTCTTTTGAAATTCTCCGCGCTAAATAAAGCTAAGGCCGCCGCACGGTATCTGGCCGCACCCGCGTACCAAACCAGCGCGACGAAAACCGCCGCCGCCAAAAGATATAAAAAAGCTTTATAGTTTGAAAAAAGTTCCATAACAAATTCCCGTTAAGGCATTCTCATAAAAATAAGGTTCTCGGCCGCAAACGCGGCGAGCAGCAAAGCCAGCGCGCCCAAAAGCAGCGCATAATAATTATCTTCGTAATTAAGATAAACCGTTTCCTTAAAATCCGTTTTCTCCAGATTGTCAATGGCGACGTAAATATTTTGAAGCTCCTCGTTGTTTTGGGCGTTGAAAGCTTCCCCGCCGGTTATCTGCGCTATCTCTTTTAGCAAATCCCCCCCGCCGGAGGGCTCAAGTTTAACCGTATGCATACCCCCTAGCGGGGAAGGCACCTGCAAATAAACTTCCTTACCGGAAGAAATTAAAATGGTATAGACTTTTATATTATAGGCCTGCGCCGCCTTGGCCGCCACAACAGGATCTATGCCGGTGTTGGAATCCCCGTCGGTAATTAAAATTATTATCTTGCTTTTTGCCGCGCTGTCTTTAAGATGCAAAACGCTCGCCGAAACAGCGTCCCCCACCGCTGTGCCCGAAGTGCCCAGCATATCTATATAAACATTATTTACAAACTCGTCAAGGGCGGTGTGGTCTAAAGTAACGGGACATTGCAAAAACGCATTGGCCGAAAATACCACTATGCCTATCCTGTCGGCAGGACGCTTTGAAATAAATTCTTTTGCGGAAACTTTGGCCGCTTCAAGCCTGTTAGGCTGTAAATCGGGCGCAAGCATGCTGCTTGAAGTATCAAGAGCAATCATAATATCAACGCCCGCCGAAGGCGGCAGGACCGTCCTGCCTTCAATCTGCGGGCGCGCCAAAGCAAAAACGCAGAGTATCAAAGCCGCCGCAGTCAACGCAAAAGGCGTCCAGGAAGCAAAGGCAAGCCGCGCAGGGACGCCGCACTCGACGCCTTTGGGCAAAGGGTATTTTATGTGCGGCGTCAAAAGCATTTTAACAGCCGCGCCCGCAAGAAGAATAACCGCAAGCCCGATAAACAAGTACAAAAACGACGGGTTTGCATAAACGCCGTCTATAAGATAAAACCAAATCAGCAGCGCAAAAAACGCAGCGCAGGTCAGCCCGTAAAGCGCGTTAAAAATATCGGTTATTATTTTTTTGCCGTTCATAATTTTATCCGTATAAAATTAAAATCTTCTTCTGCGTCTTTTTTTGGATTTTTTCATATCCTCTATTACGTCAATTTTTTGCGAGGTTTGCTTTTCTTCCTCCGTTTTTTGCTCTTCCTCTTTTTGCCGCTTTTGAAGGGCAATCTGGTCAACGGGAACGGGGGTTTCATCTTTAAGGGAAGATATGATTTCTTTCAGCAAGGCCGCGTCTTTATCCCTGTCGTTTACTTCCGGAACTATCTTTGCGAATTTTACCAAATCGGCGGAATCCTGAAATTCCCCTATTTTGGAAACATCGCCCGAAAAATTTCTCATCGTCTTAAATTTGCGCAGCAAATCGCGGGAAGTATATTTGTGGGCGTCAAAATAGAACCGCGCCGCAAGAAAATCCCTGAAAATGTCAACAAGCGTTATATAAAAAAGCTTGTATTGTTTATGAGCCCACATATCGCTGAAAAGCAGCTGGTCTATCTTCTCAAGCGCGATAACATGGCAGGGACGCTCGTCAATATGCTCTTTGGCGGGACTTAAAGATTTTTTCTTCTTATAAACTTTTTTATAAAACAAAATAACCGCAAAAATTAGCAGCGCAAGCGCGGCAACAACCGCCGATATCAAAAGAATATTAATCGGCCTGAACGGGCCGCGGATATCAACTATATCCCGGTTTTTTACGCCGCTGTCAAAAGGCGCTATCTCTATCGTAAAAGGCTCTGTAGTTAAAATTTCCCCGTCAGGGGTTTGAAAGGAAAGCCCCGTAAAAGTGCTTACGCCCAAAGCATAAGGTATGGCGGTAATTTTAAGAGTGTTAGGCATTTTGGCTGGCTCTTGGGCAATAATTGCAAAATCCGGATTTCCTTTTTCGGAAAGTTCTTTGTTCAAGACGGCGTTTGCGGTAATTTCAACGCCTATTTCAAAAGGCGCGCCGAACTGCGCTTGAGAAGGTTTTAGCACAACGCGCGCGGCTGGCAACGTTTGTTGCCGCTCGGGCGTTTGGGCCGCTTCGGCCGAAGAAGCGGTATCGGAAGATTCTTTAGGCGCGGCGTCCGCCTCCTGCGCAAGGACAAAGGGCGCAGGCGCAAAAAGGAAAAAGAACAGAATATATAAACTTTTTTTCATCTTCTGAGTTTCTGCGCCCTTTGCTTAAAGAATTTTACAACAGGCTCTTCAATATTTTGGGAAGGATCTATGGAAATAAATTCCGTCCCGCAGGCATTAAAAAGCTGCAAGGCCTTCTGGCGGTAACGCGCCCTCTCTTCCGTTAACCTGCGCGCCGCTTCAGACGATAAATTAAAGCACCCCGACAAACCGCTTTCAAACCCCTCAAAATTAACCGCCGCCCTAAGGCGCGGAAGATAAAACTCAAGAGGATCTCCAACGATGACGGGCACAAGGTCAAACTTGCGCGCGGCCAGCTTAAAAGATTTCTCGTAATCGGCGTCAATAAAATCAGAGATAAAAAGCAAAATGCCTTTCCTTTTTATCATTCTGTTAAGAGTGTCCAAACACAAAGATAT
Source organism: Elusimicrobiota bacterium (assembly GCA_023398295.1). Taxonomy (GTDB): domain Bacteria; phylum Elusimicrobiota; class Elusimicrobia; order Elusimicrobiales; family Elusimicrobiaceae; genus Proelusimicrobium. The sequence continues at coordinate 13,628 of JAEWSL010000059.1, read as the reverse complement.
ATTTGTGCCGCCGCTTTGGGGAGTGAAGGCCAGGAGTTCCCTTATAATGCGCAAAACATGGCGTTTGCCTTTTTTGGGCGGGATATACAGCTCTATTTTGTCGGAGAATAAAAGCAAGCCCACTTTATCGTTATTTTTTATGGCGGAAAATGCAAAAACCGCCGCGAGCTCAAGGGCGGCTTCGCTCTTAAACCTGCCTTGCGAGCCGAAAAATTGGGAAGCCGAAACGTCGCAGGCGATAACTACGCTGAGCTCGCGCTCTTCATTGAACTTCTTGACAAAAACGCCGCCCGTTCTGGCCGATACGTTCCAGTCAATAGAACGTATATCGTCCCCGGGTATATATCGGCGGACCTCCGCAAATTCTATACCCTGTCCCTTAAAAACGCTCAGGTATTCGCCGGCGAAAGTTTCCGCAACAAGTTTGCCGGTTTCAATCTCTATCCGACGTACCCGTTTCAAGATATCAGCGGTTTGCATTATGGCACTTCTACTGTGGTAAAGATTTTCTTTATTATATCTTCCGTCGTAATATTTTCGGCTTCGGCCTCGTAAGTAAGCAGGATGCGGTGACGCAGCACGTCGGGGCCGATTTCTTTTATATCTTCCGGCGTAACAAAGCCGCGCCCCTTCAGAAAGGCAAACGCTTTGGCCGCCTGCGTAATATAAATGGAAGCCCTCGGGCTTGCCCCGTATAAAATAAAAGAGGCAATATCGCCCAGCCTGTACTCCTTAGGCTGCCTTGTGGCAAAGACTAAATCAATGATATAGTTTTTTACTTTCTCGTCAACGTAAATCGTGTCGGTAACTTTTCTGGCCTTAAGGATAACGTCCGTGTTTATTTGGGAGGTTACCCGCGGCTTCTCGGTAACTGACATTCGCTCCAAAATTATTTTCTCCTCCTCTTTTGAAGGATAGTTAACGTTAATCTTGAGCATAAATCTGTCAACCTGCGCCTCGGGAAGAGGATATGTGCCCTCCTGCTCCACCGGGTTTTGCGTGGCAAGCACCATAAACGGCGTGGGAAGATTATAGGTTTCCTCCCCGATGGTAACCTGCCGCTCCTGCATGGCCTCAAGCAGCGCGCTTTGCACTTTTGCCGGAGAACGGTTTATTTCGTCTGCCAGCACCATATTGGCAAACACAGGCCCTTTGCGCGGGCTGAAAGTGCCCTCTTTGGGATTAAAGATAAGCGTTCCGGTTATATCCGCCGGCAGTAAATCCGGAGTAAACTGTATGCGCTGGAAAGTGGCGCTTAAGGCCTGCGCCAAAGTTCTCACCGTCATTGTTTTTGCAAGGCCCGGCACGCCTTCTATAAGGATATGCCCGTCGGCTATAAGGGCCACAAGCATTTTCTCAACAAGGTCTTCCTGGCCTACTATCACTTTTGCAATCTCTCTTTTGAGATCCTGCAAAAATAAACTTTCGCTGCGAACTTGCTGGTTTATCTCGCTGATATTCATTTTGCCTCTCCTGAAACATTCGGATAAACGCCGCTATCTCTTCATTTCCCCTTTGTTAAGCAAGGCCTGAACCTGCACGGTGGAATAAGACGGCTTCTGCGTAATATCCTGCCCAGGTTCCGCCGTATCCGCTAGAATTGCGGAGTCCTCCACCGATTTAACTATGTCCAAGGCCTCTTTTCTTAAGGCGGCGTTAGTATTTTCTCTGGCGACATTTTTCAAAAAATCAAAAGATTCCGAGGAATCAAAATCCGCTATGGTATGCAGTAAAGTTTTTTTGGGGAAAATGTTTCTGTTAAAAAAATCCACTAAAATATCAAAAGTCTGTTTATCGCGCACGCTGCTTAGGAGATTTAGGATTTTTTCCCTGTCTTCCGGCATATTGTAATTGGCAAGATAGCGGTTAATTATCCTTGAAATCTCTGGCGCGCCGTTGAAGTAGGCTACCTCTACAAAGGCATAGCTGGTGGGAGGATCAAATAAAGAAAAGCAGGAAGCCTCAACCTTGCCCAAAGCGTCGCTTGAACCGCGCATAGCCTGATTGCGCTCCGGCGCAATAATAGGCAGCTGTTTGTGGAGAAGCGGTTCCGTTTCCGTATTCACTTTAGGCGTTTCCTGGACGGCCTCCGGGTTTGCTTTGGGACGGGCTATCGTCTTGATAAACCCGTGGTTATACATAAAATATACGCCTATAAAGACTATAAATATTACTATAATTTGCTTCATAAAAAATATCCCTCCGTAAGGCTTAGGAAACTGCTTTGCGCCGCTTACTTACATTATAGAATTTTTTTCCCTTATGTCCACAGTCCATTTTCCCGCGGCGGCGGTTAAAACAGTCTTAAAATATTGTATTATATAAATTGCTTTTGTTTTTCTTAGTTTTTCCCGTTATTTTTCTGCGGAGATATTTTTATGAGAATATACGATGATGTCCAATTGGACTACTGCGACGTATTGCTGCGGCCCAAACGCTCGGCTCTTTCCTCGCGCGCGCAGGTTGAAATTGAGCGCGCCTATACTTTCAAATGGTGCCCGCGCCAGATAAAAGCGACCGGTATCCTAAGCTCCAATATGGCCACCACCGGCACTTTTGAGATTGCGCGCGAAATGCAAAAACACCGTCTTTTCACCGTTTTGCATAAGCATTATGACACAAAGGAAATAATTGCCTTCCTAAAAGAAAATAAGAAAACTTACGGCGGCAACGACCTTATTTTTATAAGCACCGGCGTAAGCGCGCTGGATTACAATAAACTCTCGGACATTATGAAAACGGGCCTTGCGTCCAATATATGCATAGACGTGGCAAACGGCTACTCGCCATATCTTGTTTCCTTTATCAAAAAAGCGCGCGCCAAATATCCCAAAAGCCTTATCATGGCCGGCAATGTGGTAACGGGCGATATGACCGAAGACCTTATTATTAACGGCGTTGACATAGTAAAGGTGGGCATAGGCCCGGGCTCCGTCTGCACTACGCGGAAACTGACTGGCGTAGGACGGCCGCAATTTTCAACCGTGATAGACTGCGCCGACGCCGCCCACGGCGTGGGCGGCATGATTTGCGCAGACGGCGGCTGCATAGTGCCCGGAGATATTTGCAAGAGCTTTTGCGCAGGGGCGGATTTTGTGATGCTCGGCGGCATGCTTGCCGGCCACAAAGAGAGCGGCGGGGAAATAATTAAAAAGACTTTCCTTACCAACCAGTTATCCCCCGACACCGCGGGTGAAGAAAGCACCCTTCTTACCTGCGAACAATATTATAAAAAGTTCTACGGCATGAGCTCCGATTACGCGCAGGAAAAATTCTACGGCGGCATGAAAGAATACCGCGCCAGCGAAGGCAAAGTGGTGGAACTGCCCTTTAAGGGCGATATCGCCCCTACGCTGCTTGCCATACTGGGCGGCTTAAGAAGCGCTATGACCTATATAGGCGCAAAACGCATAAAAGATATGCCCAAGTGCGCCACTTTCTACCGCGTAAACAGACAGCTTAACAACATATTTTCCGAACAGGAAATATAATAACCGATACTGCCAAAATATACAAAGCCCCCGCTTTTAAGCGGGGGCTTTGCGCGAAAGAACAGCAAATAATTTCTTCTTAATTTATTTAATCTGCTTAAACTTAACGGGCTTATCCGTCTGTTTAAGCACCTTATAGGGCATTATGTCTTTTTTTTCGGAAGAGCCTATGATATTTACCCTGTACTCAACCAGCACCATATCTTCCTGGGGAAGAACTTCCGCTATCTCAAAAAACCCGTTAGACATATTAGTGTCCGATTCCAAAAAGACAATCATATCTTTTGTAAAATCAATTTTTTCAAAATTACCTTTCCTGCCTTTCTTAAAAGCGCTGTAATCCCCGTCGTTTCTTATAATGTGGGGTTTAACCGGCGCGCCTATAAGCGTTATCCTGCTGTTTTGGAGCAAATCCTCTCCCTCCGCTTCCGTTGCGGCGGACGCCTCGTCCACATCGGGCATATTAACAGTGACATCCCTGTTCTCAAGAACAATCCGCGGCCCGCCGCGCTTATCTCCCTTGGCCATTTGCTCATAAACATCTTCGGGCTTGGACGCCATTGAGGCAAAATCGGATTCACCTTCCGACGACGGCTTCCCCGCGTCTATTATGCTCTGGGAAGATAAACCGCCGTCGTCTATTTCAGCCGTCCCGTCTTTATCGCTTGCCGTGTTAAACAAGACTTCCCCCTCCAAACTTTCGGTAGCGCGGTTTAGGGCGTCTTTATCGGCCTCAAGCAATATATCCAAAGTTTCTTTGTCGCCGCGCTTGATGTTATATTTAGGCCCCAGATAAAAATGCCAAAGCAGCGCCGCGGCAATAATGCCCGCAATAAAAAAAACTATGTTCTTTTTTGTTTTCATTTTGTTCCCCATTTTCCGTACTCGGCCGTGATTTTGGATTCAAGCCCTCCGCGCGGCGTAAATTTTGCCGTTATGCGCGCGCATTTAGGCCTGCAGGCCGAAACGACATCGTCAAGTATTTTATTTGCTATATTCTCCATAAAAATACCCATATCGCGGTATTCAAGAAGATAATATTTGAGCGACTTTAACTCCAGACAAAGTTTTGCGGGTATATATTCTATCGTTATAACTCCAAAATCCGGCAGGCCCGTTTTGGGACAGACGGAAGTAAACTCCGGCAGGACTATTTCTATAAGATACGCCCGCTTGTACTGATTTTCCCAGCACTGTATTTTGGGCAGTTTAACGTCCGCCCCTTTGCGCGCGTGCGTTTTTGTATAACCGAAATCTAAGTCGCTCATAATTTCCTCCCTAGTTTTCTGCTGTTAAGCATAATGAGGCCTATGGCAAGCAGCATAAGCCCCGTTAAAATGTACCAGGCCAAAGCATACTGCAAAATCAAAACCGCGTAAACCGCGGCAAGATTTATAAGCGTAAAGAGCGCAATATTTTCCCAAATGACGTTCTTTTGCATGGCGTCAAGCGTAAATATCTTCTTAACCACGCCGAAATCTTTGCCGTAGCAGGCTATGTCAACCCAGCTTTCAAAAGTCTTGTTTGAAGAAACAAAAGCAATGGAAACATCAGCCTCCAAAAGAGCCAAAATATCGTTAAAGCCGTCGCCTATCATAGCTATGCTTTGGCCCGCGTTGCTTAAAGCGGTAATCCTGGCGGCCTTATCCTGCGGAAGCATATTGCCGTAAAAATCCTCTATGCCGGCGCGCTGCGAAACAAGCTTTAAGGCCGCCGTATTATCGCCCGAAACAAGCACCGCCTGACGTCCGCATTCCTTTAAGAAAGCAACCGTATTTTTTGCGCCGGCTCTAAGCCTGTCCGTAAAATAAACGCAGCCTGCAAATTTGCCGTTTTTTGCTACGTAGAAAACAGTTTTGCTCTGCTCCTCGTCGGGAGCTTTGACTTCCACCCCTTTGCTCTCAAGCCAAATTTTGCGGCCGGCCAATATAGTGTCTTTATCTGTCTTAACGGCCGTGCCAAAGCTAGGATAAAGTTCAAAAGAGATAACTTTTTGGGGCGCTGCGCCGTTTTCCCTGGCGTATTCCCTAAGCGCTTTTGAAAAGATATTGCCGCCCTCCTGCTCCGCCGTAACCGCGCAGGAAATAAGAGCCCCCTCTTTGACGCCGACAGCCGGAACAAAAGAAAAAACCTCTAAATTGCCCGTAGTAAGCGTGCCTGTTTTATCTATAAATACGGTTTTGCATTTGCGTAAAATTTCAAGAGCGTAAGGGTTGTTTACGGTTACCCTGCTCTTCTCGGCGCAGGCGCGCGCGTTTTCAAGAGCGCATAAAACAGCGGCCATATAAGGCACCGCGCCGCTTAAAGATAAAACCAGCAGAAACGCGCTTATGTAAAACGTTCTCTGCTCGGGAGCGCAAAACCAAAGCCCCCCAAAAAGCTGCATTAAAGCAAGCAAAAGAAAAAAGCCCAACGCCGGTCTTGCATATCGTTCCAGCGGGCTTGAAACAAACACCTTTTTACCTTCGCTGATTTTAACGGCCTTAAGTATCTTTGCTATCTGAGAGGATTTTTGCAGGCTAACCGCCCTCGCCTTTACCTGCGGGCCTTTGTTTACGGAGGAGGCAAAAACCCTGTCGCCTTCCTGCTTGGCGGCAAGAGTAACGTTGCCGGTAATAAGATTTTCGTCAAATAAAGTTTTGCCTTCAACGATAAGGCAGTCTACGGCGGCGCGCTCTCCGGTTTTAATTATGATGACATCGTCTATTTCAATCTCTTCGGCAAAGACTTTTTTCAGGGAGCCGTCCTCTTCTTCCCGCAGAACGCTCTTAGAAATAAAGTTATCAAGGCTTTCCACAAAACGCTGGGAGTGTTTTATATGCCCCAGTTCTCGCGCTTTAATAAAATTGGCGAAGATAAAAATAACGGGCACCAGCAGCGCGCTGCCCCGCACGCCTAAGGAAGAGCCGCCCCTCATACTGCTTAAGACGGCAAATAAAAACGCCGAAGAAGCGTTCACGGCAAGAAAAGCGTTGAAACCTATATAAAGTTTTTTTAACTCTTTAAGCGCGCCTATAAGGAAAAGCTCCCCCCCGATAAAAAAGGCAAGAACAGATAAAATAAATATAGTAACGCCGCTGCCGTTAAGCCCGTAGGCAAAAAATAAAAGCAGAGCAAAAATAACGCTGAGCCAGCCTCTCAAAGCATAGGAGGAAGGGGCAAAAAAAACGGCTTTATCGTTAAAAGTTTTTTTTCTCATAAAATTTACTGCTTCTAAAAAACGCTCCTCCAGGCGCTTCCCCTAAACCGTTTTTTTTGCGCGCGGCCCGCGCGGGCGTGTTTTATTTGCTTCTAAAGGTATCCATTAAAACTTTTACGCGGCCGCCGTCGCTTTCCATAAGGCGTATTTTAGCTTCGTAGCGCGCGGCGTTTTTAGGGTCCAGCTTCTTTGCGACATTGTAGTTTGCTTTTGCGCTTTTTGTATCGCTTAAAGAGAGCAAATCCCCCGCAAGTTCGTAAGAAGGGGCATATTGATTATCATAACCTTTTAGGATATCTATTTCCCCAAGGGCGGCCTCGTAATTGCCCTGTTTATAAAGCATTTCCGCTTTGCCAAAACGCGCCGCGGTAAAGCGCGGATCAAGCTCAACGGCGACGGCGTAATCAAGAAGAGCGTTTGCGTGCCTGCCGTCGGCGCGCTCGGAAACGGCGCGGCGATAGTAAATTTGAGGATTTTTCGGATCGTAATATAAAACCTGCGTAAACAGTTTTGCCGCCGCATAATAAGCGCCCAAATTATGTTTGCTTACCGCTTTGCCGGTAAGGGCAGGCAGATTTTCGGAATCGTATAAAAGAACGGCGTCAAAATCCTCCACGGCCGACTCATAAAGGCCAAGTTCGTTTTTTGCAAGCGCGCGGTTCATATAGGCGTTAAAATACTCACCGTCAAGCTTTATGGCTTTGTCAAGGTAAATCAGGGCGCGCGCGGGCTCTTTTTCCTTTATAAAAAACGCGCCCGCGTTATTGAGAAGCTGCACATTGGAAGAATTTAAGTTAAGGGCGGCCTCATAATCTTTGGCCGCCTTATCGTTTTCATTAAGTTTTTCGTAGACTAAAGCGCGGTTTGCAAGCGCCGGATAATAATCGGGTGTTTGACGTAAAATTGTATTATAAGCCCTTAAAGCGCCTTCGTTATTGCCGTTTTTCTGCATTGCGACTGCGCTTTCAAGCATTTGTTCTTTGCTGCCGCCGCAAGCGGCGGCAAAAATAAGAAACGAGATAAAAAACAAACCGTATTTTTTCATTTTTCCTCCCCTTTTCTTTCCTTAAGGAAATAATCTTTCGTCATGGCAAAAAACAACAGCATTACTCCGACAGAGATAAAACTGTCCGCCGCGTTAAAAACGGGCCAGACGATAAAGTCCAGGAAATCTATCACAAAACCTAAAACAATTCTATCAAAAAGATTGCCTAAAGCGCCGCCTATAATAAAGATAATCCCGTATCTGGCCGCCGCGCCGTAGGCAAGCAAATCTTCGCGCCATTTTATAAGCAAAGCCAAAATAAGCACCGTGGCTATTATAAGCCAAAAATTGCCGTTTTGAAAACTGCCAAAAGCCGCCCCCGTGTTTTCCACAAAAGTAAGACGGAAAAACGGCAGCACTTTAACGCTCGGGCCGCCCATTAGGAAAGCCACGGCTAATATTTTTGTCATAAAATCAAACAAAAAAATCAGCGGAACTAAGATTACCTCCGCCTTATTGCGGGCGGCAAATTGCTTAAACTCGTCCCAGTGCTTATTTTTCGGGCGCATTAATATGCTCTCTTTCCAAAACTTCGGCGCAGCGGGCGCAAAGTTCGCCGTAGGCGGGGTTTGAGCCTATGTCCTCTTTCCACTGCCAGCAGCGAGGACATTTTGAACCGCAGGCATGCTCTACTTTAACCGCAAAATCCTCTGTGCAAGGCTCTTCTGATATTTGCGCCTGCGATACTATCGCAAGTTCCGCCCAAAGCGGCAGGGTTTCTTTAAGAAACTTGTTGGTATCTTCGTCTTTTGAGTTAAGCGTTATGCGCGCTTCAAGCGGCGCGCCGATAATGCCTTGCGCGCGCGCGCTTTCAAGCGCTTTTAATACCGTCGGGCGAAGGGCGCGCAGCTTATCCCATTTTGCAGTAAGTTTTTCATTCGGAACATAAGAGGCGCCTTCGGGCAGTTCTGCCAAGAACACGCTGTCTTCCAAAGTTTTGCCGCAGGGCAGCTTTTTAAGTTCCTGCCAGGCTTCTTCGGTCGTAAAGGACAATATGGGAGCAAGCAGCCTTAAAAGACAGTTTAGCATCTCGCACAGAACCGTTTGCGCGCTACGACGCGCGGGCGCGTCTTTGCCTAAAGTGTAAAGACGGTCTTTTGAGGTATCCAAAAGCAGCGAAGATAAATCAAGTATGCAAAAATCGGTAATGGCGCGGATAACGTTTCTAAACTTAAAGTCCGCGTAATCCTTACGCACCTGCTTTATAAGAGCGTCAAGGCGCGCAAGCATATATTTATCAATTTCGGCAAGCTCTTCGGGAGCGGTTTGATGTTTTGCGGGCTCAAAATCGTAAAGATTGCCCAGAGCGTAGCGCACGGTGTTGCGGATTTTGCGGTAGCCGTCTATGGGGCCCTCAAGAATTTCCGAAGACAGGCGCACGTCGTCGCCGTAATCGGTAAAGCTTACCCAGAGGCGCAAAATATCGGCGCCGTATTTATTTACGATATCATCGGGCTCAACGCTGTTGCCCGCGCTTTTGTGCATGGCTTTGCCCTGCTGGTCCAAAATCATGCCGTGCGTAATTACGTTTTCAAAAGGCGCTTTGCCTTCAAGCACGGTGGAGGCTATCAGAGAAGTCTGAAACCAGCCCCTGTGCTGGTCGGAACCTTCAAGGTAAACAGCCGCAGGAAGGCCAAGACCGCGGTGCTTTAACACTTCTTTCCATGAAACGCCGGAGTCAAACCAAACGTCCAAAATATCTTTTTCTTTCTCAAACTCCGCGCCGCCGCACGAGCATTTATATCCCGCGGGCAATATGGCAGAGGCGTCTTCTTCAAACCAAAAGTCGCTGCCGTCTTTAAGAGCGCGGGCTTTGATATGCTCAAAGATTTCTTTTGAAGTTTGCATCTTGCCGCAGCTTTTGCAGTAGAAAATCATTATCGGCACGCCCCAAAAACGCTGCCTGCTTAAGCACCAGTCGGGCCTAAGCTGGACCATGGATTTTATGCGCGTCTGCCCGCCGGCGGGGTGCCATTTTACTTTTTCAATTTCTTCTATCAGTTTTGCGCGCAGATTGTCTTTGTCAATGGACATAAACCACTGCTCCGTAGCGCGAAATATAATGGGTTGTTTGCATCTCCAGCAATGCGGATAGCTGTGCGTGATGGCGGCTTGTTTTACAAGAGAGCCCAATTCCTCCAGTTTAGCGACGATAAGCGGATTTGCCTTGAAAATATGCATGCCTGCAAACTCGCCCGCGTCTTTGGTAAACAGGCCTTTTTCGTCTACGGGGCAAAAAACTTCAAGGCCCCATTTAAGACCGGCGTAGAAATCGTCCTCCCCGTGGCCGGGCGCAATATGCACTATTCCCACGCCGCTGTCCATAGTAACAAAATCCGTGTTAATGACGGGATTTATTTTTTTGTTAAGAGGATGCTCATATTTAAGGCCGACCAAAGTTTTGCCTTCTAGTTTCATGACCATGCGTGCGCTCAAAGAACATTCTTTTATAAAAGCGTCGGCAAGTTTATCGGCCGCAATTATATAAGAGCCGTCCTCAAGCAGCATAACGCGGTAAAGTTCTTCTGAGTTTACGGCGCAGGCCTGATTTGCCGGAATGGTCCACGGCGTTGTGGTCCAGACGGAAAGATAAACGGGTTTTGTCAAATCAAGGCCCTTAAATAACTCTGCGGGATACTCTTTAAGCTTAAAGCGCAAATATATGGAGGTGGAAGTTTTATCGTGATATTCCGTTTCGGCGTCGGCAAGCGCTGTTTCGCAGGTCGGACACCAGTAAATGGCTTTCTTGCCTTTATATATCTGCCCCTTTTCAAAAGCTTCGTAAAAAGCGCTTACCGTTAAGCCCTCGTAGATATTTGACATGGTAAGATAGGGATTATCCCACCCGCCCAAAATGCCAAGACGCTTAAAACCTTCCCTTTGTTCATTGACAAAATGATTTGCAAATTCACGGGCGCGCCTTCTGAAAGCGGGGATATCTTTTATCTCTTTTTTGTCTATCTTCATCTCTTTGATAAGAGCCTGCTCTATAGGCAGACCGTGACAATCCCACCCGGGAATATAAGGGCTGTTGTAGCCGAGCATAAAATGCGATTTTACCACAATGTCTTTTAAGACTTTATTGAGCGCGTGGCCCATATGTATGCGGCCGTTTGCGTATGGAGGCCCGTCGGCAAGAACAAATTTTTCTTTTTTGCTTGCGCGCGCAAGCATCTTTTCGTAAATTTGCAAATCGTTCCAGAATTTAAGTAAAGAAGGTTCTTTTTGAGGCAGCCCAGCCCTCATCGGAAAAGCCGTCTGCGGCAGTAATACCGTAGCGGAATATTTATTATTTTTCTGCTTGTCCTGATTTTGTTGTTTATCTCCCGCTTTTTGCGCGGAGGGTGCGTTGGTGTTTGTCATATAATTACCTGCGTTTTTTGCGCTTTTACCGCGCTTTTCACGTTTATCTTTCTATTTTCATAGAGTATATAGTAATTATATAATAATATGCCGCGCGCGCAAAGTTTATGGCGCGCAGAGCGCGCGCTAAAGCGCGCGCTCTGCGCCGTCAAACGCGCAAATAAAGCTGAAAATTTACCTTTAATCTAAAGCGTCAAATATAGCGGGAGGCTGCATCGGGGCAGACAAAAACTATGCTGCGGCCCTTAAACTCCGGGCGCGCGGCAAGTTTTAGCGCGGCGCAGTAAGCGGCACCCGCGCTGGGCCCGCAAAAAAGGCCTTCTCTTCTGGCAAGTTCTTTTGCGCAAGAGAGGGCTTCTTGGTCGGAAACGGTCATAATTTCGTCAATAACGCCTGCGTCAAAATTGTCCGGGATAAAACCAGGGCCTATGCCTTGTATGAGATGCGGGCCGCTTTTGCCGCCGCTTAAAACGGGGGAGGCGGCGGGCTCAACGGCTACAATTTTTACCGCGGGATTTTTACTTTTGAAAAACCGCCCGCAGCCTACTACCGTGCCGCAGGTGCCCGCTGCGGAAATAAAAACATCAATATTGCCGTCTAAATCCCGCCAGATTTCGGGGGCGGTATGCTCAAAATGCGCAAGCGGATTTGCCGGATTTGCAAATTGATTTAAGTAACACGCGCCTTTAGTCTTCCGCGCAATTTGCTCGGCAAGTAAAACCGCGCCGCTCATGCCTTGTTTTGCGGGCGTAAGCTCCAATTGCGCACCTAAAAGACGAAGGAGCTTTTTTCTCTCTTCGCTCATATTTTCGGGCATGGTCAGGATAACTTTGCAGCCTTTAAGCGCGCCGATAAAAGCAAGGCCTATGCCGGTATTGCCGCTGGTAGGCTCCACGATAACGCCGCCGCGCGCCAAAACGCCGCGCTTAAAGGCGTCTTCTATCATAGATAAAGCGGCGCGGTCCTTTACGCTGCCCTGCGGATTAAACATCTCCGCCTTGGCAAACAAATTTGCGCCCGCGCCAAAATTTAATTTTATTAGAGGCGTATTGCCGATAGTTTGCAAGATATTTTCTTTAAGCATAGGGGCTCCTCGCGGTCAGTTTATTTTGAAGCTTTTCAGGCCTTTAATCTTTGTAACTTTTGAGGTAGCAGCGCAGATAATAAAGAGGCCCTTTTTGCGCGCCGCGGGCGGCCTTCAAATCCGCCGCGGTAAAATTTCCGCCTTCGCTTTGCGCCTTTGAGTAAATAAAAACTAAATTATTAAGCAGACGTTTTATTATTTGCTTTGAGGTAAGCGGCTTCATTAAAGAAGGCTGCCATTTGACGGATCTTGTAGCGGCGTAAATATGGCATTCGCTCTGGCTTACAAAAGCGCCGCGCGCGGAGATATCAATGTAAACCTCCTCGCCAAAACCTTCCCCTCCGCCGAAAACCACGACCGGCTTTCCGCCCATGTCAACTATTTTCGCTTCAATATCTGCGGCCCTGGCCAGAAGCAAATAGAGCACCGCCATACCAAAAGGCGTGGCCCTGCGGCGTTGTATCATATCGGGAAGGGACAAAATCCTGTCGTCGGCGCAAAGCGCTTCCAGCCGAAAATTAAAATCCTTAAAAAACACCTGCTCAAAACAAGCCGCATAGCCGAAAGTATCTGCGGCGGGTTCAATCTCTTCTAGAATATGTTCCTTAAGAGCGTTGAAGTTCTTAAGCAGTTCCCCGTCTTCCGCGCGCGGATTAAGAAAACGGGCCGTAAGTAAAACGCCGTCTGAAAGAGGCGGGGTTCTGCGGTCAAAAAACCAAGCAAAATGCTTTTGAAGATTCTCTCTCCTGACGCAGGACAGAGCCTCCCTCACGCAACGCGGCAAAAGCGCGCTTGCGCCGTAATGCTTTGCAAGAAATCTGCTGAAAAGACCGGGGTTGCTTTTGATAATTTTAACAAGTTCTTCCTGAAGGCGGGCTTTAGGCTCTTTATTTATCAAATCAACCAGCGCTTTAATTTTATCTTCGGTCATAAATATATCCCGCGCGTCTAATTGAGATACCCGAACTGCCGCAGGCACTTATCATCTCTGCGCCAGTCGGGGGCGGTTTCAACGCGCAGCTCAAGACGGTATTTTTGTTTAAGAAATTCGTTTATTCTGTCCTGAGAACGCTGCCTGAGCTTGGCTATCGCCCTGCCGCCCGCGCCTATTATGACGGCTTTTTGGCTGTCCCTCTCAACGCGCACGACGGCGCGGATATAGCTTTTACCTTTGGGCAGCGCCTTAAACTCCTTTACTTCCACGCAGGCGCTGTAAGGTATTTCCTGGGAATAAAGCAAAAAAATCTGTTCTCGTATAAACTCCGCTATATAAAATCTTTCCCAGCGGTCGGTAAGCTGGCCTTTGGGGAAATAAGGCTTGCAGAAAGGTATATATTCCGCCACGGCCTTCTGCAGTTCCTTGACGCCTTTGCCCGCTTTTGCGTTAAGAAAAAAAGCTTCCTTTACCTCCAGTTCGCCGGAGAGCATTTTGGTTATCTTTACAAG
>JAEWSL010000039.1 GCA_023398295.1 Elusimicrobiota bacterium | reverse complement strand
TTTTTTCAGCCTGGGCTATGGTCAGGATATCTCTTGTATTATCTATGGCGTGGGAGGACATGGTGCTTGCGCGCAAGAGGTCAATATCTTTATTTGCCTGGTCAATGACATAAGATACTTTTTCCAGCTCTACGACTACAGGTTTATACTGCGCGTCAAAAACGATTACTTTTACGTTTCTTTCCGTCTTATGAAAAAAGCGGTTTATAACTTTTGTGCCGTCGTAGCCCTGCCCTGGCAGGCACATATTTTCCCCAAAGCCGCTTTGACAAGCGCCCCCCAAAACCTCAAAATTATTTATTTTGGTTGTGAGAGTGCTGGGTTTGCTGTCGGCAAGGGAGCGGGCGGCGGTCATAGCGTTGTCAAAATCCGGCACGGTGCTGTGCACGTCGGTAAGCACTTTGCCGTGCGCTTCAACGGTTATATATTTGCTTTTGGAGGGGCGGATTGTACTTTTAATTTTTTGGGATAATGTCGTTGCCGGTCTTAAATCTTTTGTATAGGCAAGCGCGGCAAGGTTGCGCCTTTCGTTTTCCCATGAAACCCACTTCGGGCTGTTCAAATAAAACTCAGGCACGGCTTTATCAAGATCCAGAAAAGGGCTTTTACGCGTTTGGTTGAAGAAATCTTTTAGCGATACATTAACCTGCTTATCGTTTTTGTATCCTTTTACTTTCTTATTCCATAATTTATTAAATCTGCCGCGGCTTGCGTTAAAACCCTTTGTTTCAATTTCTTTTACAAGTTCTCCGAAATTGTCGCGCAAAGCTTTTGCCATGGCGTAATTGTTTTGATAGGAAAACCCCTGATCAAAAGTATAATCTCTCATTGATATAAGAATATCTTTAAGCTCCGCGTTGTGGGAATATAAGGTTCCGTCCCCTTCCGAAATTGCAAGCAGCTTTTCCAAATTATCGTTAAATTTATTTTTATAATAGCCGGAAGGCAGCCTTTTTGTATTTGGTATAAGCCTGCCGTCATACATAAAATCGGGCAGCCTGCCGTGCAGATCCAACGGATCAAGAATGGTGGCTTTTGCGTCGTCCATAGACATATAGTACAGATATTCCATGGTGTTGTTTGCTTTTGCCGCGCTCATACCCTCAATGGCTTCTATCTGATCTCTTGGGCTGAAGTAGCCGTTTTTGTAGTAGTCAATCCATGATTTAGCCAGTTGTTCGTCATTTTTCAACCCGGAAGGATATTCGCCCGAAAAAGGATTTTTCTTTGGAGTTCTTTTGAGCTTAAGAGGCTTTGGCATGGGTTCGCCCGCAACCGCTTTTTGAAAGGCGGGGCCTTTATAAGCGTATTTTGCCGCGGCGTCTGCAGCCGCATTGGCTTTTGCGGCGGTCTGCGCCGCTTGCGCAGAGCGCGCGGGATTCTGCGCCTGTCTGGCTAAATCCGCGCTTTGCGCCGCGGCGAGGGAAACTTTTTGCACGGCTTTTCGTTCCAGCGGCGCTGCAAACCGCGGCAGATTTTTAAGCTGGCCGTTCATAAAGAATTGCCCCAAAGTCATATTTCGCTTGCCGGACAGATATTTTAAGGCTTTGAAATGCTTTATTATCCTTGCGCCGTTTTTTAGCGCGGATAGTATCGGCCCTGCCGCAGAGGTGGCTATCGCAAAATACACTTCTTTCATGACGAAATCTGTGTTTTCCTGGGCGACAAGCCGCGGATCGGGCCGCTCAGGAACCGTCACAAGGCATTTGTTTTCTTTTGACGAAGTTACATAGGCCTGCGCATAACCGCGGCCGTAGGCATAAGCTATTTTTTGTTTCAGTTCAAAGTCATCTTGGGAAGAAATATTAAAAACTTGATAACAATAAAGATTTTCAAGATTTTGTTTATTGATTTTTTCTTCCTCTTTTGTTAAAGCGGCGTAGGCCAAATTTATGTTTGCATACACATAGGAGGTAAGCGTGCGTCTGTTGAAAGCAAAATCTTTAAGGACGGGTTTTGCCTCTTTGCCTAGCTCAAACAAAGTGTCCATAGCTGCAATCTGAGCTTCCGCGTTTTTATTGTCCATCGCATTTGCGTTTAGTTTTTTTCTTATCAGATTGCCGCCCGCGGTAACTATATTTTGCGTAATTTCGGTTAAATCCGCCGGCGAACCTAAAGCCGCGGCGGCAATAAGAAAACTTTTTGCCATAAGAGCGTTTGCCTCCGCCGAGCCGTAATTATTGGGGGAAAGCTCTTTTATCAAAGCCAGATATTCTTTCTGCTTTTGGCGGGGAGAAGGGATAAAACCTGTTTCCGCTTGTAAGGAAAGCTGTTTTTTGTCGTTTGCCTCCGCGTATTCTTTTGACCTGAAAGCGAGCCCTAAAGCGCTTAAATTAAGAAAAGAGCAAAGACTGCCGCTGCAAATCTTGTTTTGCCGCAGATTTTTTTCAAAAATGTCAAAAGCTTTCTGCGCGTCCTCGGCTGTTATCGCGCTTTGATGCAATTGCTCCAAAAGCGCGGCGGCGCCTTCGGCCCGCACCTCAAGGTTGGAGGATTTAATATACTCAAGCAGCATGGCGTTAAGAAAGTTTGTTTTCTCAAAGTAGGCGGGGGCGTTATTTTTTTGGACGGCGTCCTCTATCTCCTGCAGCAGCTTGTCTTTGAAGATTTTTGCGTGCAGCGCCTCCTGCTGATATTTCATCGCGTCAAGGGCGTCAAAGGAAACTGCAGTCGCATCGCGCTTGGATAGGACTTCCTTATAGTCGGGCAGCGCGCCGTTTTTGTCAAGCAGCGTCTGCGCGTAAGAAGGCGCTGTTTGGAACAGAGGTATTGCTATGAAAGATAATATATATAGAACAATGATTTTTCTAGGTGTCATTTATTTCCTCTTAAATATATTCTATTTGCAGGGATAAAGAGCCGCAAGGGCAGAAAGACCTATCTGTCCGCGGCAAAAGGGCCTATTTTTTTTGTTTGAGTTATTGCGGCGGCCTCAAATGATATAATGTACATATGTCAGAAACGAAATTTAATGGCGAGCCAAAAATAGCCTACGGCCATAACGGCGTTTTGTACATAAATCTTACAAACCGCTGCCCCAACGCCTGCGTGTTTTGTATGAAGACGCCTCTTGCCATGCGCTACTACGAGCATAATTTGGACCTAAAAGGCAAAGAGCCTTCCGCCGAGGAAACTTTGTCAGCCGTGCGCGCGCAGCTTAAAAAGGAGCCTTATAAAGAAATAGTTTTCTGCGGCTACGGGGAGCCTACCATGCGTCTTGAAATCTTGCTTGAAACTGCAAAAACGCTCAAAAAAGAATTTCCGCAAATTCCGCTGCGGCTTAATACTTTAGGGCTTGCAAACGCTGTTTACGGGCGCGACATAACGGGCCTCCTTTGTGAAAATATTGACAGGATAAGCATAAGCATAAACAGTCCCTATAAAGAAGAGTGGATAAAAATAGTGCGCCCGCAGCAAAAATATGCGCAGGGCGGCTTTGAAAGCGCGCTTAACTTTATTAAACTTTGCGCGCAAAAAACCGATACGACCATTACGGTCGTTGACAAGCAGAATATTGATATAGAGGCGGTAAAAAAACTTGCGGCTTCTTTAGGCGCAAAGTTCAGGTTGAGGGAATATGTCGGCAAAGAACTGCCGTAAAGGCAAAAAGAACTGTACCGTTTCCGGGGCTTTATTTTACGGCCTTTGCACGGCTGCGGGCGCTTTTTTGTTTATGTTTGCGCTTAATGATTTCCAGGTTTTTGCAAAAGATTTGGCAAAGTCAAAAATAGACGCCCTGGCCGTTTTATCTTCTCAAAGCGATACCAACGCTTGGCCTTTGCAGGCGGGAGAGCAGGATGATATTTCCCCGCGCGCGGTAACTTTCAGGCTGCCTTTCTCGGCTTGTCCAGAAGGGGTTGCAAAAGAGGGCATCTTTCTGAAAGCGGATTTTAACTTATGGGGCGCGCGCGAAATTGCGCTTGAAAAGACCGAAGAAGGCTACGCCAAAACTTTATTTTTGCCCAAAGGGGAATATAAATATTATTTCAGCGCGGGTTCTCTTGAAATAAAAGATCCGCAGTGTGACGCTGAAGTAAAACTTGAGGGCAAAGAAGTTTCGCTTAAAAAAGTTTCCTAAGCTTAAGCAGTTTAATTTTGTTTTTGACGGCCTTTTGGCGCAATTATTATGGAAGAGTTTGCCTTTAACTCCTTAAACGTTGAAGATACCCGCCGTTTTGCGCGCGCTTTGGCGCGTTGCTTAAAAGGCGGGGATATTGTTTTTTTAAGCGGGCCCATAGGCGCGGGCAAGACGGTTATCGTAAGCGCCTGCGCGCGCGCTTTGGGCTGTAAAAAGAAACCTGTCAGCGCCAGTTTCAGCCTGATGAAAAAGTACGAAAGTACAAAAAATGTTTTATATCATATTGATTTATTTCGTCTGAAAGAAGAGGAGATGTTTAATTTGGGCTTTGAGCCTATGCTTGAGGACGAAACCTCCCTTATCTTTGCCGAGTGGCCTTTGCCGGCGCAAAACTTTTTCCCAAAAGACCGTCTTGAAATTAAGCTTGAACTTTGCGGCGGCTCAAAGCGAAAGATAATTTTAAGCGCAAAAGAAAAAAGAAGCGCGCGGCTTCTTGAAGACCTTAAAAAAATATTAAAAAAATAATTTATGCAAAAGAAAAAAATACAAAAGAAAGTAAAAAAAGAAACGACGCAGAAGTTTAACTCCGACGGCGCTTGCCCGCAAGGCCCGCTGCTTGTAATTGACAGCTCCTGCCTGCCGCTGACAGCCGGCGTGCGCGGCGCAGACGGCAAAGCCTACGGGGCGCAAAAAGACGGCCTTAAACAAGAAGAATATTTATTTCCCTTAATAGCAAAACTCTGCAAAAAAGCAAAGATTAAATTTAAGGATATTAAACAGGTTTTTTTTATAAAAGGCCCAGGGCGTTTTACCGGCATAAGAATTGCAATTACCCTGGCTTCCGTCTTAAAAGAACTTTGCGGGGCAAAAGTATTTTCCGCAACGGTTTTTGACGCGCTTAAAGAGCAGGCTCTTACTGATAAAACTTTTAAGGAGTGGAGCAAAAAAAATCCAAACGGTTTTTTAATTGCCGCCGCCCACGCTTTCAGGCAGGAATATTTTATCTGCGCCTACGCTTTGAGGCCTGCTGACGCAAAAGGGGCAATCCCCGACGGCGCAGACGGCGGGGCCCCCCGCGCGCAACTGCAGCCTGTCGCGTTAGAGCCAATGTGGCTTGATTTAGAGGGCGTAAGCAAATATTTTGCGCGGCTTAAAGCGCCTCTTTTTATAGTGGGTTTAGGCTTAGACTCAAAGCCGCTTAAAAACTTTTTTCCAAGCGGCGCAAAATATTTTTATGCGCGCGGGGCCGCAAATAAAGTTTGCGCGCAAACTTTATTTGCGCTTGCCGGCCAAAAAATACAAGCGGCCAAAGACGGCGCAAAGGAAGAAAAAGATGTTTTTACGCCGCTGTATCTTAAACCAGCTCGTTTTGAGCTTGCCCTAAAAGACGGAAATAAAGATTTGCGGGACGTAAAATGACGAATTGTTTTTTGCGCAGGGCGCTTGCAAAAGACGCGCAAATGCTTTCCCAAATTGCGCGCGGCGGCGGCTTTTGCGCGGCGTGGAGCGCGGCTGATTTTGAAAAGGAAATTGCAAATTGCGCCGCGGCGGTTTTTGTAATTGAAGAGGGGCAAAAGCCGTGCGCGTTTATTTGCGCGCGCTGCGTGCCCCCTTCGGCGGAGATTACCGATTTTGCGGTTTTGCCCTCGCATAAGAGGCGCGGGCTTGGCTCAAAGCTGCTTAAAGGACTTATAGATTTTCTAAAAGAAAAAGGGGCGGAAGAAATTACGCTTGAAGTTAATTGCAAAAACGGGCCCGCGCGCGCCTTTTACGAAAAAAATTTATTTAGGGCGGTGTCGGTAAGAAAAAAGTTCTATAATAATACCGATGACGCTTTGCTCTTAAAAAGGAATATATGAAAAACAAAAAAACATTTTCTCTTTTTTTATCTTTTTTTATCTTAGCGGCCGCTTGGGCCTTTGCAGAGCAAACTCCGTATGAGAACAAACCCTCTGCGCAAACCGCCGCGCCGCAGGCCGAGCAAACAACCCCTTTGCAGGATACCTCCTCCCAAACGCCGAAACTTGAAGCCTTAAGCCCTGATTTTTACAAAACTTTTCTTGCCGCCGCCTGGAACGAGCAGCACGGCAATCTCAAGGAGGCTTACGCTTTCTATAAACAAGTTGACGAAGCTTTGCCCAAAGATGTTACGATAACAAATTCCCTCTTCAGTCTTTCTTTAGTTTTGGAGGATAAGGACGGCGCGGTTAAATACGCAGAAGTTCTTGGGGAAATAGATCCCGGCAGCGCCAAAACTTTAAGCGCGCAGGCAAGTTCTTTATGGGCGCAGGGCAAGCTTGAGGAAGCGGTAAAAGTGTTTCAGAAAGCTTTGGCAAAAGACGGCGAAGATGACGATATATTTCTTAAATACATTTCTCTTCTGAGCAATATCAATAAAGACAGGGCTTTAGCCGAACTTGAAAAATACTCCAAACAAAACCCCAATATTAGCGCGATGACGGCTATGCAGATAGGCGGGTTTTATATGCTGGGCCGAGATTATGAAAGCGCGGCGAAATACTACGGGCAGGCCTCTAAAGTTCTGCCTTTGGAGCCCGCGCCTTTTTATAATCTGGTCAAAATTTATGAAGTTACCGGCCGCCAGGAAGACGCCCTTAAAGTTTATCTTGAAATGGAACGCCGCGGCATGGCCGACGCTGAAATTTATACCAAAATCGGCGCGTATTACGTACTTAACAAAGATGATGCGAACAGCGCAAAATATTTTTTGAAAGCAAAAGAACTTGATGCGGGGCAGCCTTCGGCCTGCAAGTTCTTATCTTTGCAGGCGCAGGAGAAAGGCGACTGGCAGGCCGCCGAACAATATCTGCGCGACGGCAAAACCTGTTCCGAGGAAGCTTCCTGCCAGGTCAAAATAAGCTATTTCTTAAACCGCCAGGGCAAATACGAGGAGGCATCCCAAGTCCTTAAAGCCGCTTACGAGCAGTTTAATAATTCCGAAGTCGGTTTTTACTATGCTTTATCTTTAGTTGACTTGCGGGATTATAAAGGCGCCCAAAAAGTTTTTGAGAGTATTTTATCTCGCTCCAAAGGGACCGAAACTATTTTATTTAATTACGCTTTGGTGCTTGAGCGTCTTAAAGAATATAAGAAGATGAGCAAAATTTTGGAGGATATCATAATATTATCGCCCAAAAACGCCCAGGCTCTTAATTTTTTGGGCTATTATCTGGTGGATAAAACCAAGGATATAAAGCGCGGCGGGGAACTTATAAAAAAGGCCGTCGCCCTCCAGCCCGAAGAATACGCTTTTATAGATTCCCTGGCGTGGTACTATTATAAAACCAAACGCTACGGGGAGGCCGATAATTTGCTTGACAGCATTATGCCTCAGGCGCAAAACGACGCAGAAGTGCTTTTGCACGCGGCTTTGGCGCAGGAGGCTGTTTCAAAGTATAAAGAAGCGGCCGCAAATTTTGAAGCGGTCCTAAAGCTTGAGCCTGAAAATAAAGCGGCAAAAAAGGGCTTAAAGCGCGTTGAAAAAAAGCTTAAATAAAAGTTCGGCTTTTTATTGGAATTTGAGCGCGCAAGAGGAAATATATAAAATATATTGACTTTTAAGTTAAAAGTTGCGAAAATGATAATATAGTATCTTTAAGTCCGTACAGGGCTCCAACCCTTTTTGTGTTTTAGTATGGTATTGTTTTGTTGTCATTTTACCGTCGTACGGTAAAAAATCTAAATGTGTTTGGTAAATAAATTTATGATTAAAAATCACAATAAGAATATGGCAAGCGGCTTTATAAATTATAACGGCAAAGGCTTAACGGCAAAAATGTTAGTCTTTGCTTTTGCTCTTTTAGGGCTAGGCGTTTTTGCAAACGCGCAGACGGCTATGGTAACAAGAAATTTCGTTGCCTATCCCGTAACGCCCGACACAACTAATTTCCAATGCGATATCAGCACTGGCACGGTGAAAGCCGATCCCGCCAATGACCGCTCTTTTATAGACGAGGCAATTTCCAGCGCGAATGTGCAGTCTTTAGACCCGTGGGTAAACAGCGCTTTAATTGAGTACGACCAGCCTTTCCCCGACGCCGTAAGCGCAAATTTATACCCCAACCATTGCTTAACTTTATGCGCCGACGTTACCTGCGTCAACCCCCTGCGCAAAGCCACCGCGCCAAACGGAACTGAAATCGTCTCTGAAGCAAGCGGCGATTTTCCGATACAAACGATTTACTTCCAAATTTTCAAATATCAGAAAAACGGCAACCCCTATAACGTGGATTCTACGCCGCCCGTGCGCACGATAGCGATTTATCCCCAGGATGAGGGCAATATATGCAACGGCGTCGGGATATATAACAAAAGCGCCGGCGAGACCGACTATAAAGCTACTGACAGCAAAAGCTGCTGCGATACCACGTATTGTAATTTTGTAAGCGGTGAGGTTACAAGTGACACTTACAAAACCTGCGCCAGCACCTGCAAGGCTTTCCAGAACAGCGTTGTAGACGTTGCTCTTGAGCAATGCGAAGCGGGCAAAACATATCTTAATTTCTGCACGTCGTGGGACGGTATGTTTGAGATTGACGGGGAATTTGGCAAAAGCAACGGGCAGTACGGCTACAGGGCTACTATAAAAAGCGATTGGCCCGGCGACGGCATTTCCACCGCGCAGGTAACCGTTGACCATACCGTCGTCTACCCGGGTGAAAATCAGATACCCATACAGGTGGACGTAACAAATATACACAGCGTAAGGAGCTCGGCCACCTTGGTAGGAAGCAACGTAATAGTCGGCGCGCAACCCTATAAACTTTCTTACCGCTTAAGTAAAGATTCTCTGATGACAATAAGGATAACCGATCCTTCTTCCGACGAATTGCAAAGGACGCTTATTCAAAACGAACCCAGACTCGGCGAAGGCCAGCAGGGCGGCGCGGAAACAGATACCGCCGTTACCGAGCAGGAAGCGTGGGACGGCAGGGATAATCAGGGCCTGCTTTTACCCTACGGCAACTATGTAGTTTCTTTCCAGGCGCAAAGCCAGGACGAATGGAGCGGTACAGAGGCTTATGACTTAAGCAGAACGACCACCCGCCAGCTTTCTTTGGATCCTCTTAAAATTACCGACATAGCGGTTACTGGCCTTACAAAAACCTCCACGGCTTACGCCATGCTTTCCTATATGCTTACGGAAGCGGCCACCGTGCATACGGAGATTTATTCCCCCGGCACTTCTTTTACCGGCGATATAAATATGGTAAACGGCGACGGTACGGTTAAAACTAATATCGGCGCGCCCATTAACGGTTATAAACTTGCCGAAGTTACCGAACAAAAAGGCCGCAGAGTCGGCGTTAATACCAAATGGGACGGCATGTGCTGGAACGCCGAAGGCTGCCAAGACTACGGCTATAACGTAGGCGCGGCTTTGCCCGACGGGGATTATGTATATGTCGTCTGGGCGGAAATGCCTTATCCAAACGGGCAAACTAAGACCATAAATGATATTACGTGGGACGGCGTAAAAACGAGGATTTTCTATACCGGCTCGCTTCCCGTGCAAAGAGGTTTGCCGGAGATTTACGTAGAGCCCGTGGGACAGAGCACCATTGGCTCAAGCCCGACGGCTTTTGGGCTTGATCCGTTTATTTTCAGATATTCTTTGTCCAGAGACAGCATTGTAACGGCCGAAGTTGTTACTACCAGCGATAACGGTACGGCTACTACGGAAGATACTTCTTATGTGGTAAAAACGCTTATTAACAATCAGGTGCAGGCTTCCATTAATATGAACGTGTTCACGTGGGACGGCAAAGATGATAACGGCCGTTACGTTTCCCCGGGCACTTATATGTTCAGGGTTGTGGCAAAAGACAGCCTTTTCCCCGAGAAGCAGGTAACTTCCACGGTGCAATTTCCTATAGATTTATTCAGGGTGGTTGACGTTGCGGCCACTCCCATTATGGGCGACGCCACTTCTCAGGCGTCAATAAGCTACGCCTTATCAAAGAGTATGGACGTTACTTTGGACATTTACGCCAAAAACGTAATTATCCCCAATCCGAACGATAATACCAAATGCGCCTGGCCGCCAGTGCCGTGCGCGTCCCAGCCGGTAACGGTTGATACCAACACCTGCTGCATCTATTATGATCCTAGCAATATCGGCACATATCCTATAGCTCCCGTAAAAAGCTACACCGGCACAAGACCGGGCGATGGCGTTATGATTACCGAACTTTGGGACGGCCTGCTTTATAATGAGAGCAACGCTTCTTCACAGGAAGTTATGGCCGACGGCATGTATCCTTATATGATATACGCAAAGGCGGATGTCGCAAGCTCTTTATATTATAAGGTAAGCACGACAACGGCAAATCCCGTTCCGCAGGCGGCGGAATTTGTTTCCTCCCAGGACGCCACAGACAGGCCCACCGGTTATATAACCGTAGCGCGCGGCCCCGTCTATTTCACTTCAATAAAGATTAGCCCGACGCAGCCCCAGCTGCACTATTCTTCGGAAACGATTTATATTCCCACCTACGAAGTTCAGTTTGCCGTAACAAGAACGGCAAAAGTTACGGTGGAGGTGCGTTCCAATTCTGATAATGTATGTACCGATAGCAACGGCAACACGGGCAAAGGCGTCGTCTGCCGCACGCTTACTGCGACAAGCTTTGCCAGCGGCGGCACGGTGCTTAACAGCCAGTCCATTTATGAAGCCGAAGTCGTAAATAAACTTTACTGGGACGGCAAAGACGAAAAAGGCAATTACGTAAAAACGGACGCTTTTGAGGTTCGCTTTACCGCGGTGCCTTATCCGCAGCCTTCGGGCGCGGCGGCAACGGCAAACCAGACTGTGGAATCCAGAATTCTTAACGTCAATAACTTCCAGGTGTTTGACCGCTATGTCTGGGACGTAAGCCCCTCTACCAAAGGCGTGGGTAAATTTGCCTATCAAATTTCTGTTCCCATGAAGGTTGCCATACAGATTCTTAAACCTAATACAAGAATAGCCAATCCCAGCGAGGGCACTCTTATTGATCCCGCAACGGGCGCTGTGTTAGACGAGTCTAATATTAAAGCCGTTTTGGTCAAGGCCATTATAGGCACAAGGCCGCATCTTGTGGCTATAGAAGACGTCTGGGACGGCACGGACTATGCGGGCCAAAAAGTGCCCGACGGCGCTTATCCGTTTAGGTACGTTACGGTCCTTAACTCTTACGATATGGACAGCATTACCGGCGCAATTACCAATACCGCGACTCCGATACAACAGGTGGTGGCGGACTGGGACAAATTTATCAACCTCAACATAATTAACGTCGCCAACGGGGACAGCTGGTACGCCGATTTGGACTGGAAAGACAATAAAGTAACAATGTTCTTCCCCAACCCGCTTAAGCAGGATTTCGGCCAGTTTGAAATTACCAAAGTGCCCGCGCCCGGTTATGTAACAATTAAGATTTACAATATCGCAGGCGACCTCGTCAGGGAAGGCGGATACAATTGTATAAACGCTATCGGCGTAACGGCCACGCTTGAGCAAATTAACGCCGAAGGCGGCATTAAGCCGGATTGGACCACAAACGGCGGCGGCAGTTCGGCCATAATCGGGGGCAGAAACTTTGCCCTGCGCTGCACATGGGACAGGACCAACCAAAGCGGCAGAAAAGTGGCGCGCGGTTTATACTATGCAATTATGACTTTGGATCCGACGTACGGCAACGCGAGCAAATCTCAAAAAGTTATTAAGATTCTAATACCATAAAGGCGGATATTTAAGTTTATGAAAAATAAAAGAACAGTCAAAGTTTTAACGGTAATTGCAACGCTTTTAGTGTGCTTAAGCGCCGCTAACGCAAGCGATATAAGCGAAAGCGCGGGTACAAGCGCGGGGGCGTTCTTGAAGCTTGACACCGGCGCGCCAGAGGCGCAGGCTATGGGCAACGCTTTTACGGCTTTATCCTACGGCACGCAGGCTTTATTTTGGAACCCGGCCGGTATTGCCACCTCCACCACCAGAGAAGTGCAGGTTTCGCACCAGCAGTGGTTTGAGGGCGTGGGCGATAGCGCCATAGGTTATCTCCAGCCGATAGGCAAAACGGTTGTCGGCGGCACTTTGCGCTACTTAAGATTAAGAGATGTTGATTTTAGAAACGAGTGGGGCATTCCCTACGATTACACAGGCGACGTTATGCAGGATTTTGTGGCTACGGTCAGCGTTGCAAGAACGTTCTTTAGCATTTTGGATCTTGGCGCGACGGCAAGGTATATAAACGAAAATAACTTTGACGTAAGGCATGTAAACGCTTCTTTTGACTTAGGCGCAAAACTCAGGCTGTTTAATAATAAGGTTATGCTGGGCCTTATGGGGCAAAACTTAGGCGATAAGGAAGATGTGCCCACAGCGGTAAAAGGCGGCGTCGCTTTTAATACCAAATACTTTACTTTGGCCGGCGAAATAGAAGATTACGTGGACGATAAAACACGCTACGGCGTCGGTCTTGCGATACATATGCCGGAGGAAATCGTACAAGTCGCCTCTTTTGACTTAAGAGTGGGCTATTATAACCGCGAGAACACGGGCTACGGCGAGGACGGCGATTTGTCGGAGAAAATCGGCCTTGAAAATACTTCTAAAATCAGTTTGGGTTTCGGTTTTTACAGCAACGAAGTGTTTGGCTACGGCGTAGGGCTTGATTACGCGATGAGGCCTTCGGGCGCTTTAGGCACGGCGCATCAGATTGCCGTAAGATTGCAGTTTTAAGTAAATTGCGGAGGCGGCTATGAAAGCTGCGGTAAAAAATAAAAAAGGGCAGGCGGTCGTAGAATACGTGCTTACCACGGCGGCCTTGTTTGTAGCCTTTATAATTTTTTATCAGGCGTACAGCTGGCTGGTGCCTAAGCAATTTGAGCAGGGGGCAAAAGTAATACTCTCTGTTTACGAATTGGATATGACGATGGAGTAAAAAGTTTTGACAAATTACGGAGGATAGTATATGAACACAGTAGCAAAAATACATTTGGCCTTTTTTAAGGCTTGCCAAGCCGTAAAAAATAAAAAAGGGCAAAATACGGTTGAGTATATGCTGATGCTTTTGGTTATCGTGGGCGTGGTGTTTGCCGTAGGCGCGCTTGTTAAAGCTTATATGCCTGAGCTGTTTGAAACCATCAAGGCCAAAATCAGCGGCAACGCGGACAATGTATAGTCGCGCGGCTGTTTAAGCCGATATTTGAAAATGATTAAGAAAAGTGATGGGCAAACGGTAATTGAGCTATTATTGATTTTGCCGGTTTTGATGATGATAATTTTTGTCATATTGGAACTCGGCAACATTGCCTATCATACGATAATTGCCCATCACGCTTCTTATGAACTTGCAAGAGTAGGCTCTATGGTCGGCGTAAAAAAGCCGAGCGGCGGCACGGATTCGGGCCGCGTGCAGTCAAAAATGAAGGAAGCTTTGGAAAATATGTTTGGCTTTCGCAAAGCCGAGCTTATGCAGTTCTCTGCGGTGTTGAAGGAAACGAGTACGGACCCGCAGGTAAGAACGCATATAAACGAAGATTTGATAGTAACGCTGGTATACAGGATAGATTTATTGTTTCCTCTTACCAGTTATGTATTTGCAGACGAGCCAAAAAGGCTCGGTATAAAGAGGATAAAAGCGGCGGTGCGCATGCCCGTGGAGCGTCCTCTTATAAACTAAAGCGCGTTTTGCGCAAAAGATTTGAAGTTATTTTTACTTAAGGCCGTTTATTGCGGCCGATACTGAAAGGAGATTTACG
The DNA here is from genome assembly GCA_023398295.1 of Elusimicrobiota bacterium. Classification (GTDB taxonomy): domain Bacteria; phylum Elusimicrobiota; class Elusimicrobia; order Elusimicrobiales; family Elusimicrobiaceae; genus Proelusimicrobium. The sequence goes on along the minus strand of JAEWSL010000039.1, from coordinate 5,673 downwards.
ATGAATAAAAAGAATTTCGTGATACCGATTATTTTTGCGGTGGTAGCCGGTCTTATGTACTGGCTGGTTTTGAATATGGCGCAGGGCAGGCTGCGCGACGCAAATAAAATGGAACGCGTGGCCGTGGCCGCTGTTGATTTGCCCGAAGGCCGCCAGATAGCGCGCGCCAACATCAGGACGGAGGAAATCCCCTTAGCGTTTATACAGAAGGACGCTTACGTTCTTTCCAAGGGGGCAAATATATCCGAAATTGAAAATTTAGTTACGAAGGTAAATATCGCAAAAGGCAATCAGATAACGAAATCGGCCATAACGAGCCTCAGTCCCGAAGCGGGCATCAGTCTTAAAGTGCAGCCTACTTTCAGGGCGTTTATTTTGCCTATTGACAACAGCATTTCAAGCTTAATTAAACCGGGCGATAAGGTGGATATACTGCTTACTTTTGAGGCTCTCTTAAAAACCGGCGGTAAAGAAAGAATGACGGCCACCATACTGCAAAACATACAGGTTCTGGGCGTAGGCTCAAACTTAGGGCAGGGTATGGATTCGGCCGCAAGAGCCAATGCCGCCGACAGAGAAGCAAATAACGCCGCTTTTACCGACAGGTCCGTTTTAAGCTTGTCTTTAAGTCCTATTGAAGCGCAATATTTGGCCTTGGCCAGAGAAGAAGGAGAAATTACGGTAATAGTAAGATCCGCAGGAGACGGCAAACGTCATCAGCTTGACGTGGCAAGTTTTTCAAGGTTGTTTAAGTAACGGAGATTTTCAAAATTATAAACAGGAATTAACAAATGAAAAATAACAAAATTCTTTCCAAAGGTTTGATTCTTACTTTAGCCGCCTTAGCCCTGCCCTTGTGCGCCGACGCGGCTAAAAAGACTGATTTAGTGTCGGTCAGCGCCGACATAGTGGAAATAAGCGGTTCGCTTTCAACGTCCAAAGGGTTTTCTTGGAACCAGTATTTGGACTTCAGCGAGTCGGAAATTCCCGGTATTTTTTCCATAGGCGAGTTTGAGAGGAAATCCCTCCTTGAAACGCGTCTTAAACTGATGGAAACGGAGGGCAAAGCGCAGATACTTTCAAACCCCAAAGTAATAGCGCGTTCCAATACGAGCGCAAATTTTTCGGCGGGCGGTTCCATACCTTACCCTAAGGTGGAAAACCAGGTTGCCGGCGTGGAGTTTAAGGACTACGGCGTTAAGCTTGACGTTATGCCTACTATTATTCCCGAGCGCGATAAAATTATCATTGTTCAGATGGAAATAGAGCTTTCCAACCCCGACTACTCAAAGCCTATTGTGATAAACGGCACTTCAGTGCCTTCGCTTACAAAACGTTTTTTAAGGTCTGAGGTGGAGTTAAACAGCGGGGAAACTTTGGTAATAGGCGGGCTGAAAAGCAGTTCGCGCTCCGTCGCGGAAGACAGAGTGCCGATATTAGGCAAAATACCTTTAATAGGTTTATTATTTAGGACCAAGGAAATTACGGAAGAGCAACGCTCTTTATTCCTGTTTATCACAGTTGAAATCGTGGAGTAAATTATGCAAGAAACGCAAACATCGCAAGGCATACCCCGCGTAATCGCTTTCACGGGCCCCAAAGAAGGCGCGGGGAAGACAACCCTTGTGTTAAATTTGGCGGTGGCATGGGCTGAAACGCAAAAGAGGCCTGTTCTTATAGTTCCGCTGGATCCGCTTGCAAGACAGGAGCACGGTTTTTATTTGGGTATCAGAAAGCCCGTTACGGTTACCGATTTGGTAAGGGCGCTGGGGTCAGGCGCTATAGCTGTCGCGGGCGGGCTTTTGCGCGGCAAAGTTTCAATGACGCAGGTGGGAGTGGGCGTTATGCCGCTTGGCAATACGCGTCAGGAGGTGTCTATGATATCTCCGAAAGTTTTGCTGCCCATACTGTCGCGTCTGCAGCAGACTTTTGATATATTTTTAGACGTTGATTCCAGCTTTCCCATGGAATCTTTTGCTTTTGATATTGCCGATAAGGTTTTTTGGGTTACCAACTGCACGCGCCCGCACTTAAACACGGCCGTTTCAATGTTCACCGATTTTAAGGAAATGCATTTCCCGATAGACAGGGTTGATATAATCTGCAACCAGTACAACCTGCCAGGCGCTATTGATCACGAAGAAGTAAACGACTTTTTTATTAAACTCGGCAGAGAGCCTATTGTATATCTCACATGGGAAGAGAGTGTTTTTGAAGCCTCAAATAAAAGGGAAATTGAGATACTTGTTAACCGCAGTTCCGTCTGGGTGCAGGAAGGCTTAAGACCTATTATTAAGGTTATTGAAGAAACGTCGCCGATACAAAAGACATGGACTACCGCCGTCGCGGACAGCGACTTTGTATCAGCTGCGAAAAATATTTGGGAAGCGGCCGCGTTTTCAAACGGCATTCGCGCGGTAAATCATACGGACACTTCTTTAGACAGGGATCTTTCCTACTGGGACGACCTGAAGCAGCAAGTTCATAAAGATGTAATTAAAACCCTTGAGGTGGAGCGTATCGTCATCAGCGAAGAGGGCACCCAAAACGAACAGACGCGAAAGCGCGTTTCCGTTATTATTGACGACGTTTTGCGCAAAAAAGCGAACGTTCAGCTCTCGCGCGATCAAAAGATAAGATTTATCAACGAACTGTTGGACGAAATTTTGGGTTTAGGGCCTTTAGAGGCTTTGATGAGGGACCCTTCCGTTACGGAAATCATGGTCAATTCCTACGACAAGATTTTCATAGAGCAAAAAGGCAAATTGACTTTGACCAGATATAAATTCAGGAATAACGAACAGGTCATACAGGTTATCAAAAGAATAGTGGCCCCTCTGGGCAGGCGTATAGACGAAAGCGTGCCGCTGGTGGACGCGCGTTTAAGGGACGGATCGCGCGTAAACGCCATTATTGCGCCGCTTGCTGTTTCGGGCCCGTCTTTGACGATAAGACGCTTTTCGCAGAAGCCGTTTGGGCCGGAAGATTATTACCGCTTCGGCACTATTGACGAGGCGACGATGTACTTTCTTGAATCCTGCGTGAAGCTGCGCAAGAACATTATTATCTGCGGCGGTACCGGTACCGGTAAAACCACGTTTTTGAACGCGCTTTCGGGCTACATTCCGCACGAAGAACGCATCGTCACGGTGGAAGACACCGCGGAATTAAGATTGCAGCAGGAGCACTGGGTATCGCTTGAAAGCCGTCCGCCTAACGTTGAAGGCAAGGGCGCCATAACGATTAAGGACTTAGTTATCAACTGTTTGCGCATGAGACCCGACAGAATTGTAGTGGGCGAGTGCCGCGGCCCGGAGGCTTTGGACATGTTGCAGGCTATGAACACGGGCCACGAAGGTTCTTTGGCCACCATACACGCCAATACGCCGCGTGACGGGCTTACGCGTCTTGAGGCTATGTGCATGATGGCCAGCGCGGATTTGCCTATTTGGGCTATAAGGGAGATGATATCTTCGGCCGTTAACGTTATAGTCCAGCTTTCAAGATTTTCAGACGGCACCAGAAAGGTTACCTATGTGACCGAGATCTGCGGGCAGAAAGAAGGCGTTATACAAAGCAAAGATTTATTCCGTTACAATCAAACGGGCGTTGATAAAGACGGCAAGGTTATAGGCGCTTTCGGCCCTACGGGAGATTTGCCCGGCTTTTTCAACGAATTTAAGGCTAAAGGCATAGACGTCTCCCAAGAAACTTTCAAGAATCGTCAGGGGGCATAGGTCGGCAAGATGATTAAAAAAATTTTTATTTCGTTTATGGCAACGGGTTTGCTTACTTTCTGCGCTTACGGGCAGCAGAATTTATTTAATGACACGCAAACCCTTAAGATTGCCTGCGCGAAAGAAAAACTTTTCGCCATCTATAACTTTTTTGATACGGCAAAGCCGCAAAATCAAAAAGCTTTTATACCCGACGCCTGCGGTTCGGTTTCAAAACCCATACAGGTGCCCGCGTGGTTTCAGGAAGAGCTGACCTCCAAAATGCAGGCGCGCGTTTTGTGGGAAATACCGAGCGAAAATCCTGAGGAAAAAGAATATATAAGCGAACCGGAAATCTGGCGCGGGGCGATAGCGCGCGTCCACGATATCCTTACGCTGGCCGAGCAGATAAACGACGGAGCTATTTATTCCTCCCAGGAGATTATGGAAAAGCTCGGCAACATAAGGACCAGATATCTTATTGAGCTTGATCGTCTTAATACCAATCCGGCTCTTATAAATTACAACATACGGGAGAGTATGGACGGCAGGGGCAGAGCGCTTCTCTCAACGCTGGAACTTATTAAAGACGAGATGGACAGCGCCTCAGAGTCTTTCGTAAGTTCTCCCAAAGTATGGCGTTCAAAATTTAAGAAATCAATTTTGGGGATAGCCGTTCTTTCAAACAGTTTATACGGCGATGTAATTTCAAATGCGGCCCCGCTTATGCCGGGGGCTTATAAAAAAAGCACGGTCGCGCCGATATTGCTTGCGGCCCTTATGCTTTTGGGCATGATAGCAGTTATGTTTTTCACATACAGTCTTTTGAGCTCGCGCGGGGAAGAGATTTCTCAGGCGGCGTCGCGGTATATGCAGAAAAGCGCGCATTGGGCGGACGATTACTCCCGTCAGTTTTTGAGCATAAATGTCAGGTATCTTGTCTTTGTCACGGTTGGGGTTTTTACTTTTGCGGGTATATCTTTTGGTCTTGCGGCGGAGGGAATGTTCGGGCTTGTCTTATTTTTAACATTTTTCACGGCGGGTTTGGGGCTGGGTATAAAAATACCTGGGATTTTGCTTAATATTTTCAAAGTGCGCCGCGGGGAAAAAATAAATAAGCAGCTTATGGACGCGCTTATACTGCTGTCAAACTCTCTTAAGTCGGGCATGGATATAGTGCAGGGGTTTGACATGGTTTCAAGAGATTTGCGTCCGCCTATTTCAGAGGAGTTTTCCCTGGTAGTCAAGAATTACAACCTTGGCACGCCCTTTGAGAAAGCTTTGGAGGGCATGGAAGACAGGGTGGAATCCCGCCTGCTTTCTTATATGGTAAAAGCGATTATTCTGCAAAGGCAGGTCGGCGGTAATTTGACTAAGATTTTTGAGCGTATTGTTGAAAACATCAGAGAAGAAAGCAAGCTTGAGGAAAAACTTAACGCCATGACAGCCCAGCAGAGGATACAGGCAATCGTAGTCGGCATAATGCCGTGGCTGATGACAAGCGTTTTATTTGTGTTTCAGCCCAGCACGATGATAAACTTTTACTCCCAGTTCTGGGGTTTTGTTATTTTGGTCGCCTGCATATTCTGGGTGCTTGTGGGTATGAAAGCGGTGCATAAGCTCGGGGAAATTAAAGTATGAAGATAACTATCTACCTGATTTTGCTTAATGTTATAGCGGCCTTCGGCGCTTTGGCGTTTATGCTGTTTTTTTACAGGCTGCTTATGCCCGCGCCCAAACAGGAAGCCATTGCCGACTTGGAAGCAAAACAGATAAAATCTGCCTCCAGCTTTTCGCGTCTGCGTCCTAATGAAAATCTTATGGACCGCTTTGCCCTCTTTATTTTGACCACTTTCAGGCTGCAAAAAAGCCTGGAGGAACAATGCATGCTTTTGGGCAATCCCGCAAAGCCGCAGCCCGTTGATTTGCTTTTTCAAAAAATTTATATGGGGACGCT
>JAEWSL010000068.1 GCA_023398295.1 Elusimicrobiota bacterium | reverse complement strand
CCGCAGCACACGCCGGGCGAAGACGCCGCCGCGCCGTATCAAAGCGCCAGCCTTGGCGCGCCCGCCGGCGACGTGCAGTCCACGATAAGCGACGTTAAGATATTTATAGAGAAATTAAAGGCGGATTTGCCCGAAGTTTTTTCGCCTTCGGGCGCGCAGGCGGAAGTTTTGCCAAATAAAATTGCGGCGGCGGGCAAAGTTTTATACCGCGGCGATATGCTAGAGTGCGTTGTAAATTTAACCCCGCAGAATAAAGAAAACGAAATTATTTTTGAAGATAATGTCCTTACGGCAAATATAATTGATGCGGAGCAGGAAGTATCTTCTTTAATTGAAAGCTGGCTTCGTCAAAAAGCCAAAGAAATCCTGCCTGCCGAAATTGCGCGCCGCGCGCAGGAAATGAACGTACAGTTTAATTCCGTTGTGATAAAAGACCAAAGGACGCTTTGGGGCAGCTGTTCGTCTAAGAAGAATCTTAATTTTTCCTACCGCATAATAAAGATGCCGCTTGCCGTGGCCGATTACTTAATTGTCCACGAACTTGCCCACCTTATATTTTTTAACCACGGCAGCGACTATTGGCAAACCGTTGAACAGCACGTTCCCGCCTTTAAGGAACACCGCAAATGGCTGAACGCAAACCGCCTTGCCGTCATGGCAGATTGTAACGTAAAATATATCCCGTCCGAGGGACAAGATGCCTAAAAAACTGTTTTTGCTCTGCCTGTTTTTTGTCTGCTCCGCTTTATCTTTAAGAGCGCAGCAAAACGCGAATGTTGAAATTTCCGGCAAAGACAAAGGCGAAATAAATCTTATAAATTACGACGGGCAAACTTATATTGAAGCCCTTAAAACGGCCAAACTGCTAAAATTGCAAACAAGCTATTTCAGCCACTCCGGCCAGTTAAACATAAAAGGGGCTAAAGGTTATTTTTGCATTATTAGGGAAGGCCGCGCCTTTGCCGCGGTTAACGGCGAGGACGAGCCCCTAAGCGGCGCGCCCGTTATGCGGGAGGGCAAACTTTACGCCCCGCTCAGTTTTTTTTCCAAAAGCTCCGTTGCGCAGGCAAGCGGCTGGCAGACTTCTTATGAAGACGGCAAAATTATAATTGAAAATTTTTATACCCTGGAACTTTTGCCTTTTAGGGAAAACGCGGGCGGCGCAGATAACTCTTTGCTTTCCTTTAAGACATTTGGGGATTTTGACTTCCAGACTTCCATGCGCGGTCGCGACCGCGTTGATATTTTTATACCCTCTGCCGTAATTAAGCGGGAAGTTTCCGTCCGCGTCAAAGATTCTTTTATTGAAAGTTATAAAACCGCCCAGCGTTTTGAGGGCGCGGCTATAACCGTAAACCTTAAAAAACAGGCGAAGTTTTGGGATTTTTCCAAAAACGGAGATACTTTTATTTTTACCGCATCGGTAAATAAAATAGAAAAACCCTCCGCGCCCGCCCAGACGGCGCAGACTGAGGAAGACCTGTCCGCTCCGCCCGCAGCCCCGCCGAAGCCCTCGGTATTGTCGCAGGAAGTTGTTTCGGAGGAAGATTCTTCGCTTTTGGGAGAAGATTTTTTTGACGAAGGAAGTTCCGTCCCCGCCGCAAAAACGGTTCCGCCTGCGCAGAAGAAAACTGTTGTAAATAAGCTTGTCACAAGTTCGGAGTACGCCGCCCAGAAAACCGCGGCGGCCGCGCCTAAGACTTCGCATCGGGCGCGCATTGTAATTGATCCGGGCCACGGCGGCAAGGACAGCGGCGCGGTAAGAAGGGGCTCCTCCAAAGAAAAAGATATAAATCTGAAGGTGGCCAAACAGGTCTACGACATACTTAAGAAAGAAAAGAATTACGACGTGCGCATAACTAGGGAGGACGATACTTTTATCGCTCTGGGCTCGCGCGCGCGGCAGGCTAACGATTTTAAGGCCGATATTTTTCTTTCCATACACGCCAATGCAGCCAAGCGCGCGGGGGCAAACGGCTTTGAAGTTTACTTCCGCTCCGAAAAAGCTTCCGACGCCGAAGCCGCCGAAACGGCCGCTTTGGAAAACGAGGCTCTTCGCTACGAAGGCAACGGCAAAGGCGTCAGCTTTGCCGATTTGCTCCTAAAATCCCTTGCCGTCAACGAGTATATGAACGAAAGTTCCAAACTCGCCGGCCATGTTAGAAACACCGCTTCAAAAAACGAGCGCGCCTTAGGTGTTAAAGTGCATCAGAAAAGCGCGATAAAACAGGCTAATTTCCACGTCTTAAAAGGCGTTGAAGCTCCTTCCGTTTTGGTGGAGCTTGGCTACCTGAGTAATTCCAACGATAAGAAAAGGCTTAATAATAAGTCCATACAGAAGAAGATGGCTGAGGTTATTGCAAGCGGCATTAAGTCGTACACCAAAGCCGAGGGCTGGTAGTTTTGTCTTGCGCGCCAACGGCGCGCCATATGCAAAATAAGCTAATCCCGCAACGTCAAAGCTTCGCTTTCTTTTAACTTGCGCGCCAACGGCGCAAATAATTTTAACGGGGAGATATGATTTCGCCGAAATATCGGGCCAGACTTTCCTGCCAATAGGGCAGTCTTAAATTAAAATCGTTAAATAATTTAGTCTTATCTAGGACGGTGTAAAGCGGCCGCGGCGAGGGGCGCATAAGGTCCTGCAGTTTAATTGCTTCCAAACGGCTCTGCGCGTTAAGCAGGCGCAAAATTTCTTTTGCAAAATCGTAGCGCGAGCAAGAACCTTCGTTGGTCACATTGTATATGCCGCGCGCGCCCTCGCGCAGGGCGGGCAGCAGGAATTTTATTGTCAAAGCCAAGTCCTGCGCGCAGGTGGGGGAACAAATTTGGTCGTCTGCCATTCTTAAACTGTGGCCCGCGCGCGCAGCCAAGGCGGTATTCTTTGCAAAGTTGCCTTTCCCATATCCGCTGAAAATAAGGGCGGGCCTAAGTATCATAAATTTGGGAAGGGAGAGGGCAAAATTCTCGCCTTCAAGTTTTGTCTTGCCGTAGACGTTAATGGGGGAGGGGGCGGCGGCCTCCGTATAAGGGGTTTGCGCTTTGCCGTCAAAGACATAATCGGTTGAAAGATGCATAAGAGCGCAATTATTATTACGGCAGGCCAGGGCCAGGTTTTCAACGCCAAGCGCGTTTACTTTGCGCGCCGTCTGCGGGGTTATCTCGGCTTCGTCAACGTTTATAAACGCGGCGCAGTTTATTACGACGTCAAACTTTTTTGTGTCCAAAAAAGTATTGACGGTAATCCTCTCTGTAATATCCAAAGTCGCGCGGTCGGCGAAATAGGCTTCGTTGTCCGTGAAGATGCGTCTTAAAGCTTGTCCTGCCTGTCCGTTTGCGCCTGTTATAAGTATCATATTTTCATTATACGAATTTTGTCCATAAGTTAAAACGGGTATAACGCTTAAAACAGCTATTTTATTGCATTTTGTCCCAATTACCGACGGGGAGTTATTTTTCTGCGGCGGCCGCGCGGCGGCGGCCCTAAAAAAATCCGCGGATAATTGATAAAATATGACTATGACCAAAAAAATAATTATAAAAAGAAGTTTAATCAAACGTTTTATATCTTTAGCTTTCTCTATATTATTTACCACATTATTTGGCGTTGCGGTTTTTGCCGCCGAACCTGCCGCCGCACAGGAGCAGCAATCCGCCCAAGATAATGCGCAGCCCGCTGCCGCGCAAACTCAGGAAACAAAAGAAACGCAGGAAACAAAGGAAACAAAAGAAGCCGAAGGGCAGGGGCAAAAGCAAGAACCTCTTATAAAAGCAAACGGTAGTCTTACGCTTGAGCAGTGCATAGAGCTAACTTTACAAAACAATCCCAAAATTGCTTCGGCCAAATTGACGGAGGAGGCGCAAAAAAGTTCTCTTGCGCAGACAAAATCCGGCTATTTCCCGCAGGTAAACGCAAGCGCGGGCTATTCCCGTTCCGACCAGGAAAGCGCAACCGGCTACAGCGGCGCGGCGGAGAGTTATTCCTCCTCCGTTTCGGCCAGCCAGCTTATATACGATTTCGGTACAACAAGTTTAGGCGTTGACATACAAAGGAACGCCTACCTCTCCGCTCAGGAAAATACGCGCAGCACTACGAATGATATTATTTATCAATTAAAGCAGGCTTATTACAATGTGCACCTTTCCCAGGCCAGCTGCGCGGTGTACGCCCGCTCGGTGGAGCAGTATCAGGAACAGCTAAAGCGCGCGCAGGCTTTTTACGATGTCGGCACGCGTCCTAAAATTGACGTTACCACCGCGCAGGTAAACCTAAACAACGCAAAATTAAATTTGATACAGGCGCAAAACGCCTTAAAAATATCAAAGCACACTTTGCTTAACGTAATGGGCATTTATAACGAAGAGCCCGATTTTGAAGTGGAGTTAAAAGACACCGCGGTGGAATATAATATAACCGCCCAGCAGGCGCTTAAAGAAGCTTATAAAAACCGTCCCGATTTGGCCTCCTACCAGTTTGCCGTTGAAAGCGCGCGCCAGAACGTCAAACTTTCGCGCACGGGTTTTACGCCGCAGCTTAACGCAAACGCTTCTTACGGGTGGAGCGGCAAGAACTTTCCTCTCTACGACCGCTGGTCTTACGGCGCGTCTTTATCGTGGCCGATATTTTCGGGCTTAAGCACTTATAATAAGGTGGAGCAAAGCAAAGCCGGTTTACAGGGCGCTTACGCAAATTTATCATCGGCGCAGCAAAATGTTTTGCTGGAAATAAATTCTGCCTACGTGCAGATGCAGGACGCCGCTTCAAGTATTCCTGTGGCCGAACTTACGCGCCGCCAGGCGCAGGAAAATTATGATTTAGCCGTCGGCCGCTATACGGTCGGCGTGGGCAATTATATAGAGGTTAAAGACGCAGAGTCCACTTTAAGCGACGCCAAACTTTCTTACATAAAGGCTGTCTACGCTTATAATTTAGCCGTGGCGGAATTAAAGCGCGCCATGGGCTCAAGATAATTATTGGAAAACGTAAAAGGGATAAAAAAATGAAAAAAAATAAAAAGAAAAAAATTATAATAATCTCAATTTCGGCTTTTGTTTTTTTGCTTCTTATTTGGGCAATATTTTTTAAGAAAGGCGGCGGCCCCGTCTACAGCGTTGAAACGCCGCGCCGCGTTAATTTGATAGAAAAAGTGGAAGCCTCGGGCACAATAAACCCGGTTACTCAGACGAGCGTGGGCACGCAGGTTTCCGGCATTGTAAACGAAATTTACGTTGACTTTAACTCCCGCGTAAAAAAGGGCCAGCTGCTTGCGCTTATTGATCCTTCCACCTACGAGTCCGCCGTCTTGCAGCAGAAAGCCAATTTACAGAAGGCCGAAAGCGTTGCCGCAAACTCCAAACGCAATTACGAAAGGTACAAAAAACTCTACGCCCAGGAACTTGTGGCCAAAAGTGAACTTGACGACGCCCAGACGGATTACGATTCCGCCTACGCCCAAGCCGTGCAGGCGCGCGCGGCTTTGGATAAGGCTAAGATTGACCTGGGTTATACAAAGGTAGTATCTCCGGTTAACGGCATAGTAATTTCGCGCGAAGTTGAAGTAGGCCAGACGGTTGCGGCCAGCTTTCAGACGCCGACTTTATTTTTAGTCGCCGAGGACCTTACAAAAATGCAGATTGAAGTTAATATTTCAGAAGCCGATATTAGCAAAATTAAAGAAGGGCAGAAGGCAGAGTTTTCCGTTGACGCCTATCCAAGCGATACTTTTATCGGCAAAGTAAGCCAGGTGCGCAACAGCGCAACTACCGTTTCAAACGTAGTTACTTACACAGTTGTGGTGGCCGTTGACAACAGCGATTTTAAGCTTAAACCCGGCATGACGGCGAACGTTTCCATAATTACAAACGAGAGCCAGGACGCCCTGTCCGTTCCCAATCAGTCTTTAAGATTTGTGCCGCCGGCCGGCGCAAAAATAAAAGGCGCAAAAGACGGCAAAGCGGGCCGCTATAAAGGGCAGGGGCTTTGGGTTAAAGACGGTTCTGAAATAGAAAGAATTGAAGTCAAAACCGGCATTACCGACGGCACTCGCACGCAAATAATTTCAGAGGCAATTACCGATAAAACGCCCGTGATTGTAAGTTCGGGCGGAAAAGAGAGTAAAAATTCCGAACGCAGAATGGGCCCCCCGGGTTTCTAATATTTTCAAAACGCGCGGCAAAAAAATAAAAAAAAAGGCAAAGCATGGCTCTTATACAAGTTAAAAAAATTTGGAAAATATATAATTTGGGCGATATCCCTTTAGAGGTCCTAAGGAACGTCAGTCTTGATATTGACGCGGGGGAGTTTGTAGCCATTATGGGGCCAAGCGGCTCTGGCAAAAGCACGTTTATGAATATCTTAGGCTGCCTGGATAAACCCACGCGCGGCGCTTATATCTTAGACGGCAGAGATATAACCGCTTCTTCTCTTACCGAACTTGCCGATATAAGATGCCATAAAATAGGTTTTGTCTTCCAGGGCTTTAATCTGCTTGCGAGAACTACCGCCCTTGAGAATGTGGAGCTGCCTATGGTATACGCCAAAGTGCCCGCCGAAAAACGCAGGGAAAGCGCGCAAAAAGCCTTAAAAGCAGTCGGTCTTGGGGACAGGCTGCATCATATGCCAAACCAGCTTTCCGGCGGGCAGCAGCAGCGCGTTGCCATAGCGCGTTCTATAGTTAATGACGCGCCGATAATTTTTGCCGACGAGCCGACCGGCAACCTTGACACCAAAACAAGCATTGAGGTTATGGCAACTTTTTCCAGATTAAACTCACAGACAAACAAAACTATAATACTTGTTACGCACGAGCAGGATAT
>JAEWSL010000056.1 GCA_023398295.1 Elusimicrobiota bacterium | reverse complement strand
AAATAAGATAAATATACTGACGGTTTTTCTCACCGCCGCGTTTTTTATGGGGACATTGTTTCCTTACGCCTACTCCGGCGTTGACAACGGCCTTGAACAGATGAAAGTTATGGTTGACGTAATGAGTAAAGTGCAGGATAATTACGTTGAGGAAACCTCTAATAAAGATTTGATTAAGGGCGCTCTGGGCGGCATGGTGGCAAGTCTTGACGAGTTTTCGGAGTTTATTCCCGCGGAAAATACCAAAGCCCTTAAAGAAGAAACAAAAGGGGAATTTGGCGGCGTGGGCATGCGGCTTTTATCGCCGCGTTACGGCGCGCTTATCGTTGTAACGCCGATGCCAGGCACTCCCGCTTATAAGGCGGGCATAGAGCCGCAGGACAGGATTATTACAATTGACGGCAAACCCGTAAGCGAAATGAACAGCGACGAGGCTGTTGACGCTTTGCGCGGCAAAGTGGGCTCTAAGGTTAAGGTGGAAATTGAAAGAACGCAAGCCGGCGGCGCAGTGGTCAAAAAACAGTTTACCTTAAAGCGCACCAAAATTGTGCCCGAAGTTGTTTTCTCCAAAATGCTTAATAAAGACATCGGCTATATTTCCGCGTCCGATTTTTCGGGCCATACGATAGACGAAATGCAAAAGGCCATAACCAAACTTCAAAAAGAAGGCATGAAAGCCTTAGTCCTTGACCTCAGGTTCAACCCGGGCGGTCTTTTGGACGGCGCGGTTGATATGACAAAACTTTTTATCGGCGACAATAAACTTATCGTCTACACCAAAGGCCGCAAGCAGGAATTTTTCAAAGAATATAAAAGCGGCAAAGAAGCAAAATATGCCGACTTGCCTTTAGTCGTTTTGGTAAACGAGGGTTCCGCCTCCGGCAGCGAAATTGTGGCCGGCGCCATGCAGGACTACAAGCGCGCAATTTTAATCGGCGCGCGCACTTTCGGCAAGGGCAGCGTGCAGCAGGTTGTGCCTTTGACCGACGGTTCGGCCCTGCGTCTTACGGTGGCAAAGTATTATACGCCGCTGGGCCGCATGATACATAAAAACTTTAAGGCTAAAAACCCGCAGGAAACGGGCGGCATCGTGCCCGATATCGTAGTGCCTTTTGATTTAAGAACCTCTCGCCTGGCCGTGCAAAAGCAGATAAGCATGATTTACTCCCCGTCTAAAAAAACAGCCGAGTCCGAGATAAAGGATAATGTCCAGGATATAGTTTTGGACCGCGCGGTGGAGATATTAAGCGCAAGGGACGCTTTGAGCTCCTGGCAGATAAACGGCCTGCCGCAGCAGACGGCCAAAGACGGCAAAGACATTCCCGCTGGCAAGGCGGCCGCAGCTAAAAAAGATAATAAAGCCAAAGATGAAAAAAACAAAGCAGCTGAAAAAGCAGATAAAAAATAAAGAAAGCGATTTTTATATTTTGGGCATAGAAAGCACCTGCGATGAAACTTCCGCCGCGCTCCTGCACTGTAAACGCGGCGCGGACGGCAAGCTTGCCGCGGGGGAGCTTGTGTCCAATATAATTTATTCCCAAATTGACATACACAAGCGCTTCCACGGCGTCGTGCCCGAGCTTGCAAGCCGCGCCCACGCCGAGAAAATAGCCGGCGTTATAAAAGCGGCCTGCGGCGGCTTAAAGCCAAACTGCATCGCCTTTGCAAACGGGCCCGGCCTAAGCGGGGGCCTTTTGGTCGGCCGCGTTGCGGCGCAGTGCGCGGGGGAGATTTTTGAGGCCCCTGTCGTAGGCATAAATCATCTTGAAGGCCATCTTTACGCCTGCGAATTTGACGGGCCCCAAAACCTTATACCCCTTGACTTTCCTCTTATTTCCCTTATAGTATCTGGTGGGCACACCGAATTATGGCTTGTGCGCGGTTACGGCAGGTATAAACTGCTGGGCCGCACCCGCGACGACGCTGCCGGCGAAGCCTTTGACAAGGTGGCCAAACTTTTGGGCCTGCCTTATCCGGGCGGCCCGCAGATAGCGCGCCAAGCTTCAGGCGGAGTTGCGGGACGCGTTAAATTTCCGCGTCCTTTCATGAAAGGGACAAACGAGTTTTCTTTCAGCGGCTTAAAGACGGCGGTAAGCTACTATCTCAAAGGCCGCAAAGATTTTTCCGTTGCCGATATTTGCGCGGAATTTGAAAATGCCGTCTGCGAAACTTTAGTTAAAAAAACTACGGACGCCGCGCTTAAATATGAAGTAAAGAATATTGCCGTAGGCGGCGGCGTAGCGGCAAACGAGAAGCTTAAGAATTTTATGGAAGAGGCCGCGCGCGCAAGCGGCTTAAAAGCGCGCTTTGTAGGCAGGGGATTATCTTCGGACAATGCGGCAATGATAGCTTTATGCGCCGCCAGGAAATTGCAGTACGCCGGGGAGCGCGCCGCGCGCCGCGGCGGCGTGAAAATAAATCCCGATATGGTTTTAAGGAGCTGGAAATAGATGATACTTTGGATGATGCCCGATAACTCAGTGCAAACGCAAACGGTTATGAGCGTGTTTTTATCGGGTTTTAAGAAACAGAACGCGGATATAAATATAGACGTAAAAGTAATAAATCGCCGCACTCTGTGGAGCAAAATTTTTACCCTGCGTCACGAAATTGCGGGCGGGCGCGCGCCGGATTTAATTGCTTTTCCGCATTATTGGACGCGCATTTTGGCGCGCGCCAACGCGCTTGAAAATCTTACCAATCTTGATAAAACGCTGCGCGTGGAGGCCTGCCTGGATCCGGTGCGCAGCCACTGCTACGGCCCCGACGAGGTGGACCTTTATTCATACCCTTGGTGGGTTGACATAACGGCTTTGCACTACCGCGAGGATCACCTTAAACTTATCTGCGACGATCCGCAAGAACTTCTTTCCACATGGGGCGGCCTGCTTGAGGCGAGCAAAAAACTTAAAGAATATTTCCGCGGGACGGAAGGTTATTTTCCCATACAAAATACGGATTGGCGCGGTTCTCTGTCCCACCGCGCGGTTTTACCGTGCATTTGGGGCCGCGGCGGTTATCTTCTCAGCGCGGACCAAAAACGCTGCGGTATAGGCGACAGGGAATTTATGCTCGGCATGCAGGATTTTACGGCCCTTGCCCGCTGCGGCTATATGCCTATTTTGAGAGAGCGTAATTCTTTGGGCACGATGTCTTCTGGCAAAGCCAGCATTATGCTTACGCGCCGCCAGGGCATTTCAATGTTTGAAGGCGCAAAAGGGGATTTGCCGGTGCGCACTCTGCCTGTGCCGCGCACGG
Source organism: Elusimicrobiota bacterium (assembly GCA_023398295.1). Taxonomy (GTDB): domain Bacteria; phylum Elusimicrobiota; class Elusimicrobia; order Elusimicrobiales; family Elusimicrobiaceae; genus Proelusimicrobium. The sequence goes on along the minus strand of JAEWSL010000056.1, from coordinate 31,068 downwards.
GCGGCGTCTATGTAAACTATTTAAGCGCGGTTAATTTGGCGGTGGTGCGCGGCAGCAAGCATTCTCAGGAGGCCTTAAAACTTCTTAAATGGCTCTGCGAGCCTCAAAATCAAATGCGCTATGCTTCTTTGACGGAAGTCTTCCCCGCTTCTGAAGCGGCTTTTGAAAGTTTTTTACTTTCCTCCCCGCAGCGCGTGCGCAATTACGCAAACATTATTGCCGGTGCGCGCACATTGCCCAATCATATAGTTACCGGCACAGTTATGGAGATTATGGCAAGCGTAATGTCCCAGGCGGCAAGCAGCATTTTGCAGCGCAAATATTCCGACGAACTTTTGGCGCGCATACTGAAAAATGCCAAGGAAGAAGCGCAAATGCCCCTTCATCTTTACGGAGGCGCTTTGTGAGAGATAATAACCTGATTTATAATTTTTATAAAGCCACCACGCAGCGCTTTACCACGATTGACGAACTGCTTGCCGTGGCATTGCCGATGATGGCGGAATATTTTGACGCGCAGCGCATTTTCTTTTTTGACTGGAAGGAAGAAGAAAGCGTAATTTCTCTTCGCACGATGTGCCAGGAGGGCGCGTGCTACGAGCTGCAGGAAGATGTTTTTATAGATAAACGCTCTCCGGAGTTTATTAAATTTTTGCATGACGGCGTTATGCCGGTACCTACGCTTGATTATCCGGCCGTCTACGTTTTACTTTCGTGGCAGACGCCGCGCGGCGGCCTTAAAACCCTTAAAGAAGGCCGCGCGGCCGACATGCAGTTTGGCGTTTTGCGTGTGGAGCGTTTTAAGAAAAACAAACCTTTCAGCGAGGAGGAGCAATCCCTGCTTCTAACGCTGGGGCGCGAGCTTTCGGTAAAAGTAAATATGACGGAGGTGGACTATTATAATACCTCCCAGCTTTTGCGCGCCCAGGCGTTAAACGAACTGGCTAAAGTTTTTGCCACTTCCCTCAGGTTAAGCGACAGTATTAACGAAATACTTAAGAACATTCAAAAGACTTTCCATTTTGACAGGACTTCTTTGTATCTTCTTGACGTCAATAAAAATAAATTTTCAGAAGCGTACAGCGCGGACCTTTCCGGCGAGGTCAAAGAAATTGACGTCAAAGAAATGTATAAAGTATTTTCTCTTGAGAATTACGAAGGCCAAAACATCTGCCCGCTTACGGCCCAAAACGGTATTGTTTTAAGCCTGCCGCTGCGCCTTCAGAATAAAAATCTGGGCTGGCTGGTGTTTGACAATATGCTCTCGCGCGTGCCCATTGCGGAGGAGGATATTTTATCTCTAAAGCAGTTTTCTTCGCAGATTGCCTTGGCCGTTGATAACGCAAGGCTTTTTGAGCGCGTGCAGGAACTTTCAAATTACGACGAACTTACAAAGCTTGCCCTGCGGCGTTTTTTCAAAGAAAGTCTTACGCAGGAAATTTACCGCTCCAAACGCTTTAACCTCACCCTTTCTCTGATTTTAATGGATATAGACCGCTTTAAGGCTATTAACGACACTTACAGCCACATTTTGGGCGATGAAGCCTTAAAAGCCGTCAGCGAAGTTATACGCCAAAGCCTGCGCCAGACCGATATTCCCTGCCGCTACGGCGGGGACGAGATTTTAATTCTCCTGCCGCGCACTACGGGGGAGGAAGCAAAAAGCATCGCCAAAAGGCTTTCCGAAAGGGTTAGTAAAATAGCGCTCCCCGCGCGTTTAACGCGCGGGGAGGATATTAAACTTTCCGTCAGCCAGGGGATAGCGGTGTTTCCCTACGACAGCGACAATGCCTCTGCCCTTATCCAGCGCGCCGACGACGCTTTGTATTACGTCAAAGAGCATGGGCGCGGTTTCTTTGCTCTCTATAACGAAGTAGCTTCCGAGTTATCTTCTTACTGTTCCGATAAAACTATTGATTAGAGCCGCTTGTTTTCCTTAAGATTTAGTATCCGAAAATATCAGGGGCCGTTATCGGGTGAGGAGTGCAGTTTTCGGGAAGTTTGTTTATGCTCGTAAAAGTGTCGTCAATTTTTAGGCTTGGCCTAAAATCTTTAATTATAAATTCTGTATCAGGCGAGAACATTGCCTTCCATTTTTTCAAGCTTATTGGTTTTTCAAGAAGAAAGTTATCCAAAATGGTTTCATAAGTCTTGCCCTCGTATTCAAAGGTAAGTAGCGCGGCCGCATGATAGTTCCATGACAGATACGGCTTTCCCGAGGGGGAATAAAAAAAAGTTTCTTCCTGGGGATTTTTAAGCAGGCGGCCCTCTGCGGGCCGCGCGTAGATTTTTTTCACATTTTTGAGAAGGGAAGGATTTACGGCATTTAATTCCAGCGCGGCCTTGCAGGTAAAATAGGACAGCGCGTCACACTCTTCCAAAACAAAACGATAGTAGCATTTTTGCCTTGCGCTTCCTCCGCCCACTCTTGTCATGGCGTCCAGCATTTCAACGGCGTCAGTTTTGTAATAGAGCACGACTGTGTTTCTAGCCGCCAATAAGGCGTTTTGCAAGAAATAGTCCGCGCTGATAGCAACCGATTGGGGGATTTCCTCATTTTTATCTTGCGCAATTTGCGCCGTGCAAAGAAGCGGAGCCAGGGCGACTAAAAACGTCAGGATATATTTCTTCATAATCAAATTATAGACAACTTGCTAAAAAACAACAAGAGAAAAAAGACCTAAGGCGTTCTAGGCCTTTAGTAGTACGGCTAAAAATTTTTAATTAAGTCCGCAAGGATTTCGGACAATTGCATTTGGGCCGTGCCTTCGTAAATTTGCAGGGCTTTTGCGTCGCGCAGATATTTTTCTAGAGGGAAATCCCTCATATACCCGATACCTCCGCAAAGCGTAAGGCAGGCGTTTGCCGTTTCATCGGCAATTTTAGCGCCGAAGAATTTTGCGCTTGCGCTCTGCGCACTTTGGCGCGGCGCTTTCATAATTTTAAGCTCCTGCAATAAAGCGGTTTTGTTTGCAACGGCGTAATTTGCCGCTGGTATAAAATATTTATCTGTATCGGAAGTTATTTTATAGGCCAAAGCGCGCGCGGCGGATATTTTTGCATAAAGCTCGGCAAGAGTAAAACCTACCGACTGGAAATTTATTATATTTTGTCCAAACTGCCGGCGTATTTTTAGATATTTTACCGTTTCTTCAAGCGCGCCAAGGGCAATGCCTGTTGCCTGAGAGGCCACCGCGGGACGGGAGTAATCAAACAACTGTTTTACTATAAGCAGGCCCTGGCCTTCTTCCCCGATAAGATTTTCTGCGGGAATTTTTACGTTTCTTAAAGCCAAATTGCACGTCGGGTTGGAGCGCAAGCCCAGCTTATTTTCTTTTTTTGTCACCAACATTCCTTGGGCGTCTTTTGGGACGACAAACAGAGAAACGCCCCTTGCCCCGCGCGCCGGATTTGTGGAGGCGGCTATAAGATAATAATCTGCAATTTCGCCGCTTGAAACAAAATGTTTTGCGCCGTTTAGGATATAAGAGCCGTTTTCTTTTATAGCGGTGCTCTTCAGCGCTCCCGCGTCGGAGCCGGCTGTTGCCTCAGAGAGGGCAAAAGCCCATAGTTTTTCCCCGCGGGCGGCTTCTTTAAGCCAGTTTTTATGCGCGGGGGTTTGCGCGCAAAATAAAACCGGCATAAGGCCAAGAGCCGTTGTAGCAAGCGGCATCGCAAGGCCCGCGCAGGTTTTAGAAAGCTCTTCAAGTATCAGAGATAAAGCGTTTAAGCCAAGGCCCGCCCCGCCGTACTCTTTTGGCAGCCATACGCCGAAAAATCCCGCTTCGGCCAATGCTTTCACGGCCTGAGGGCAGTATAGCTGTTCCCTGTCGTATTGCTCGCGCAGCGGTTTGAAAACCTGCTCTGCGATATCTTGCGCCTTAAGCAAAATTTCATATTCTTTTTCGTTGGAGTAAAAATCCATATTAACCCTCCTTTTACTTCTGTGTTAAACGGTCGTAAAGTTCCGTCTGCCGCTTGAGCGTATTTGTTATGTCAAATTCCCCAAGGTCGGCGGCCTGCGCGTTAAAAGCAAGTTTGCCTTCTAGAATATCCAGTATCGCGCGCGCAAGGCTTTCGTAATCGCCGCGCGGCGCAAGGTATCCGTTTTGTCCGTCCTGTATCACTTCGCTTATGCCGCCTGCGTCGTAACAGGCGCAGGGCGTTTGCATGGCCAAAGCCTCAACTACCGCCATGGGCAGCCCCTCCCACAGCGAACTTAAAGCATAAACCCGCGCGCAATAAAGCAGGCAAGGGCAATCCTGGCGTCTGCCCAGCAAAATAAAGTTTTTTTGCAAATTAAAATCTTTAACGAGCGCAAGGGTTTTTGCTTTAAGTTCTCCCTCGCCCAGATAAAGGAAAACGCTTTTTGGATTTTTTTGGCACACTATTTTAGCCGCGCGCACCGTATCAAGGGGATTTTTCTGCGGCTTTAAGTTAGCCCCGCAGAGGATAATCTGCGCGTCTTGTTCAAGGCCTAGTTCTTTTAATTTAGCTTCTTTATTCTGCGGGGAAAAGTTTTCCCTTGCTATTATTTCTATGCCCGCGCGTATCAGATGATGTTTTTGCGCGCTGCCTATTTTAAGATGCAAAGCCTGCTGCATATCGCGTTTTGATACGAAGATTAGAGCGTCGCTGTATTTTGCGAGCAGCTTTTCAAGAAATATATAAAAGCGGCGTTTTATAGGGTTTTGCCCTTCGTAGAAAGCAAAACCGTGCACGGTATGGACTATTTTTATTTTCTTATCTTTTGAGCCGTTTTTTTTATTTAAGAACGCGGCGGCCAGCCTGCCCAAAATGCCCGCTTTGGAGGAATGGGTATGCACAATATCGGGTTTTATATCATTTAGTTTTTTTACGATTTGCCAAAAAGCGCGCAAATCTTTTAAGGGCGAAATCGGCCGCGCGAGGTTGTCTAAAAAGAGCAGGTTTTTAATATTTTTTTTTGCTTCGGCGTCAAAATATCCGCCGCGGCCGCAAAGCAGATAAGCCTCAAACCCCTGCGGCAGATTGCGCGCGCTCCAGAGGGCATTTTTTTGCGCCCCGCCGAGCTCCAGCTTCGTTATCAGATAAGCGACTTTGGTATTTGCCATTGTGTTGAGGTCTTTAGGGCGGGGTAGAAATATTCCAGTATTTCCGCCGAGGTTTTGCCTTCGTTTGCAAGGCCGTTTGCGCTTTCAAGACAAAGGCCTCCGCCCAGGCCGGTGTCGGTGCCCATAAAGAGATATTCTTTTGCCGAGCCTTTGCCAAGCGGCGTCCAGATAAAGAAGTTGGAGCGTAGCGTGCCCGCCGACAAAATAAAATCCGCCTCGTCAAAAGAAGTTTCCGCCTCGCCTTTTGCGGCATAGAAGCGCATTTTTAATATTCTGCCCGAGGGGGAAAACTGCGACGGCTCAAAATATTTAAGCGCGCCGAGCTTTGGGTATTTTTGTTTGAAGCGGCTCTCAATTTCCTTTGCGGGCATAGCGTAAATCCATTTGACCGAGGACCATAAAGAAGGATCTTTTGGCGCCGAAAATAAGTCCTGCGGCATATTGGAAAGAGTGTACTTAAACAAATTAACGGGCGTAAAAGAATAATCGTATTTTTGCAAAGTGTTTTTTATTCCCTCGTCGGTCACAAACCCGCAGGAGCGGTAAATGCCCGCCGCGGCAAGAGTATTATCTTCTTTTACTAGCGCCGCGTCTTTGGTGGCGCGCGCGGCTTCTTTTGCATACTGCGCCTGCATATTTATGCCGCCGTAGGTTACAAAGGGGCTGTTGTCGGATATGTCAAAGAGAGTGTTTTTTCCGCCTGAGCCCAGGACGGAAAGGAAATAAGTTCTCAGCGCGGTTGCGGCTGCTTCAAGCGCGGCGGGGGTTTTTATATTTCTTGTAAGGGACATAAGCGAGGAGGGCAAAATATCCTCAAGCCCGCTGTAATTTACGAGCAAAAGCCCTTCGTCGGAAGGCACGACAAGCAACTTCCCCTTTAACTCTTTATCTCCCAGGTTTGCGGCAAAGATATTGTTTGCGCGCGCATCTTTTATAAGAAAAGTATAGCCCTCTTTTTGCAGCTCTATTATAAAAGGGCGTCTTGTGGAAAACTCGGCGTTATTCCATTTATTTTTTATATGTGCGCCTTTGTGTTCTTTATCAAAGACGATGGTTTTGGATATAAAGGCTTCCACGTTAAGCACGTCGCCCAGTTTTTCGTCTTTAACGGTAAAATCTGCCGCGCCGACGTAAGTAAATTCCTCCAGCGGGGTTATCTGCGCGGAGCGGCTTGTAAAAAGCCCCACTTTTACGGGCGTTGATTTTTCCGCGTCGGGTTTTTTGGAATAAATTTCGTTGCTTTGGTTATAAGGCAGATATTCCAAAGCGGGGGCCTTAAGATGTTTGGATAATTTTTTTATTTTTTCGGATATAAATTTATCGTTTGAGTCTAAGCTGAAAATATCTGCGTAGCTTTGCCACGCGGGGACATATAGTTTAAGTTTTTCTTCGCATTGGGCCAAATATTTTTGCGCCATATAATTATTGTTATCGTGCGATAAAGCCTGTTCAAAAAGCGTTTTTGCCGTTTTGCAGTCTCCGGAATTAAAATTTGCGCGCCCCATAAAATAAATGACGTTTGAAATTATGTAGGGGTTTGAAACATAAAGGCTTTGGAGCATAGGGACGGCATTCTTATAATCTTTTGCGTAAAAGTCGGACAGCGCGGTAATGTTCTTTGCGTTTGAAACATATTCAAAATCCGCCGTCAGGAAGAGCAGCGCGTCATAGGCTTTATGGGCTTTTTTTGTCTGTCCTTCGGCGGCAAGCGTCCAGACTTCAAGCGTTTTATAGAAAGGCTCCTGCTCGTCAAGCGCGCTTGCTTTTTGCGCGGCGGCCGAGGCCTGTTTTAAGTTATCTGCGTAAAGGTTAAGAACAGCCGCGTTTGCATAGGCTTGGGCCGCAATTTCGGGCCTGGCCGCCGCTTCGTACTGCGCGGCTGCGTTCTGATAGGCGTTCAAAGCGTTTTTAATGTCGCCGCTGCGATATAAATTTGCGGCTTCTTCAAGTTCCTGCGGGGAGGCGTAGGATAAAACGCTTTTTCTTATAACGTTCTCGTTAAGTTTGATGTCGGGAAGGCGCGCTACCGAAAGCGCGCTTGCGGCGGTTTTGTCCGGCGGGGTTTCCAAAGTGTCTTTTTTATTTTCCTGTTCTTCGCTTTGCGCGGGGATTTTTTGCGCGCTTTCGTCTTCGCCTTCAAGCGCGCCCGCTTCGGCTGGGGCGGTATTCGCCGCCGCGCCCGCGTTTTGCGCTTCGGTTGGGGCGGCGCTCTCTGCGGGCTCTGTCTGCTGGGGCTGTTCGGGCGGGTTTTGCTCCTGCTTGAGCGCAGCCGTCTGCGCCGTCTGCGCGTCTAGCGTTTGTTTCTGCGCGCTCTGAGCAAATGCGCAGGGTATAAGTAAGGCGGTTAAAAGCGATATAAGGAAAATATTTTTCATAATATAATTATAGCAAGAAAATACGGCGCGGGTAACAGCGCGCCGTATTATATGCATTAAAGCTGCGGGAAATAAAGCTCAGTCTTTTTTAACTATTGCAAGGCCAAGTTCGTCCAGCTGGTTTTGGTCCACGGTATTTGGCGATTCCGTCAGCGGGCAGAAAGCGGCCGTTGTCTTTGGAAAAGCGATTACTTCTTTTATGGAACTCTCTGCGCACAAAAGCGCGCTTAACCTGTCAAAGCCGAGGCCAAATCCGCCGTGCGGCGGCGCGCCGCACTCAAGGGCGTTTAAGAGCATGCCAAAGCGTCTTGCGCTTTCCTCTTTGGAATATTTCATAAGCGCTAAAATCTTTTCCTGCACTTCCCTTCTGTGGTTGCGTATGGAGCCGCTTGCAAGTTCGGTTCCGTTAAGCACCATATCAAACTGATAGGCGCGCACGGCAAGCGGGTTGGTGTCAAGGAGGGGCAAATCTTCTTCAAGCGCGGCGGTGAAGGGGTTATGGGCGGCGTCGTATCTTTGTTCTTCCTCAATATATTCCAGCAGGGGGAAGTTCATTACCCACAAAGGCGCCCACTTTTTTTGAGGTTTAAGTTCCAGCGTTTTTATAAGCTCCTTGCGCAGCGCGCCCATAAAGAGGGCGCAGATATTTTCCTTGTCTGCGCCAAGGAAAATTGCGGAGCCTTCCTGCGCCTCAAGAGCATTCTTTAAGTTTTCCAGCTCTTCGGGGGAAAATAATTTTACGCTGGAACCTTCAAATTTGCCGCCGTTTATCTTAAGCCAGACTAAGCCCTTTGCCCCGTTTGCTTTTGCAAACTCCGTAAGTTTGTCAAGCGCGCCGCGGCTTAGCTTTTGCGCGCTCTGCGGCGCGCAAAGCGCGCGGATAACCCCGCCTGAGGACAGCGCGCCCGCAAAAACCTTAAAGGCCGTTGAGGTAAATATTTTGCTTACGTCATGAATTTCAAGACCAAAGCGCATATCGGGTTTGTCGGAGCCGTATTTTAACAGAGCTTCTTTATAAGGAAGGCGCAAAAAGGGCGTTTGTATTTCTTCGCCGGCGGCTTTGAAAACGGTTTTCATAAGGCCTTCGCCTATTTCAAAAATATCGTCTATGGTTACAAAGGACATTTCCATATCAATCTGCGTATGTTCGGGCTGGCGGTCGGCGCGCAAGTCTTCGTCGCGGAAAGCGCGCGCAAGCTGGAAATATCTGTCAACGCCGCTTGCCATAAGCGTCTGCTTAAACATCTGCGGGCTTTGGGGCAGCGCGTAAAAATTGCCTTTATGCACGCGCGAGGGCACCAAATAATCGCGCGCGCCTTCCGGCGTGGAGCGCGTTAAGATAGGCGTCTCAATTTCAAGGAAGCCGTGCTCGTCAAAATATTTGCGCGCGGTCTGCGCAAGGCGGTGGCGCAGCGTGAGATTTTTTATCATGCGCGGCGTTCTTAGGTCAAGGTAGCGGTATTTAAGGCGGATATCTTCGGTAATATTTTTATCGGTATCTATTTCAAAGGGCAGCGGTATGCTGGTGTTTAGGATTTCAAGAGTGTCGGCGGTAACTTCCACCTCGCCGGTAGGTATGTTTTTGTTTATATAGCCTTCTTTTCTCGCGCAGACTTTGCCCGTCACGCAAATAACATATTCCTGCCTTAAAGAGCAGGCGGTTTCAAAAGAAGTTTTATTTGAAGGGTCCACCACAATTTGCACGTAGCCCGTCCTGTCGCGCAGGTCTAAAAATAAAATGCCGCCGTGATTTCTGTAGCTGTGCACCCAGCCGCATAAAGTCTGCTTTGAGCCGATAAGATTTGCCTTTATATCCCCGCAGTAATTTGTTCTTTTCATAAGTTTGTCTGCCTTCTTTATTTTCCTGTATTTTTATTGTTTTTAATTTTTTAAGTCGGTAAGTTAATTGTCAAAAATTTGTTTTACGCGGTTTGGGATTTCGCTTTGCAAAAACTCCCGCTGTTCGCCGGTTTCAAGATTTTTGAGTATGGCCGTAAAACGCTGCACTTCGTTTGAGCCCAGTATTAAAGCAAAGCGCGCGCCGGATTTATCCGCCTGCTTCATCTGCGCTTTGAGGTTTTTGTCAAAGAGGCCGCCCAGCGCGCTTACGCCGGCGCCGCGCAGGCTTTGCATAAGGTTGAAAGCGGGAATTCTTGCCGCGGGCTCAAGGGCTACTACAAATACTTTATCTGCAAACTTGCGCGGCGTTTGCGCGCAGTCTTCGCCTTGCGCGCAAGGCGCGCCTTCGGCGCGCGCGGCCGCAACGCGCTCTGCGCCCAAAGCCCAGCCTACGGCGGGAATATCGGGGCCGCCCATGGATTTAAGGAGGCCGTCGTATCTTCCCCCGCCGGCAATGGCGTTTTGCGCATTTTGTCCGGCCTGAAACTCAAAGACTGTGCCGGTATAATAGTCAAGCCCGCGCACGAGGCATTGGTCAAGCTCAAAATCTATTTTGCCTTTTAAGAGGTTTTGCACTTCTTCAAAATGTTCTTGGCAGACGGGGCAAAGCGTTTGCTTGGGCGCGTTTTTAATAAATTTGGGCCCGTCGGTTTTGCAATCCAAAACGCGCAGAGGGTTTTTTTCAAGACGCTCCTGGCATTTTTCGCAGAGGTCTTTTTTTTGCGAGGAAAGGAAATCAATTAAACTCTGCCTGTATACGGGGCGGCATTTTGCGCAGCCGAGGGAATTTATTTTCACGCTGAATTTAGTTATGCCGAAATCTTTTATGATGTCCTTAAGCAGCAGTATGGCTTGAGCGTCGGCCGCGGGCGAAGAGTTGCCAAAGAACTCCGCGCCTATTTGCTCAAACTCGCGGAATCTGCCGGCTTGCGGCCGCTCGGCGCGAAACATATTGCCTATATAATAGAATTGCTGCACGGGCGCGCTCTGGGCAAAATTGGCTTCAATATAGGCGCGCGCAACTCCGGGCGTGCCTTCGGGCCTAAGGGCAATCAGGCGGCCGCCTGCGTCTTCAAAGGCGTACATTTCTTTTTGCACGATATCGGTGGTGTCCCCCGTAGATTTTACGAAGAGCTCTTTAAGCTCCACCGTGGGAACGCGCAGTTCTTCCACGCCGTAGAGGCGAAACATTTTGCGCGCGCTGGCTTCAAGCGAGCTTAGGGCCAGCGTGTCGGGGGGAAAGATGTCTTTGAAACCGCGAACTTTTTGCATAGGATTATTGTAGCATTTTAGGCCTCCCATATAAATATTATCAAAGGCGGTTTGGTGTTAACAACCAATTATGTCGGGCGCACAATTTTCTCCAAATCTGAAAAATCGCACAACTTACACAAATGGGCGTTTGACGGACGGCCTCGCTCCTTCGTTGCGCAACCCAAAAGAACTGGAAAAGCGAAGCTTGTAACTTGCGGACAATAGCCTATTTGTTGAGCGTGCGCCCAAGCGCACAACCAAAAGAACTGGAAAAGCGAAGCTTGTAACTTGCGGATATTTAGCCTGCCAAAAGCCCAAAGCAAAAAACCGCGTACTGCTACCTCAACCGCCTAAATGTTATAATATTATAAATCCTAATATTTTGGTTTCGGGGGCTTAATGATAAATCTACTTTCCGCAGTATGGGCTAAACTTCTGTGGCTGCTTAGCGCGGATACTTTGCTGTCAATAATCGGCGTGGGCTTTGCTTTGGGGCTTGTGATTTTAGTGCACGAGTTGGGGCATTTCTTGGCGTGTCGTCTGCTTGATATGCGCGTGGAAGAGTTTTCAATAGGTTTTGGCAAACTGCTGAAAAAATGGAAGAAGGGCGAAACGCAGTATTCCCTGCGCGCCATTCCTTTGGGCGGGTATGTAAAGCCCTCGGGCGAGTTTTATGCAAGGGAAGCCGATATCTCAAACCCGCGCGATTTTGCCGCAAAACCATGGTACTCCCGCGCGTTAATGGTTTTTGCCGGCGCGGGCATGAACTATGTTTTGGCCTTCATAATCTTCTTTATAGTAGTGCTTTCCATGGGGCTGCCCGTTACAAATCCGACAAAGATACCTTCCGTAGTAGGGGAAGTAATTTCCGATTATCCCGCAAGCGGCGTCTTGCAGACTGACGATGTAATTACCGCAATTGACGGCAAGGCCGTTTCTAACTGGCAGGAGATGGTAACCTCCCTTGACGCGGCCGCGCAAAACGGCAAAGCGGAGGTAAGTTATGTAAGAAACGGGCAGGACAATGTTTCTTCTCTATTTTTCACTAAAGACAATAAAATAGGCATTTCCGTTAAGCCCGTTTACGAAAGAACGGGCGTGTTTGAAGCCCTTTGGGTTGCCGGCCATCAATGCTATTACTGGACGGCTTTATCCTTAACTACCATTGCCGATAAACTTTGGCACAAACAGGCCCCCGACGTTGCCGGCCCCATAGGCATTTTTGAAATTGTGGGCAAAGGCGTGCACAGCGGCGTTGAAAATTACTTCTTTTTAATCGGCCTTATTTCAGTTGCGATAGGTATGTTTAATTTATTTCCTATCCCGATTTTAGACGGCGGACATATCTTGTTTTTTATCATTGAGGGCATACGCGGCAAACGCGCCAAAGAAAAGACTTTGATGCGCGCCTCTTCCGTCGGCGCGTCTTTGCTGATTTTACTTGTCTTATACGCCACTTATAACGATATAGCGCGCATAGGCAGACGTGTTACCAAACAAGCCCAAACGCAGACCGTCGCAACCGAGCAGGCTGCGCCTGCGGCGCAGAGCGAAGAGCGGAGCGCCGACGCAGGCGGCGCGCAGGCCGAAGGCCTTGCACGCGCAGAGCAAGAGGTTAAGGAATGAAACTCACGCGGGAAGTAAAGGTAGGCCCTTTTACGCTTGGCGGCAAAAATTTGGTGCGCGTGCAGTCAATGTGCAATACCGATACTCGCGACGTTAAAGCCACCGTTAAGCAGATATTACTTTTGGAAAGCGCCGGCTGCGAAATTAACCGCGTTGCGGTGCCCGATATGGCGGCGGCAAAAGCGCTTGGCAAGATAAAGGTAAAAATACACACGCCGCTTGTCGCCGATATACATTTTGACTATAACCTTGCTTTGGAAGCGGTAAAACAGGGCGTTGATAAAATCCGCATCAACCCGGGCAATATAGGCGACGCGCAAAGAACAAGGGACGTTGTAAAAGCCTGCGCGGACGCGGGCATTGCCATAAGAATAGGCGTAAATTGCGGCTCTCTAAAGGCGTTAAAAAAGATTAACGGCCAGCCTGAGTGGAGCGATAAAAAATGGGCTCAAACAATGGTAAACGAAGCCTTAGAGCACGCGGGTATATTGGAAAAACTTAATTTTAAGCAGTACTTAATTTCTCTCAAATCGGATAATTGCGCGCGCACAATTCTTGCCTGTCAAACGCTTGCCAAACAAACTAATATCCCGCAGCATATCGGCCTTACGGAAGCGGGCAGTTTTACGGCGGGCACAGTCAAGAGCGCAATTGCCCTTAGCGCGCTTTTGAAAGAAGGCATAGGGGCGACGATACGCGTATCTCTGACCGAGGATCCGCGCCTTCAGGTCCGCGTCGCATACGAGATTTTGAAAGCCTTAGGGCTAAGAGAGTTTGGCCCGCAGATTATATCCTGCCCGACGTGCGGCCGCACTCAGGTTGACATAGCGGGCGCGGTCAAAGCTTTGGAAGAGAAGATTTACGGCAACGCCGAACTTTTGCGCCTGTCTACGGGCAAGAAGATAGCGGTAATGGGCTGTGTAGTAAACGGCCCCGGGGAAGCGCGCGACGCCGATTTTGGCATAGCCGGCGGCGTAGGCGAAGGTCTTTGGTTTGAGAAGGGGGAAATTAAGGGCAAAATCCCCCAAAGCGAATGGATTAAAAAAATTACAGAGGAGTTAAAGAAGTAATATAGAAATGGAAGAAATCAATGTAGATTCTCTTTGGTTAATAAAAGAGAGGGATAAAACCGGTAAGCATACAAATATATATCACGGCAACTTTATCCCTCAGATACCTAATCAGCTTATAAGACGTTATACGAAAGAGAGTGACACTATTTTAGAACCATTTTCAGGTAGCGGAACAACCTTATATGAGTGTGAACAACTCAAAAGGAAGTACATCGGGTTTGATATAAACCAAGATATTGTAGATCATGTCAGAAAGACAATGTCAGGTTCGGGATTTAAAGACTATTATTTGAAGTGCGCAAACGCATTAGACACAAAACAAATAGAGCACGAATTCTCTATTGCAAAGAAAAAACTATCAATAGAACAAGTACAAATGGTAATAATGCACCCGCCCTATATGGATATTGTTAAATTTTCGAAAGAGGAAAATGATTTATCAAATATAGGAGATTTAAAAATATTTTTGGAAAAATTAAAAACGGTTTGTCAAAATACACTTAAATTTCTGGAAACCAACAAATATTTTGCAATAGTTATAGGAGATGTTTACAAAAAGAGTGAAGTTGTACCGCTAAGTTTTTACTGTATGGACATGGTTAAACGCAACTTTAATGTTAAACTTAAAGGGATAATCATAAAAAATATTGAAGGAAACAGAGGAAAGCTGGGAATAAATAATATTTGGAAATATAGAGCATTAAAAAGCGATTATTTTTTATTTAAACACGAATATATTTTTATTTTCAAAAAGGAGTTTTAGAATGACTAAAACAGAACTATTTATAGAACTCGCAAAGCCAAATGACAAGGGAGTGAGTCGTTGGGTAGAGAAAACAGAGTTTATTAATAAATATTCCTCCCTTTCCTTTGAAAATGGATGGTCTTGGGGTCGCGCAAGTTCAAACTTGGCTAAAAAGTATATCTTAGAAAGGTACCCAGATAAAGGTGCCATATTGAAGGTAAGGCTTAATGGATTTAATACAGAAACAACATTTAGCCACGCAATACGTAAAGATATAAAAGACTACTACAAAAACAAAAATTGTGTTATGCTTGGCATAAATGGAACCTCGGTAAATACAAGAGTAGAAATTGATCATAAAGACGGACGTAAAGATGATCATAGACTTTCAAATTTATCAGACCAAAAACTTGACGATTTTCAACCATTATGTAAAGCTGCAAATGATGTAAAAAGACAGATATGTAAAGAATGCAAAAGAACCAATAAGCGTTGGAATGCAAAAAATATAAAAGGTAATCCGTATCCTTTTTATGAAGGAAATGAGGATTACAACAGAGATTTAGGTTGTAAAGGATGCTATCAATATGACCCTGTTCAATATAGAAAAACTAGCGTAAAAAGAATTAGCAAAGAAGTTTGTGAAGATATATTAAAAAAATTATATCCTGAAGAAAAATAAAGCTTATGAATTATATAGGGTCAAAATTAAAGCTATCCCCATTTATAAAATCAACTGTATATTCAGTTGTCGGTAAGGATTTGTCAAAAAAATCCTTCTGTGATTTATTTGCAGGAACTGGCAATGTGGGAAGATCCTTTAAAAAAGAAGTTAAACAAGTCATTGCAAACGATATTGAATATTACAGTTTTATCATAAATAAAAATTATATTGAAAACCACAAACCTTTATATTATCAGGTTTATCTTGACAGGCTAAATAATATCAAAGGGGAAAATAATGGTTTCATTTATAATAACTATTGTATAGGCTCAGGAAGCAAAAGACAATATTTTTCCGATAAGAATGGCCAAAAAATAGACGCTATAAGAAAACAAATAGAAAAGTGGTTTTTGGCAAAAGAAATAAATAAAAATTTATATTATTTTTTGCTGACTTCGTTGCTTGAGGCCTCCGACAGAGTCGCAAATACCGCCTCCGTATATGGAGCTTTCTTAAAACACCTCAAGAAATCGGCTCAAAAGGATCTATTTTTAAAGCCAGCTTTATTTGAAATAAACGATAACGAGCACAAGGTCTTCAACAGAGATGCAAATGAATTAATAAAAACTATTTCAGGAGATATTTTATATTTAGACCCACCATATAACTCCAGACAATATGGAGCAAATTACCACATACTAAATACCATAGCAAAATACGATAAATTTGAGCCCAAAGGCAAAACCGGATTGAGAGAATATCACCGCTCCAGTTACTGCATAAAAAATAATGTAAAGAAAGCCTTTGAGGACATTATTAAAAATGCAAACTTCAAATATATCTTTTTGAGTTACAACAACGAAGGAATAATGAATTTGTCTGATATAAAATCTATTATGTGCAAATATGGCAAATATGATATGGTCAAGCAGAAATATCAAAGATTCAAATCGGATAAAACAGAAAATAGAAATCACAAAGCAACATCTACATTTGAGTTCTTACATATATTAGAAAAACAACAAGGAAACAATTAAAATTATGAAATTATCACAATATTATATACCCACATTAAAAGAAGCCCCCAAAGACGCTGATGTTGCAAGCGCAAAATTGATGTTTCGCGCGGGGCTCATGCGCAAGACGGCAAGCGGCATCTACGAGTGGCTGCCGTTGGGCGTGCGCGTGCTTAAGAAGATAGAGCAAATCGTGCGTGAAGAGCTTGACCGCGCCGGTTGCTGCGAGGTTTGGCTGCCCGTCGTCCAGCCGCAGGAACTTTGGGAGGAAAGCGGCCGCTGGAAATATTACGGCAAAGAACTTTTGCGCTTCAAAGACCGCAAAGACGCCGGTTTTTGTCTTGCCCCAACCGCCGAAGAAGTGATAACAAATTTAGTTTCAAAGGACGTTTCTTCATACAAACAATTGCCGATTTGTCTTTATCAGTTTGGCGCTAAATTTCGCGATGAAATCCGCCCGCGCTTTGGCGTAATGCGCGCGAGGGAATTTTATATGAAAGACGCCTATTCCTTCCACGCCGGCGAAGAAAGCGCAAACGAGTGGTATCAAAAACTCTACGAAGCTTACAATAAAATTTTCACGCGCTGCGGTTTCAAATTTAAGGCGGTGGAGGCTGACACCGGCTCCATAGGCGGCAATTTCTCGCACGAGTTTATGGTCCTTGCCGATATGGGGGAAAATGAGATATCTGTCTGCCCGTCGTGCGGCTACTGCGCAAATACAGAGAAGACGGAAATTGCCGCGCCAAAGGCCGCCTCTTGTGATGAAGAAACTTTACTTGAGCCCAAAGAAGTTTCCACCCCAAACGCGCACAGCGTTGAAGACGTGGCAAATTTCCTAAAACAACCCGTAAGCAAGATAATAAAAATGCTTATTTACTGCGCAGACGAGAAACCCGTTATCGTTTTAATGCGCGGCTCAGACGAACTTAACGAGTTTAAGCTTAAAAAAGTTCTAAACTGCGCCATGCTTGAAATTGCCTCCCCCGAACTTTACGCCAATGTTACCAAAGCCGAGCTCGGCTTTGCCGGCCCCCTGGGTTTTAAGGAGAAAAATCCCCACGTCAAACTGCTTGCCGATAATTATGTCAAAACTATAGTCAACGGCATTGCCGGCGGCAATAAAAAAGATACTCACATCATTAACGTTACGCCCGAACATAATTTTAAGGTTGATATGTACGCCGACCTAAAAACAGCTTCTTGCGGCGACGTTTGCCCGCGCTGCGGCGCGCAGTTTGATTTCACGCGCGGCAT
The DNA here is from genome assembly GCA_023398295.1 of Elusimicrobiota bacterium. Lineage (GTDB taxonomy): Bacteria > Elusimicrobiota > Elusimicrobia > Elusimicrobiales > Elusimicrobiaceae > Proelusimicrobium. Next base: position 14,066 of record JAEWSL010000056.1, on the reverse strand, counting down.
TGAAGTGGGGCATACTTTTAAGCTTGGCACAAAATACTCCGCCGCTATGGGCGCAAATTTCTTAGACGAAAATCAGCAGTCCAAACCTATGATAATGGGCTGCTACGGCATTGGCATAAGCAGGGTTTTGGCCGCCGCAATAGAGCAGTCTAAAGACGAAAACGGTATAATCTGGCCCGCCCCGCTTGCCCCCTTTGATGCTCACCTTCTTGCTCTTGACGAGGGTGAAGTAAAACAAAAAGCCGATGAAATTTACGCCTCCTTAAGCGCGCTGGGTTTCAGCGTTCTCTATGACGACAGAGCCGAGCGGCCCGGCGTCAAATTCAAAGACGCCGACTTAATTGGCATTCCCCACCGTCTTGCCGTCGGGCGCAAGCTTTTGCCCGAAGGCAAAATAGAATATAAAAACCGCGCTACCGGCATGGCCGAAACTTGGGCTCTGACCGAAATTGCGGAGAAATTAAAATTAGCAATCAAGGGCTAAGTTTGCTAAAAAAAGAAAAAATTTGTATAATAACTAAACCCGCAGGCAGCCTTTTCGGCGCGCTTTGCGCGGATTTATTTTAGGATTTATCTTTAATTTATAGAAGAGAGGGGCTATGAACAATCTTGCAGACGATATTAAAAAGGAGGAGCAAACGCTCCCCAAAAGCCTTCCCGCCATAGCGATACGCGACGTGGTTATGTTCCCCGGAATGTCTTTGCCGATTTCTGTTGACAGAACAAAATCCGTTATGGCCATAGAGCTTGCTTTGGGCACAACGGGCAAGTATATAATTGCGGTTTCGCAGAAATCGGCTGAGGTAAAAGATCCCAAGCCCGAAGATATTTTCAAGTTCGGCGTTTTGGCCGAAATCACGCAATCCCTAAAAATGCCCGACGGCACCATGAAAGTTTTTTTGCAGGGCCTTTTGCGCGCCAAGATAAATAATATTGCTTTTAACCCTATGGCCAAAAGCTGGTTTGCCGAGGCGGAGTATCCTAAAGACGACTCCCCCGCCGACGCCGAAATAAAAGCCCTCATGCGCCAGACTTTAGATCAGTTTGAAGAGTACGCCATGGTCACAAAGCGCATTGCCATAGAAGGCGTTTCCTTTTTAAGGCAGATTGAAGATCCCTCCAAACTGGCCGACACCATTGCCTCCAACATAATAGTAAAGACGCAGGACCGCCAGGATATTTTGGAAACTGTCGCTGTAAAGCCGCGTCTTGAAAAACTGCTTAAGCTGCTTGCCAGCGAGGTTGAAATTATCAGCCTTGAGGAAAAAATACATTCCAAAGTGCGCAGCCAAATTGAGAAGACGCAAAAAGAATATTATCTTAACGAGCAGATGAAAGCCATTCAAAAAGAACTGCGCCAAAAAGATGATTTCCAAAAAGATATAGACGAACTTAAAGCCAAAATAAAAAAGAACGGCCTTCCCAAGGACGTGGCCGAAGTGGCCGAAAAAGAACTGGAACGCCTCTCAAAGATGGCGCCGTTTTCGCCGGAGTCTACCGTTTCAAGAACCTATCTTGACTGGCTTATAAATATGCCGTGGAATTCCTGCACGGAAGACGTTTTGGACATCAACAAAGCCAAAGAAATTTTGGACTCGCAGCATTACGGCCTCACAAAAGTAAAAGAGCGCGTTTTGGAATATATCGCCGTAAGACAGCTTACAAAAAGCCTTAAAGGGCCCGTGCTTTGTTTTGTAGGCCCTCCGGGAACGGGCAAGACCTCCATTGCCAAATCCATAGCGGAAGCTTTGGGGCGCAAATTTGTAAGAATGTCTTTGGGAGGCGTACGCGACGAGAGCGAAATCCGCGGCCACCGCAGAACTTATATAGGCTCTCTTCCCGGGCGCATAATACAGGGGATAAATAAGGCAAAGAGCAATAACCCGCTTTTCCTTTTAGACGAAATTGACAAAATGGGTTCCGACTGGCGCGGAGATCCCGCCGCGGCCCTTTTGGAACTTTTGGACCCCGAGCAAAATAAAGACTTTACCGACCATTATCTGGACGTTCCTTTTGACGTTTCCAAGGTAATGTTTATCACTACGGCAAACACTTTAAGCGGCATACCGCTTACTTTGCGCGACCGTCTGGAAATAATAGAATTTTCAGGCTACACGCATTATGAAAAGCGCGCCATTGCCCAGCAGTATCTGCTGCCGCGTCAGATGAAAGAGCACGGCCTTGACAAAAAAGCTCTTTCTGTTACGGTGCCCGCTTTGGACCTTATTATGAAGGAATATGTGCGCGAGGCCGGCGTAAGAAACTTTGAGCGCGAAATCGGCACAATTTGCCGCAAAGCGGCCAAGATGTACGTTGAAAAAAAGAAAGCTTTGTCCGTGACGCCTAAAAATCTTTACGACTTTTTGGGCGTGCCGAAATACTCCAACTTTAAGCAGGAGGAAAACGGCGTAGGCATCTCAACGGGTTTGGCGTGGACTTCAGTCGGCGGCGAAACGCTTTCCATTGAAGCCGCCAAGTTTGAAGGCAAAGGCCGCCTTATCTTAACGGGCCAGCTGGGCGATGTTATGAAAGAAAGCGTGCGCGCGGCCCTTACTTACGCAAGAAGCCGCGGTTTCGGCGGCAAAATTAATTTTGATAAATTTGATTTCCACCTGCACTTTCCCGAGGGAGCTGTGCCAAAAGACGGGCCTTCGGCCGGCGCTGCCATTTGCACGGCTTTAATAAGCCTTCTTACAGATAAGCCCGTAAAAAAAGGCATTGCCATGACGGGGGAGATAACTTTGACGGGGCGCATTTTGCCCGTCGGCGGCATAAAGGAAAAGTTTTTAGCCGCCTACCGCGAGAATATCCGCACTATCTTATATCCCAAGACTAACGAGAAAGACGTAAGCGAAATCCCCGAGCAAATCCGCAAGGAATTAAACCTTATTGCCGTTACGCATATGGACGAAGTGGTAAAAATAGTTTTTGGCAAAACGGATAAAACGGAAAAAACAGATAAGGCGGAAAAGGCCGTCAGCTCGGCAAAAAAGCAAAAAGAAAAGGAAGTTAAAGAAGCAAAGAAAATAAATAAGGTAAAAAAGGCCAAAAAGAAACAGCGCGCCCGTTAAAGACGGCGGCTTAAAGGCTGGGGGGATAAAATGCCTAAAGTTTTCAAAAATCTTTTCTCGGAATTTAAGAAATTTGCCATTAAGGGCAATATGATTGACATGGCCGTGGGCATAATTATCGGCGCGTCTTTCGGCGGGGTGGTAAATTCGCTTGTCAAAGATATAATCATGCCGCCGCTTAATTTAATTTTGGCGCACGTTAATTTTAACGGAATGTTTATCGTCCTTAAAAACGGGCCTGATATTACGGGGCCTTACGCTTCGGTTGACGCGGCTTCCCAGGCGGGCGCGGTCGTATTAAATCTGGGCGCGTTTTTTAACACGCTGGTAAGTTTTTTAATTGTTGCGGTCGCGGTTTTTATTTTAATTAAATTTATAAACGGCCTCAGAGATAAAAACGAAAACGTCCCCGCGACCACAAAAACCTGCCCCTATTGCAAGAGCACGGTTAATATCGCGGCCGTAAAATGCCCCAATTGCACGTCTGAAATAAAATAATTTATCTTGAAGTTAAGGTAATGGCCGAAGCAAGCGGATTTTCGCGCTTGAGTTTTTTTATTGTCGCATCTTTTAACAGTCTGAGCTGGCCCTCGTGGTCAATATCGTCGGTAATTTTTATGCCGTAGTATTCCTGCGCGCGCGCGTTGTTCCAAAGCCCGTCAAAGACCAAAACGGTAAGATTTCTAAAAGGTGTAATTGTGGTGCGGTATCCGGGCAAAAAAACTTCCTGCCTGCCCTCTGCTTTTGCCCGGGCTATTGCCTCAAAGCGTCTTAGTTCCTGCGCGTGTAAATCAAAATAGGGAAACAGCAGCTCCGCCGAGAAGAAAACCGCTATCGTAACCAGCGGCCAGACGGCGTATTTAATAAAGTCAAAAGAGTAAGTTTCTTTTATATAGCGCAGCATAAGCAAAAATGCGATTATAAAAAATACCGCTGCGGAAAAAAATGTTCTTGTTTCGTTAAACAGCGGGGCCAAAAACAAGGCGGCTGCCATAGCCGTTGCGCACCAAAAAATAGAAAAAGCAAGCAGATAAGTTTTGTCTTTTAGCGGTTTTTTCGCCCCGTTAAAACCCGCTGCGAGCATCATAATAAAAGTTGCAACCGGCAGCCACATGGTGATGTTTACAAAAGTTACAAGACGCTCAATATGCCACGAAGCGCGCTCGGACATAGAGGAGTGCTTAAACTCGTCAAAGATTACCAAAGAAAGCCTTTTGTAAGAAGAGGGCGATGCAAATAAAAGCAAAACCCCTACGGCAGTCCCCGCCAAAAGCGCGTAAAACCAAAGCGGCGTTTTGATTTTTTTGAAGTAGCAGTAAAGCTCAAAGCCGACGGCAATTAACAGCATCATCGGCGAAGAATTTTCATTTCCCATGCCCAAAATAATGCCTCCAAAAAACATCGCGCCTAAAAGCAAAGCGGAATTTTTAAGAATTATTTTGCCGTCGGCCAGCGCTCTTAAAAGACATAAAAAAAGCACGTAAGCGCACGCGGGCCAGCTGTAATTTGTGGCCCCGCCTATCCAAATAAGCGTATTGTCGGGCTGCGGCACGGTAAACAAAATAAGAAGGCAGATAAATAAAAACGGGGGGACGTCGTCTGTTCTCTTAAAAGCGGGCATTCTGCCGCGGGTAAAGTAAAATATGCCCAAAACCAAAGCAAGCTGCGCCATTGGGTTTGCAAGAACAAAAGACCATTTGCCCAAATAAAGAATCATATTATTAAACAGCGGCCAAATGCGCGGATTATAATTTTGGTAGGAGTAAATAAACTGCGTAAATACGTCCGCGGGGGAATTAAAGCGCGTAATTTCGTCTACGCCGTAAGGAAACCAATAGGACATCATTCCTATCAAAACCGCGTAAAAAACGCAAAGAAAAATCCAAAGCGCAATCGCATTCTTAGGTGAAAGGCTGAAGTCAAGCTCTCTGTTTTTTATAGGCATAGGAAAATTATACAAAACTTGGCTATTCTTTTCTGTAGAACTGAAGCTCTTTGCCGTCGTCGGTAACTAAAGTAAGTTCTCTAAGGGTGGGGTTATCGCGTATTTCGTAGACCTCGGTAAAGTCGTATTCTTTTTCCTGCATTTCTTCTTTAATTTCCGTTTTAACCGGCTCCTGCGGGCGGGAGGTAAATAAAATTTTGCCCTTATATATTTCTTCTTCTTCATCGTCGGGGGAAATTTTTGGTTTCGGCTGCTTGACGGGCACCTCCACCTTTACCATTTCTTTGCTTATATATTTGCCGCTCAGGACAAGATAGTTGCCCTGCAGTTCCCACTTTTCGTATTTAGTCGTCACTTTTATTTCGCGCGCGGGCTGGGCGGGCTGCTGAGCAGGAGGAGCGGCGGCCTGCGTCGGCGGAAGTTCAGGTTGTTGCGGCGCGGCTGCGTTTTGCGCTTCGGGCGCGCTTTCGGGGTTTGGGTTTTGCTCTTGGGGCTGCGGCGGGGGGACGGGGGCTTTGGGCTGTATAATTATTTTTTTTGCCCAATACTCGGGATTGATGGAAGATGCTGCGCCGTCTTTCTGCAAAATAATTCCGCGTCGTCTGGCGGGTAAATTAGGTACGGGCTGCACCCAATCTCCCAAAATACTGTCTGCGTCGGCAGAAGTAATAAGATAAATCGTTTCATCAGGGGGGAACTGCCAATCTTTTTGTTTGCTTATTCCCTCGCTTCTTTTGCCTACGGAGTAAATATGGCGTCCCTTAAGATATTTTGCCTGTATGGCGGAAAGTTTTATCGTAAAGCCTATCTTATTTATATCGGGGCGGTACATTGTCGTAAGCGCGTTGTTTGGCATAATTAAAACTACGGGGCGTTTGCCTTCAAAGAGGGCAAAAGGCCAGCCTTCTTTTTCAAGGAATTTTTTTAAGTCCGCCTCGGAAGTATATTCCTCAACGTCAAAGAAAAGTTCGTTATCTTCCAGCTTGGGCGCGTAAGAGGGGATATCGGGCGACGTGGAGGAGTAAACGCCTTTTACCGTCATATAATCTTTTGTCTGCCAGTTATATTCGGCTTTTTCTGCCTGTTCCAGTTTCTTTTCAGGCGTTTGGCAGGCGGTAAAAAGGGTTGCTGCGGCAATAAGCAAAATAAGATGTTTTTTCATTAAATCCCCCGAGAGTTTATCTTAATTTATTTTATCAAAAAAGCGCCGCATAAGAAAATCAGGATAATTCCCCCGGCGGTTTGCATCGGCGTTTTTTATTTTTTACCTTCCGCCGCTTTGTATAAGATTGCGTATTTTGGAATTAAAATCTTCGCTGCCAATTAAATCTTCCAAATTTATATGCATGCGGTAACGCCAGTAAAAAGGTATTATGGCGGGCACGTTTATGCGTTCGCCCTCAATATCAGCGTTGCGCATTTTATCGTCAGTAGAAAACCAGTCCTGCAAAGATAAAATGCAAAGCATTGAAGGGCTGCTGAGATGTTCTTTTACTATCTGAGCGCAAACCTCGGCGGAAGCGTCCTGCGGCGCAGGCCCGCCGCGTTTAAGAAAGTCTTTATAGTAAAGGGCGGTTTGTTTTTTGTCTTCTTTCCACCATCCGCGCAGCGTGTTCGTATCGTGCGTTGAAATTGTGCAGACGGAAAGATAGGGATATTTTTCTATGTCGGCAAATTTCTCATTTAACTTCTTGGGCATGCGCTGGACTTCAAGGCTCAAAATCTCCAGTTCTTTTAACACCTGCGGCACGCAGGCCGGTATCATGCCCAAATCCTCCGCGCAGATAAGCATGCGCGCCGCCTGCGTCAAAGCGGGCAGTTTTTGCATTGCTTTTTGCTGCCAGAAGTCGTTTTGCCTCTCGTAAAAATAATAATTATGCAGGCGCAAAAAAGCGTCTTTTTGGCTTTGGGGCAAAGTCTTAAAAGCCAAATCCTTATGCGCGTTTATGCGCGGGTGGAATTTATTTTTATCTTTGTTATCGCGCAAAAAAAGGACATTGTTTATAAGCGCGTAGAGGCCTTCCCGCATCTTTAAGTTTTCCTCGTCCGGTTTGAAGGAGAAGAAATCTTTTACTTTCCTTTGCGTGTCAAAATTTTCAAGCAGTTTATAAAAGCCGTTTTGCTGCGGCGCAAGGAAAGTTTTTTTAATTTCCTGCGCTTTTTCGCCAAAGATATTTTGCAATATTTCATCATTTATGCAGGGCGATAAAAACTTTTCCTCAAAATTAAAACCAAACGAAGCGATTTCCCCCGCGCTTAAAGGCAGCGACGGAGAGAACTGCCCCAAAAGCCCCTGCACCGAGTGCAAAGGTATCTCCCAGATGCGGAAGAACCCTAAAATATGGTCCACGCGGTAAGCGTCAAAATACTGCGTCATATTTGTTAGGCGTTTGCGCCACCAGAGATAATTATCTTTTGCCATCTCGTCCCAGTTATATGTCGGAAATCCCCAGTTTTGGCCAACGGCGGAAAAATCGTCGGGCGGCGCGCCGGCCTGGGCGTCAAGATGGAAATACTGCGGCTCGGTCCACGCGTCTGCGCTGGAGGGGGATATGCCTATGGGGATATCGCCCTTAAAGATAAGGCCCTTGCTCCTTGCGTAGCGCGAGGCGTCTTTTAGCTGCTTATGCAGCTGATACTGTATGAAATAGTAAAGGGCTACCCTCATATAATCTCGGCCTGAGGGGGAGGCAAGCCCGTCAACTTCTTCTTTATTGTAAATGCTGTACTTAGGCCATTTATGAAAGTCCGCCGTGCCGTAAATATCGCGCAGATAACTGAAGACGGCATATGGCGTAAGCCAATGTTTATTATCCTCAAAAAAAGCCTGATAGCCTTCGGAGGCAAATACGGCGCGCGCCTGGTCTATAAAAGCCAAGTCTATGTAATCGCGCTTGATTTTCATAACGGCTTCATAATCAACCTGCGCCAGGGCGTTGAGCTCTTTTTGGCGCGCCCAAAACCATTCCTCCTGAGAGGAATTTTTAAGCGGCCCCAAAGCTTTGAGGTCCATATATAAAGGGTGCAGCGCGTAAATTGAAACGCTGTTATAAGGGTAGGAGTCAACCCAAGTGTTTGTTATAGAAGTGTCGTTAAGCGGCAAAATTTGCACTATTTTCTGGCCCGTTTTTTCCGCCCAGTCAACAAAAAGTTTTAAGTCGCCAAAATCGCCCGCGCCAAAGCTGTTTTTGCTTCTCAGGGAAAAAACGGGCGCAGCCACCCCCGCCGCCTTGAAAGGCGCGCAGGGAAATACGGGGTAAGCGTCGTTTACAAACACGATGCCGCCCGTCGGCTGGGGGGGAATTTGCAGGCGGCGGTTTGCGCCTTCTTCCCAAAAAATATTTTCGGCGATATTTTTATCGCAAAGAACAAATTTATACTCAAGCGGCGTTTTGCCAAAGAGTTCCGCGTTTAGCGTAAGCGCCCATTCGTTTGGCGCGCATTCGGCCATAGGCAGGGCGTTCTTTACTTCCCAGCCGCCCAATGTTTTATGTCCGCCGCAGAGCATCAGGCGGTATCTTTTGCCGGCCTGCGGCGCATAGGCGCGCAGGACAATCGTTTGTGCGTAAATTGCGCCGCAGGGCGCGCTGTTAAGCGGGTGGGCGTTAATGCAGTCGGCCAAAGCCGAGGTGTAAAGATAAGAAAGCGGCGGCAGGGCGCGCCAGGAATCAAAGAGGATAAGAGATGGTATTTTTTTTGATAAAGTAAGCCTTCTTGCGCGCGAAGGCAGTTCTTTTTTCAGGCAGGCCTCGCCTTTGCACAGGGCGTAGATATAGGATAAGACTAAATCGTCATGGGCGTCAATATCAACCGTTTTTGTCCAAAGGCTTCCATCGGAAGTTTGCAAAGGCACGGCTGCCTGATAGGAGCGGCCCTGCCTGTCTGAAATGCTCAGAAGGGCCTTTACGTCTTCCCCCCAATTTGTTTTATAGCTGATATTAAAAGTAATTTTCATAAATTACCTCTCTTAATATTAACCCTTGTTTTATTATAACATAAAGAATAGAAAGCGTCTTTGCGTTTCCGCGGTTTTTTAACGGTAAAAAAAGTGATAAGATAAAGACAGAGGGGTTTTTCCTATGCTTAAAGGTAAGACGGTTTTACTTGGGATAACGGGCTGTTTGAGCGCGTATAAAGCTTTTGATATTATAAAAAAATTGAAAAGTCTTCACGCGGAAGTTAAGGTTATCGTAACGCCAAACGCTTTTAATTTCATAACCAAGCTTGTTTTGCAAAGCGTGTCCAAGTGCGAGATTTTATGCGAGCAGTTTGCCGTCCCGCATTTTGACGCCGGACATAAAAGCCTCGCCGACGAGTGCGATGTTTTTGTAATTGCGCCGGCAAGCGCGGGCGCAATTGCAAAAACAGCAAACGGCGCGGCCGATAATTTGCTTACCTCCGTTGCGTGCGCGTGGCATAAGCCGCTGATAATTGCGCCCGCCATGAACAGGACAATGTGGCAAAATCCCGCCGTGAGGGAAAATATCGCTAAACTGCGCCGCAAACACTGCGCCGTTATAGCAGGCCCGCAGGAGGGTTTGTTTTCAAACGGAACTTTCGGGCGGGGAGCTCTGGCGGAAGTTGATGATATCGTTAAGGCCGTAAGCGAAGTCCTTGCCTGCGCCGATATCTTTAAGGGAAAGAAATTTATAGTTACCTGCGGCGTTACGCGCGAGCGCGCCGCGCAAGGGCTTTTTTTGAGCGAGGATTATCACAACGCGGGTTTTGCTTTTAACGCGCTTGATTTTGCAGACGCCGCGCACCGCAGCGGCGCTCAGGTTTTGCTTATTTGCAGCGGGTTTTCGGCGGATTTTACGCCCGAGCGGCCTTATAAAACCATCTTTGCCCCGGCTGCGGAGGAAGTTCTTGAGCAAATAGAGCAAAACGCGGCCCAAAAAGATTTCATCTTTTTGGGCTCTCGCGTAACGCCGTTTATATCGGGCGGCGAAGCTAAGGACGCTCAAAACACATTGCGGCTTATCCCCAATATAGATTTAACTTTACGCGTTAGAGAATTGCTCGGCGGCGGGCAATTGCTTGCTTTTTACGACGATAAAGAAATAAAGCTTGAGCGCGCTTTTGAGGGCGGGCAACCTTCGCAAAACTCTTTTGGCGCGGCGTTGGCGGGTAATAATTTTTCGCCCAAAACGCTTTTTGAGTTTTGTCAAAAGATTGCCGCCGCACTGGGTTAATTTTTCTTAACATAACGGCGTTATAAAGCGATGTTGTACGACGGGGTTATTGTATGATGGCAAAACAGTTTGCTATCATATTCTTAAAATGGATATCAACTGGCTTGTAGTTCTTATTTTACCGTTTATAGGCTATATCGGAATGTTCGCCGGAGGCTATTGGGGCGTGGGCTGCGGGTGGCTTATTGTGCCCTCGCTGCTTATCTTCGGCTTTACCCCGACGGAGGCCGTCAGCGTCGGCCTTTTGCAGATGGTGCCCTCAACTTTTCTTACCGTGGTAAAAGACGTTCCCGTTATGAAGTGGGGCAAAGGCTCCGTCGGCAGGAGCTTGGTTATACCCCTTGGCGTCGGCGCGTTTTTGACGGCTTTTAGCGGACAGACAATTAACGATTATTTATATGCAATGTTTGGCTCAAAGGCGCTGCTGGTTTTGTTTTGCTTTGTAACTTCTTTTATAGGAATAAAAACATATTTCGGCAAGTATAATAATGACCAGACCATAGTCCCGCAGATAAGCGCAAAGCAAAGCGCATACGCTTTTGGCGGCGGGCTTGTGACGGGAATGTTTAGCTCGCTTCTGGGGATAGGCGGGGCGATGTTCTTCCGTCCTATTTTGGCAAACGGCTTTAGGATTCCGGAGCATATTACGTCTAAATCAGTGCGTATTTTGCTGTTTTTGACTACGCTTACCGGCGGTCTTTATTACGCGTTTTCAAACGGCGTAGGCGAGATGTTTAAGATTTTTATTCTGGCTTCCGTTATAGCTCTCGGCGGTATGATAGGTTTCCCCAGAGGGGTAAGGCACGGCAATATCGTTTGCGCAAACGGATACAGCGCGGCGCTGCAAAGAAGTTTCTCTCTGATTTCAATTATAGTTTTGTCCAATACTTTGGTTAATCTGGCGGGTTATGTTATTTTCAGCAGGTATATGGTGATTGCTTTTGCGGCGGGGCTTTATTTGGGGATTAATTTGTTTGTGGGGTATACGCGGAGGCATGTTAGGACGATATCCTCCCCCTGATGATATAACTACATTTGGTGGTAACGGCGGATATATCGGGCGCACAATTTTCCATATTTGCGCGCTTTTTTGTTTTTTCTTCGCTAGCGTACCGAGTTGTCGCTGCGCTCCCTTCTTCGTTGGTACGCGTCGCTCAGAAGAAAACGAAAAAATCATCGCAAATCTGAAAAATCGCGCAACTTCCACAAACGAGCGTTTTACGGACGGCTATGTCAACGACAAGCTCTCTAGCACGTACGGACAGCGCGCTTTGTGCGCGCAGCGCAAATTTGCCTCAAGCTTGAAAAATGGCGGCAGTCTTTCACAAACGAGCGTTTTACGGACGGCCAGCGCTCCTTCGTAGCGCAAATAACATTTTTAATTTTTGGGATTTTATTTAATCCCGTAAAGGGCAATATTACGACGTGTCACTACAGCCTTAAATAACGCTTAAATAATTTGCGGGGCCGCGCTATTAGGCGCGGCGGCAAAAAATAAAAAAAGCCCGAGTTTTATTAAGTTTTTATTATTACGTCGGCAAGTGCGCAGACTTTCTTTTCTTTGAAGTACTTTTCTTCAAGCGGTATCCAAAGCTTTTCAAATTGTTTTATCTTTTCTTTGCTTTCGCGTTTGGCAAGGCGTTTGTGCTGCGAGGCGGGAGTTGTCGTCATAAAAATACGCAAATCGTAATTGGGCAAAAAAGCCTCAAGCATGCTGTAGGAGCCTTCAATTATATTTACTTCGCGATATTCCATTTTACGCGCTTTGCCAAATTTGCCGCTACGGCAGTTGTAGGGCTTATATAAAACGGCCTTGCGCGCGCAAAGCGGTTTTAGGACTTCTTTTTGAAACCTTTTGACGTCAATATTTCCGCCGATTTTGCCGTTGGGGGGACAGGCCGCTTTGCGCGCGCTGCTGCGCGGGCGCGGGGCAAAAAAATCGTCAATCTTAAAGATATTGCAGGCGTCTTTAGGCAGCAGCGAAGCCAGCCAAAGCGCAAAGGAGCTTTTGCCCGCGCAGCATCTGCCGTCAATTGCAATGACGGCGGAAGGCCGTTTCAAAACCTCTTTTAGCAGATTTTCAAATGTTTTTTCTTTTGGCAATTTAGATCTCTATAAGCTCGTATTCCTGCGTGCCTAGGCCGAGTTTTTTCGCATGCTCAAGGCATACTTTCCAGTTTGTTGTTGGTGTAACCGAGGCAAAGTGATCTGCGTGTTTATGTTTAGCCTCGCCGAGTTTGCTGTCTGCAATCGGCGCTTTTTTATTGACGGCGTCTGCGCAGGCTCTGTCAAGCGCGACGGGGTCAAAGGAGGCAAACATTCCGATATCTTCTACTATCGGCGCGTCGTTTTCCGCGTGGCAGTCGCAGTAGGGGGAAATGTCAATGGCAAGACTTATGTGGAAATGCGGCCTGCCGTCTAAAACGGCTTTTGCATACTCGGCCATTTTTATATTTATCATATCAAAAGCTTCGTTGAAATCGGGGCATACGGCGTCAGTCGGGCAGACGCCTATGCAGCGTCCGCAGCCGACGCATTTGTCATGGTCAATAGAAGCTTTGCCGCCGGTAATTTCAGGTGCGCCGACTGCGCATATTTTTACGCAGCTTCCGCAGCCCGCGCAAAGTTCTTGATTAACGCTCGGCTTGCCGTTGCTGTGCATTTCCATCTTGCCTGCGCGCGAGCCGCAGCCCATGCCTATATTTTTAAGCGCGCCGCCAAAGCCGGTGCACTCGTGCCCCTTAAAATGGTTTAAGGATATTATGATGTCTGCGTCCATTATTGCCGCGCCTATTTTTGCCTGTTTTACAAATTGCCCGCCTTTTACGGGGACGTAAGTTTCGTCTGTGCCTTTTAGGCCGTCTGCTATAATTATTTGGCAGCCCGTCGCCAGGGGGAAAAACCCGTTTTTATAAGCGCTTTCAATGTGGTCAAGGGCGTTTTTCCTGCCGCCGACGTATAAAGTATTGCAGTCGGTAAGAAACGGCTTGCCGCCGAGGTTTTTTATAACTTCGGCTACGGCGGCGGCGTAGTTGGGACGCAGGTAAGCCAAATTGCCGGGCTCGCCGAAATGTATTTTTATTGCGGCAAATTTATTTTTGAAATCTATATTTCCGATGCCGGCCTTTTTTATCAGCTGTTGAAGTTTAAGAGGCAGGCTTTGGCCTATTTTGGTTCTCATTGACGTGAAATATACTTTTGATTTTTGCATAGAAAAACCCTCCCTTTATAAATCTAAGAATATCAAAAAAGGGAGGGTATGCGCAAACTGAAATTTTTGTTTCAGGCTATTTGTGCCGCCAGCATTGTTTCAAGTTTTGCCTTAAGGTCTTTTGGCGAAGTAAAATGTACCGTCGCCATGCCGAGTTCTTCTGCAGTTTTTACGTTATCCTTATTGTCGTCTATGTAAATGCAGTTTTCGGGTTTAAGGGCGTAGCGCTCAAGCAGCACTTTATAGATGCGCGCATCGGGCTTAATAAGGTTTTCCTCGCCCGATACCACGATGCCCTCAAACAGCGAGAGGAAAGGGAAAGTCTTTCTTGTCCAGGCAAAAGTTTCGGCCTCCCAATTTGTAAGCGCGTAAAGCGGGTAGCCTTTTGCTTTAAGGTCTTTGACGATATCCACAGTGTCGTTGAAAACGCCATTTATCATTTTATACCAGCCGGTTTTATAAAGAGCAATTTCACGCGCGTACTGCGGATGTTGTTTCTGGGCGACGGCGATACCTTCGTCAAAAGTTCTGCCGGCGTCTTGTTTTGCAACCCAGGCGCTGTTGCAAATATCGCGCAAAAAAACTTCCATTTCCTGCGCGGAAGGAAAAACGGTTTTGTAGAAATAGCGCGGATTCCAGTCAATAAG
>JAEWSL010000021.1 GCA_023398295.1 Elusimicrobiota bacterium | reverse complement strand
GTTTATAGGCGCCCTGAGAGCCGCCAAAAATTAAGATGTTTTCACCGAAGTTGGCGGTAAAACGCCAATAAGCCTGCTCCTCCGAAGAAAGCCTTTTTTTGAAATCTTCCCTTATCGGCGTGCCGGTTAAAATTGCGTTGCGTATCTTTTTATTGACGGGCAGGCCCAGCATGACTATGTCGGTAAATCCGGATAAAAGCCTGTTGGCAAAACCCACGCGCGTGTTGGAATCGTGTATAGCCGTCTTGATATGCATCATGCGCGCCATAAAAATAAGCGGGAAGGAAATATATCCCCCCATACCAACGCAGACAAGCGGTTTGTATTCCCTGAGAGCTTTGCGCACGGACCATAAACTCGTAAAGAACTTAAAAATAAACTCCGACCATTTGAAAACATTCACGCTGCGCGGCATACCCACAAAATCAATTTCCCTGAAAGATATTTTAGCGGCTCGCAGCAACGCCGTAGCAGACGCCCCGCGCCCAATGATAAAAACAACGTCCTGCCCGCGCAAAATAAGCTCTTTAGCCAAAGCGTAGCCCGGGTAAAAATGCCCGCCCGTTCCGCCGGCGGCTATCATAAAAACTTTATCCATTTTAGAAAACTCTCCCCTTAATATAAAGTTTAAGAATTTACTTTCTGCTTTTCAACGGCAGATAAGTTCATTATAATTCCCATCATCGCAAGCGTTATTATTACCGAGGAGCCCCCGTACGAAAAAAACGGCAGCGGCAGCCCCTTTGTCGGCAAAAGACCGATTGCAACGCCCATGTTTATAAAAGCCTGCAGGCATAAAGCCAAAGTAAGCCCCGCAAGCAGATAAGAATTAAAAGGATTTTTAGCCGTGCGCGCAAGCGTAATGCCCTTAAATAAAAGCCACGCAAAAGCGCCTATGACAAAAAAAGCGCCGAGCATGCCTGCCTCCTCGCAGATAATGGCAAAAATAAAATCGGTATGGGCGGCGGGCAGATATTCCAGCTTCAAATCGGACGCGCCAAAACCCTTGCCGAACCACCCGCCCGAGCCTATGGCATAAAAAGAATGCGCAAGCTGATAGCCGCCTTTAGCCATGACTTCCTCCGGATTCATAAAAGTGGTGAGCCTTTGCATCCTGTAAGGCTGAGTAATGATGAAAGCAATCAGAAAAGGAAGCGCAGCCGCTATTATCGCGGCAATCGCCCAGAGGCGCATACCGGTAATAAAAAATATCATCATAGTTACCGTAAACATTAAAGCGGGTATGCCTATATCCTTGCCCAAAGCTACAAGCCCTATAGTAACAACAGCGTAAATCAAAGGGACAATAAAAGTTTTGGTGCTGGGCGGCATTGAGGGCCTTTTGCTCAAAAAAGCGGCAAGGTAGATTATTAAAGCCAGCTTCGCAATTTCAGAAGGCTGGACGTTTATCGGCCCTAAGTTTATCCAGCGGTTTACGTTTGCCGCCTGCGGCAAAAGCAAAGCCCATATCAAAAAACCCCAGACGATAAATAAAATCCAAATTGGCTTTATCACTTTTTGCAGGCGGCTGTAATACTGCGCCAAAACAGCCATAAAGATTACGCCTATAACGTCAAAAAGAAACTGCCGCTTAAAATAATAAAGGCCGTCAAAAGCGCTTGAAGAGTAAGTAAAAATAAGGCCGCAGATTATCATTATCGCGCTGAAGGCGACAAGGCTTTTATCAATTTTTAACGCCGGCGAGGGGTTTGCGCTCGTTTTGGGGGGCGCTTTTCTCAAGGAAGTTTCTTTGTTAAGGCTGTAGATGCTCATTTTATTTTATCTTCAAAGAGGACAGCGCCAGTAGCATAAGCACTATGCCCGCTATCCAAAAGCGCACTATCACCTTAGGTTCGGCGATATTTTTAAGCTCAAAATGGTGATGCAGAGGCGCCATCTTAAAAAATCTTTTGCCGTGCGTTATGCGGAAATAGCTCATCTGTATGAGAACAGACAAAGCCTCCGCCACAAAAATGCCGCCGGCTATGGGCAAAATAAGCTCCTGCTTGACACAGATAGCCGCCGTCGCCATAATGCCGCCCAAAAAGAGGGAGCTTGTATCCCCCATAAAAACCTGCGCGGGATAAGCGTTAAACCATAAAAACCCCATAGACGCGCCGATAACCGCACAGAGAAAAATGGCTATTTCCCCCGCGCCGCTTACGTAAATTATTTTAAGATAATCGGCAAAGCCGACATTGCCCGCCAAATAGGCAAAGACCGTGTAAGTACATGCGCAGAAAATAACGCTGCCCGCCGCAAGACCATCAAGCCCGTCGGTAAGATTTGTGGCGTTTGAGGAGCCCACTATCATAAGCATCGCAAAAGCAAGATATAAAAACCCCAAATTGAGTATAACTTTGCTGCTTAAATAAGGAATGCTGAGCGCGGTTGTATAATCGGCGTTGGGCGGGTAGAGGCCTAAATAGCCCACTACGGCAAAAGCCGTTACGCATTGCACCAAAAGCTTAACCCATGACGGCGCGCCGTTAGGATTCTTTTTGACCAGTTTTGTGTAATCGTCCAAAAAGCCCACAAAGGCAAGCATAACCGAAACAAATAAAAGCAGCCAGATAAATCTGTTATCAAGCCTTGCCCATAAAAGCACTGTGGTAAGTAAGCTTATTATTATTATAACGCCGCCCATGGTCGGCGTGCCGTTTTTGGATAAGTGGCTTTGAGGGCCGTCGGTTCTCTGCACCTGCCCTATCTTGTGAGCGCGCAATTTGTCAATTATTTTAGGGCCTATGAGAAGAGCTATAATAAGGCCGGTTAAAACAGCTCCGCCCGCGCGAAATGTAATATAAGAAAAGACATTGAAAATAGAAAAAGTATCCTTAAAACAGGAAAGATAATAAAACATTGCTATCTCCTTGAAAAAATATTCGGTTAAATCCCGGTAAAAGCACCGTTAAATATTATCAAAAATCTGCTCAAAATTCAGCGCGCGCGAAGCCTTTATCAACACCGTGCCGCCAATTTGAGGCAAAAGCTTAAGTTCGGCCATAAGCCCGTTTATATCTAAAGAATATTTTAGCATTACGCGCCCCTCTTTTACACAGGACGTTTGGGCAAGGGTCTGCGCCGTTTCCTCAATCTCGGGACCGATGAGATAAATATTTGCTATCCCGCGCGCCTCAAGCTGATACGCCAGCTGACGGTGGTAATAGGCGGAGTAACGGCCAAGCTCTTTCATATCTCCCAGAACCGCCGCGCGCGG
>JAEWSL010000066.1 GCA_023398295.1 Elusimicrobiota bacterium | reverse complement strand
ATATTATCAGGTGGCCTCTTTCGGTTATCCGCGCGCGCGGAAAAAAGAAAGACGTCCTTGCCTCGGCGGAACATATCCTTAACGTATGGAAGAAATATGACGACAAAAAAGTCGGCATAATCCACAGCAGCGGCAAAACGCCGCATAACACCGTAACGCCGATAGTGCGCTTCAAAAAAGGCAAATTTGAAGCGGATATAATTTTAAGAAATAACCGCTGCGATAAGGAAAATCCTTACGGCATTTTCCACAGCCCGCGCAAGTATCATAATATCAAGAGGGAAAATATCGGCCTCATAGAAGCCATGGGCATGGCCATTTTGCCAGCGCGGCTTAAGGCGGAAATGTCAGCCATAGCCGCGCTTTTGGCGCGCGGCGAGATGGAAAAGATGAAAGATTTATCTTCTCTTGCCCAGCATTATAACTGGGTTAAAGAATTTATCGGGGAATATAAAAACTTCGGCCCGCAGGACATAATGGATATCCTGCTTGAAGAAATAGGCCAAACTTTCTGCAAAATACTTCTCAAATGCGGGGTATTTAAGCACGACGCCGCAGGCAAAGAAGCCCTTTTGCGCTTTATAGAAAAGCTGGATAAATGAGGCCGCCCTCTGTAAACGCGCTTAATAATTTCATATAATTATATAAAAGACCGATTTTGCAAGCCCCGCCTTCGCTTTGCTTCGGCGGGTTGTTTTTTGCAAATATAATTTTATCCATAGAGCAAAAGGTTATAAAAAAATGTCCATAAGAAAAGACGTACGCAACATCGCCATAATCGCCCACGTTGACCACGGCAAAACTACCGTCGTAGACGCAATGTTAAAATATGCGGGGCAGTTCAAAGTAAAACAAGACCAGGCGCAGGAGGCTGTCCTTGACTCCAACCCCATAGAGCGCGAGCGCGGCATCACGATTTTATCCAAATGCACTTCCGTGCAATATAAAGATTATACGGTAAATATAGTTGACACCCCGGGCCACGCAGACTTTGGCAGCGAGGTGGAACGCGTCCTTAAAATGGTGGACGGCGCGCTTCTTTTGGTGGATGCGGTGGAAGGCCCCATGCCGCAGACGCGTTTTGTGCTGCGCAAGGCTTTGGCTTTGGGGCTGCGCCCGCTGGTGGTAATAAATAAAATGGACAGAGAGAACGCCGCCCCCAGCGCCGCCGTAGACGATGTCTTTGAGCTTTTTATGGAGCTTGGCGCCGACGATAAACAGCTGGACTTTCCTATTTTATACGCAAGCGGCCGCGAGGGCTGGGCCGCAAATAATATGGAAGAGCGCGGGCCATCTATAGCCCCGCTTTTTGAGGCCATAATAAAGCACGTGCCCGCGCCTTTTGCAGATGAACGCAAACCTCTGCAAATGCAAATTACCATGCTTGACTACAGCAATTTTCTGGGCCATATCGGCATCGGCAGGATTATGAACGGCAGCGTAAACAAAGGGCAGAATGTCGTTATGGTAAAACATGACGGGCGCATAGTGCCCTCAAAAGCAGTTAAGATAGAAAAGTATCTTGGCCTCGGCAAAACAGAAACGGACAGCGCGCGCGCCGGCGACATTGTGGCCATCAGCGGCCTTGAAGGCGTTGACGTGGGCGATACAATCTGCCTGCCGGAAAACCCTGCGGCCCTTCCCAAACTTACGATTGACGAGCCCACTATTTCAATGGACTTTTTTATCAACGATTCCCCTTTTGCCGGACGCGAAGGCAAGTTTATTACCAGCAGGCATCTAAAAAACCGTCTGGAAAAAGAAGCCCAGACAAATGTGGGCCTTAAGGTGGAACAGCTTGAAGGCGAGGGCAAATTTAAGGTTTCGGGCCGCGGGGAATTGCACCTTACCATTTTGATTGAAAATATGCGCAGGGAAGGTTTTGAACTTTCGGTTTCCTCCCCCGAAGTTATATATAAGGAAGAAAACGGCAAAATTTTAGAACCTATGGAATATCTTGTTTTGGACATAACTTCCGAGATGCAGGGCGCGGTCTTTGAGATTGTCGGCACGCGCGGCGCCAGGCTTGAGAATATGGTAAGCGAGGGCGAAAACCGCCTGCGCCTTGAGTACATAATACCTTCGCGCGCGCTTATAGGCTTTAAGAACGAGTTTTTGACCTCAACGCGCGGAAAAGGCATAATGCACCACAGTTTTTACGGCTATTTCCCGAAGGTGGATGTGCCTCCTCTTAGAAGAAACGGCGTTTTAATTGCAAAAGAAGCGGGGGAAACCACTTCTTACGCGCTTAACAGCCTTCAGGAAGGGGGGGAAATGTTTTTAGGCCCAGGCGTAAAAGTTTACGAAGGTATGATAGTGGGGCAAAACTCGCGCGATAACGATTTGGTGGTAAATCCCTGTAAAGCAAAGCGTATGTCCAATATGCGCAGTAAAGCGGCCGACGACGCCTTAATTTTAACTCCGCCGCGTCTGATGAGTTTGGAGCAAGCGGTGGAGTACATAGCCCCCGACGAACTTGTTGAGATAACGCCTTTAGGCACACGTCTGCGCAAGAAGATACTTAATATACACGAACGTCGCCGCGCGAACCGCCGCGAGGAAGCCGAAAGCGACGAGTAAAAAAGCCAAATAACCTCGCGGCAAATTAAGACGGTATTTTTGGCAAAATAATTTTACCGCGGCGTTGCGCTCTTTACGCTTTTGGGCTCTTTAGTTTAGACTTTTTAGACTTGTAAAAATCCCGCTGATTTTAGATTTATGATTGATATACAAAATCTCTCTTACCATATAGGCAAACGCGCTTTGTTTGAAAACGCAAACGCGTTTATCGGCGCGGGACAAAAAGCAGGCCTTATCGGCGTAAACGGCAGCGGCAAAAGCACTTTGCTTAATATCATCTTGGGCAGGCTTTACCCCGACGGCGGCGCTGTAAGGATACAAACCTCCGCCCGCGTTGCCGCCGTGGAACAGGAAATTGCAGATACCAAACAAAGCGTTTTATCCTATGTCTTAAATTGCGACGAACGCCTTAGAAAACTTTACGCCGAGCTTTCCAAAAATCCCTCCGGCGTGCGCATGGCAGAAATTTATGATAAGCTTACCAATCTAGGCGCCCACAGCGCCTCTGCGCGCGCAAGCGCGATTTTGGGCGGCCTCGGTTTTAAGAACGAAGATTTGCAGCGCCCCCTTAAAGATTTCAGCGGCGGCTGGCAGCGCCGCGCGGCTTTGGCGGGCGCGTTGTTTATCCCGTCGGAAATCCTCCTCCTGGACGAGCCGACGTACCACCTTGACCTTGAAACCTCAATTTGGCTTGAGAGTTTCCTTGAAAAATCCGATAAAACGATTTTAATCATCAGCCACGACCGCAATATCTTAAATAAAGTCTGCGATAAAATAATTTTAATTGACGAATGCGGCCTTAAAACATACAGCGGCAATTACGATATCTACGAGCGCACGCGCACCCAGCAAATTGAGCAGCTTACAAAAGACGCCAAACGCTACGAGGAAACCCGCCGCCACCTTCAGGCTTTTGTGGACCGCTTTCGCTATAAAGCCACAAAAGCAAAGCAGGCGCAAAGCAGGATAAAGATGATTGAGCGCATGGGGGAGGCGCCTAAAATCCCCGTGGAAAAAAGCATTTCTTTTGAGTTCCCTTCGCCCTCTCCGCTGGACTCCTATTTATTTACGCTTGAAAACATTTCCTGCGGCTACGAAGATAAAACTGTTCTTGAAAACGTTGATTTAACCATCACGCAGGACGATAAAATAGCTCTTTTGGGAGCAAACGGCAACGGCAAGAGCACTTTGGCCAAGCTTCTCTCAGGCAGACTGCTTGCCCAAAGCGGCCGTCTTACGCGCGCGCGGAAAATCAAGATTGCCTATTTTGCGCAAAACCAAACCGAGGAGTTTGACGCCGAAAAAACGCCTTTTGAAATTATAAAAGAAATTATGTACGAAGCTAAAGATACCGAGGTTTATACGCATCTAGGCCGTTTTGGCCTGCAAAAGAGCAAAGCCGACACTGTTGTTGAAAAACTTTCCGGCGGGGAAAAAAGCAGGCTCCTTTTAGCGCAAATTACCATAGGCGTGCCGCATATCCTTATTTTAGACGAACCGACAAACCACCTTGACATC
>JAEWSL010000057.1 GCA_023398295.1 Elusimicrobiota bacterium | reverse complement strand
GGCCAGAAGTATAAAATTATTTTTATCTCCCATCTTTGCCAAAGCCATGATTTCTTTTTGAGTTGTTGTTTCCGAAAGGGAAAAAGAATATTTCCTGTCAAGCTTCAATATATCAACGGGCAGTTTTTTCAGGAAATACATATTTGAGAAACCCCTGCCGTAGTCGTCCAGGGCTATCATAAAGCCGTCCTCATCCAACTGTTCCAAATGCAGGGCAAGCTGGTTTTCGTTTTGAACGGAGGGTCCTTCCATAATTTCCACTATAAGCAAATCCGAGGCAATGCCGTACTTTTGCGCGACAGATTTTACGGCTTGGCAGATATCCTCCTGCTCAAGCGTTCTGCGGGAGAAGTTTACCGCCAAAGGCACGACTTTTTTATTTTCGCTTTGTTGTTTTGCAAGAAAAGAGCAGACATTTTCAAGCATATAAAGGTCAAGCTCTCTCATCGTGCGCGGATAGTTTTCCAGTTCGGGGATAAAGCTGTCGGGCATAATGAGGCCTTTTTCGGGGTGGAACCAGCGGACCAAAACTTCGCCGTTTGATAGGGCGCGTCCGTCCAAATTATAAACGGGCTGTATATAGACGGCAAATTGTTTTTCTTTTATTCCCTTTTCCACTTCTTCCTTAAGCGTTTGGGCGGCGGCTGCGCCTGTAAGCAGGACGCAGAGCAAAGCTGCGGCAAATATTCTGCGAAAGACAATTACTGCATTTTTATACGTACGGTATGGCATAGTTAACCTCCACTCACAAGCGTAGACGATATAATTTATGGTAACAACTATACAAAACGCATATTATTTCTTAAGCATTTCTTTAACGTTATTAAAAACTTCGTCAACCGTAATATCTTTCATGCATTTGAAATGCCCCAGAGGGCATTTCTTGCCGCCGTGCAGGGCGCAGGGGCGGCAGGTTAAACTTTTTACTTCTATTACTCTGTGGCCTTTGCCGTAGGGGAAAAACCCCAGCTCTTTTGTAGTCGGGCCGAAGACGGCCAAAGTGGGAACGCCGAAGGCTGTGGCAATATGCATGGGGCCGGAGTCGTTTGTAATAAACAGGGAGAAACTTTTCATTAAAGCCATAAGTTCCGAAAGCGTGGTCTTAGTGGCGAAATTTACGGGGTGCGCGGCGGCAAGGCGGCAGACCTGCTCGCATATTTCCAAATCTTTCGGGCCGCCTATTATGACGGAAACAAGGCCGAGCTCCGTTTCCATGCGCGTTATAAGTTTAGCGTAGTTTTCCTGCGGCCAGCACTTTGTAGGCCAGACGGAAGATGGGTTTACGCCTATTAGCGTTTTATCTTCAATGGCGGCCTCTTTAAGCATTTGTTTTACGCTTTCCTGCGCGTCGTCGGCGGAAGATTCCATCTTAAGTTCCGCGCTCTTAAAATTATCGTTTACTATGCCCTGCAGCAGATACAAATTGCGTTCTGCGTCGTGCAGCATCCAGGAAAACGGAACAGTCTTGGTATAAAAGAATCTGCCTTCGCTGTTGGTAAATCCTATGCGTATTTTTACGCCGCTTAATTTGGCTATAAGCGCGCTTCTGAAACTGCGGTGCGGCACTAAAATTACGTCAATATTGCTTTCTTTTATATTGCGCGCGGTTTTGAATACGCCGAATATTTTGCCCAGGCCGCGCTTATCGTCAATTATTATTTTGGAAACTTCTTTTAAGTTCTCAAAAATCTCGGCCGTCTGCGGGCGCGTTACTATCACTATTTTTGCCCGGGGGAAAAGATGCGCCGTCTTTTGCACAAGCGGCGTTGTCAGCACGGAGTCGCCTATAAAAGAAGTCTGGAAGATGCAAATATTTTCCACCTCTTTTTTACTTAAATCGGCTGTCTTAAAAGTCCAGTCGTTTAAGTTGGGGGCGTCGTATTTTATGGGGATATTCCAGGCTTTTAAGGCTTCCAGATATTTTTCAAGCGTATGTTTTTCAAGGACGGGGCTTGTCATCTTAAATTTTACGTACATTCTTCTGCGCACGGGGTTTTTGTTGTAACGCTGCTTGTTTGGTATTGAGGAAAATAAACTTAAAAGCATAGTTCTTAAAGTGGAATGCAGGTCAAGCAGATAATCAAATTTTGCGTGTCTTATTTCCGCCAGGGTGGGCAAAAAGCCCTTAAAGACCATTATCTCGTCAATATCTGGGTGGCCGGAGAGAGCCTGGGCAAACTGTTCTTTTACCAGCAGGGTTATATGGGCGTCTTTCCACGCCTCTTTGATGTTTTTGAATACCGGCGACAGAAGAACTATATCCCCTAAAGAAGAAAGCCGCATAACCAAAACTTTATGGGAAGAATTTATTTTTTTATTGCTGTTTGCGTTCATAATTTTTCACCGCCGTTAAAGTTTGCTGCAAAGCGCCCTTAAAAGACATGGAAATAGAACCTGCGCGGGCGCCCGCCGTTTTGAGAAAAAACACGTCGCTCAGAAGCTTGCACACAGTGTCATAGAAATTATCTTTATTTACAAGGAAACCGGCTTTTTGCTCCAAAAGAGGTTTGGCGACTTCGGGAGCGTTAAAGTAATGCTGCCCCAGCAGAATCGGGCGCGACATTACGGCCGCCTCCAAAAAGTTATGTCCGCCTCTGGGGGCTATGCTGCCGCCGACAAAGGTTAAATTGGCGTTTTTATACAGCGCGCCGAGCCAGCCCATAATATCGGTAAAAACAATTTGCGCGTCCTGCGGCAGGTCGTTTTTTTTATTGGAAAGAGCCAGCAAAATCTCGCTTAAAAGCAGATATTTAAGACCGCTTTTCTGCAAAGCCGCCAAAACTTCCTCTTTACGCTCAAGGTGGCGCGGGGCAAAGATAAATCTGATATCTTTTTTATCGGCGGAGGCTTTTTTTGCCGCGTCAAAAATTATTTCTTCTTCCTCTTCGTGGGTGCTGCCGCAGGTTACTATCTGCTTGCCCTGCCAGCCTATCAGATTTAGGGCCTGTTCGGCCTCGGTTTTACGATAGGGGTTGGAATTTAGCATATCGTACTTTATATTGCCGCAGACGGTTATTTTATCTTTGTCTGCGCCAAGCGTCATATACCTTTCTTTTATTTCCTGCGTTTGCGCGCAGATAAAAGCCATGCGTGTGAACATCAGTTTGCACAGCGGGGAAATAAGCTTAAGACGTTTTGTGCTTTTAGCGGATATTCTGCCGTTTAATACAGCCACGGGTATTTTATTTGCGGCGGCCGCGACTATCATATTGGGCCAAATATCGGATTCTATTATAAAAAGTCTGCTGGGGTGGTAGATTTTGATAAATTTTCTTATTACGGGATAAAAGTCAAGCGGGGCAAGCACGGCCTTGTCAAAGACGACTTCTCTGAGCGCGCTTTCCTTTCCCGCGCAGGTTGAGGTGGTGATAAGAACCGTCTTTTTATAGTAATTCTTCAGCAGGGCCGCTATCTTGACGGCGGAGCGCACTTCCCCCACGCTGGCCGCGTGTATCCAAATGCCGTCGCGGTAGATTTGCCCGCGGGTTTTAAGCATAAGCCTTTCGTCAAGTTCGCGCCTTAGGTTTTCTAGAAGTTTTTTACGGGAAGAAAAGAAAAAATATGCAATTACTGCCAGCCCGCCAAGCGGGAACAGAAGGTTCAAAATAAATAAGATAACGTAGCCCATAAATATCCTCAGCAATAAGAAGTCGGTTATAATATATTTCTTATTGTACCATTTTAAGAGCTTTCTCTTTTATATCGTTAAGGGAGTCGGTAAGTTTTTTGCGGGCGGCTTCCACGTCGTCTGTAGGGCCCACCCAAAGCGGCGGTCCGTAAACAATGGCGCATTTGCCAAACGGCAGGGGTATTTGAAAGCGATCCCAGGAGGCGGCGTCAAATTTGTGGCTGCCCACGATGCCTGCGGGGATAATGGGCATATTTGTCTTTTGGGCTAGATAGATTATGCCCTGGCTGGCTTGATAAACGGGGCCGCGCGGCCCGTCGGGTGTGAGGGCAAGGCTGTAGCCGGCCTGCGCGATATCAATAAGCCCGCGCAGGGCCTGATAGCCGCCGCGCGAACTGCTGCCGCGCATGGCTTTCATATGGAATTTGGGCAGAGTGCGCGCCATATACTCGCCGTCTTTGCTCATGCTTACCAAAGCGCATATTTTGCCGTTTGTTCTGTAGGGATAAAGCAGAAAGCACTGCTGGTTATGCCAGAAGGCGTAAATAACCCTTTGTTTTTTTTCAACCTCAAAAGCGTTTTTATCGCCCGCGTAGGAAAATCTGGTAAAGAAACCCGTGAAATACAAATAAAAGGCTATCAGATTGGGGATAATAAGATATCTCAATTGGCTGCTTCTGTTTTTGCTTATCAAAACCATTTTCTTTCTCACGGGCGTTATCTTTTGCTTTTTTTCTTTTCAAAAGGCAGGATAAAAACTATAGTCGCCGCGGGCTGCATTGTTTTATCCTTGTAAGAAACGCTTATTTTTTGCGCCTCAAGCCTCTCCAAAACGGCTTTTAGAGCGCGCTCCGCGCGGTCGGGCTCAATATGTTTAGCCTCGCGCAGGAATTTAGGTTCTCCCCCGTAAGAAAACAGGGGGGAATACAGAATTTCATAATCAAGCGGATATAAATCTTCTTTTTTGGCCTCTTCTTTTATCAGGTCGGAAGTAAATGTGACGGCGGTTCTCAGGAATTCCGACACTATTATATTTGCCGCAGTTAAGGTTTGGATGTCGGATATTGTTTTAAGACGCTCCTCCAGTTTTGCGCCGAGCGTCAGGGCGCATAAAACGTATTGCTCGCAGCAGTTTATGCCCGATGTGGAAAGTTCAAGAGCGTTGCCTTCAACAAGTTCGTAGACTAGGCCCGGCTCAATATCCTCGTGCAGGGAGGTTATAAAAACGGCCAAATCGCCTTCAGGTGCAAAGCCCGCCGCAAAATCTGCGCTGGCAGATTTAATGCGGCGGTAAATTTCTTTAAGATGCACTGCTACTTTGAACTTTTTTATTTTCCTCATTATATCGGGCTTGCCTTAGCGTTCAAACGGTTAACCGTATCTTTTTTTACTTTTCTTCTGGGGATTTTGGAACCCGCTTTCCGCCTGGTTTTGTACTTTTTGTTCGCCGGACATCGCGCTGTAATCGCCGTCTTTGGTCCATTGGAACACAAGGCCCGGCACAAGCATTACGGTACTGTAGGTGCCCGAGATAAGGCCCACCAGCATTGCCAGCGAGAAGTTCCTTAACACCGGCCCGCCCATAAAGAACAAAATAGCGGTTGCCGCTATAACCGTAAGCGAGGTTATTATAGTTCTTGACAAAGTGTCGTTCACGCTCAAGTTAAGCAGATCTTTAAGCGGCATTTTGGGGTTGATTTTAATATTTTCCCTAACCCTGTCAAAGATAACAATGGTATCGTTGACCGAAAAACCCGCAATCGTCAGGAAGGCGGCCACTATTACCAAATCCACCTCCAGATGCAGGAAGGAGAAAAGCCCTATTGTCAAAAACACGTCATGGAACAAAGCCGCCACGGCCATAGCGCCCCAAATAATATTTTGGAAGCGAAACCCTATGTAAATTACCATAGCGCCCATGGCGAGCACGAAAGCAAATATTGCTTTTTTGGCCAGATGGTTGCCCACGGTCGGCCCGACGAAGTCAATCTGCTCTATGTTAAAAGGCGTCTGCGTTGTTTTAAGGGCGGCTTCTATGGCGGAGGAAATTTCATTTACGTTTTCCTGTCTGCCTTTCACCCTTACCGCAAAAGCGTTTTTGCCGACGAACGTTTGTATGTCGGCGTTTATTTTTGCGTCTGCCACTGCGTTGCGCACCTGGGCGATGGCAATATCTTTTTCAAACTGCACCTGCACCATTGTGCCGCCGGTAAAATCAATGCCGTAGTTCATGCCCTTAAAAAATACCGAGGCCAGACACGCCAGCATTATTGCGCCGCTGATGACAAAAAAAGTTTTCCTTATCCCGATAAAATCTATATGGGTTTTGGGAAGAAGCTCAAAAAATTTCATATGCTTATCTCCTTGGGATTAGCCGTAAGCAGAAGCTCGTATATTGAGCGCGTTACGTAGACCGAGGTAAACACGCCCACCAAAAGACCTAAAGTCAAAGTAAGGGCAAAACCTTTAACCGGCCCCGAGCCGAACTGGAACAGTAAAAGCGAGGCAATCCACGTCGTCAGGTTGGAGTCAAAAATAGCGCTCCACGCTTTGTCGTAGCCTTCCTTTATCACTATAGGCAGGGGCTGGCCTTTAAGGTGTTCTTCCCTCATTCTCTCCAAAATAAGCACGTTTGCGTCAACGGCCATGGCAAGAGATAAGATGATGCCCGCTATGCCCGGCAGCGTAAGCGTCGCCGAGAAATAAGACATAAGCGCAAGCAGGAAAACCAGGTTTAAGCCCAGCGCCACGCTTGAAATTACGCCGCTGAAGCGGTAGTAAATACTCATAAAAAGCACGATGAAAATAAAGCCCAGCAAGGAAGCTTTAACGCCGCTTCTTATGGAGTCTTCGCCCAGTCCCGGGCCTATTACTCGTTTTTCAATAATGTTGACGGGGGCGGGCAGGGCGCCTGCTCTTAAGACTATAGCAAGCTGCCTTGCTTCTTCCATGGAGAACCTGCCGGTTATGCGGCCGTCGCGAGAAATTCTGCTCTGTATATTAGGCGCGCTCTGCACGGTGTTATCAAGCACTATGGCAAGCCTTTTGTCAATATTATTTCCCGTTAAATTGCCGAACTTTTTGCCGCCTTCGGCGTTAAACTTAAAATTAACTTCGGGATATCCGTACTCGCCTGAAGGGGAAACGCGCGCGTCTTCAAGATCGGCGCCGGTTACTGGCGCGCTTGCGCTGAGCGCCATGATATAGCCTTCTTTATCTTTCATTATTACGGTATCTGCGGGGACCAGCTTTTGGGCCTCTTCGCTGAGGGCGCCGTCTGCGGTAAAAGGATTTTCAAGCTCGTTTATCTTATTTACTGCTTCCTGCGCTTCGGGGGTATCTTTTACTATCCTGAATTCCAGCATGGCGGTTTTGCCTATTAAAGCCTCGGCCTGCTCGGGATTTGCGATGCCGGGCAGCTGGACGGAAATCCATTTTTCGCCCTGGCGGGTTATCGGTATTTCGCCTACGCCGTACTGGTCAATTCTGTTTCTTATAATCTCAATGGCGCGCTGCATAGCGTCGTTTAAGGGTTCTTTGGCGTCAAGTTTTGAAACGTCAAGCTCAAGCAGCAGGGAAGAGCCGCCCCTCAAATCCAAACCTAAGTTAAGGATTCTTTTAGGCCTCTCGCCGGAAGCCTCCATCTTGGCCCTTTCCGCCGGCGTTTTGGAATACCAGTCGTAAGAAGGATACAAAAGCGCCAAAGAGCCGAATAAAACTATTAGTATTATCGCCCATCTGATAGCAAGCCTGTTCATTTTTGTTTTGCTCCGTTATTTACGTCCGCGTTGGACATTTTGTAAATGGATACGATGCCGCTAGGCAAAACTGAAAGTTTGGTGTTTTCCGAAACTTTTATTTCAATAAGTTCGTTGTTAAAACCGCAGACGGTTCCCACAACTCCGCCTATTAAAATTACTTTATCGTCCTTTTGAAGGGAAGAAATCATTTTCTTTTGCTGCGCGTCGCGCTTTTTTTGTCCTCTGCTTGATAGAAACATAAATACCAAGATGAAGATAATCATCATAAAAAATAAGCCGTTCATTCCTAATCCCGCCTGCGCTCCGGCGGCGGCTGCTGTTGGTTCCATAGGACCTCCTTTAGATTACATATAAATGATTTTAACATAATTGGGGCGGGGGGGCAAGGTAGAGATAACAACTTAAAGGCAGATGGTGGAAGAAACATATTTATTCAGGTGAACAATTTTCTGCTTTTGGGCTATTTTTGATTTTTTTCTTTGCTTGCGTACCGAGTTGTCGCTTTGCTCCCTTCTTCGTTGGTACGCTGCGCTTGAAAAAAATCAAAACTACATCCAAAATCAGAAAATCACACAGGCTGGTACAAACGAGCGTTTAACGGACGGCTGTATCAACGGCAAGCGAAATTGTATATGGTTATCTAGCATATTGTATGCTAAAATAAAAGTGACGCATGCAAAAGGGGTCCCGACAGCATAGCAAGACAACATTTTCAGCTGCGTCG
>JAEWSL010000051.1 GCA_023398295.1 Elusimicrobiota bacterium | reverse complement strand
CGACGCAGCTGAAAATGTTGTCTTGCTATGCTGTCGGGACCCCTTTTGCATGCGTCACTTTTATTTTAGCATACAATATGCTAGATAACCATATACAATTTCGCTTGCCGTTGATACAGCCGTCCGTCAAACGCTCGTTTGTGTAAGTTGCGCGGTTTTTCAGATTTGAGGCAAATTGTGCGCCCGACATATCTGCCGTTAACACCAAACCGCCGTTAATCCCACTTTTCTTTTTGTATAATTAAGTATGGACCCCATAAAAAGCCTCAAATTGCGCTTGGAATACGTCGGCCTCAAAGTCTTGTTGTTCGCCGTCAATTTTCTGCCCTACTCAGCCGCCGTAAAATCAGGGGAAACTTTGGGCTCTCTGATGGCAAAAATCATGCCAAAACGCTACAAACGCGCGGTAAGGGACATTTCAAAAGCCTTCCCCGAAAAATCCCCGCAGGAAATAAATCAAATAGCTTTTGAGTCGTGGAAAAACATGGGCCGCGTCACGGCGGAATTTATAAAAGCCGTCCATCTGCCGCGCGAGGTTACCGAAAATCTGGTGGAACTGCGCAATTTCGGCCCGGTCTTTGAGCAGGAGCAAAAAAACAGTTCCGCCTTAGTACAAGTGGGGCATTTTGCAAACTGGGAATTATTCGGCCTTGTGATGAGCATAAAATTTAAGATGATGTCCTTCATCGCGCGGCCGCAAAATAACCCGTATGTGGATAAAGAATTAAACCGCCTGCGCACCATTTTCGGCGGCAAGATGGTAAGCGCGTATAATCCGTTTTTCTCGTGTTTCAGGACGTTAAAAAAAGGCTCTCTTATGGGCATTTTAAGCGATCAGAGCGCGCCGTCTTCCAAGCTTTATATGGACTTCCTTAACAGACCAGCGGAAGTCGCCCCGATGACCGCTATGCTGGCCCTTAAATTAAATCTGCCTATTTTTTTGGTGCGCCTCTTTAGGGAAAACGGCAAAATAGTGGCCGAGGTGGAGGAAACAATCCCCCCTCAAAACGCCGCCTATACTCACGAGGCTATGAAGGCCCTTACCGTACGCCTCAAAAATAAATATGAGGAGTGGATACGCAGAGATCCCGCCTCCTGGCTTTGGGCCCACAACCGCTGGAAACGGGAAAAAGACTCCCTCGCGCATATGCGCAGGGAGCAGCAAAAACAGCAGAAAGCGGCCCAGGCCCAGGCAGCCCTTCAAGACGACCAAAATAAACAAACGGAGGTTCCCCATGCCTCCCGCTCTTAAGACCAAAAACCCTCTGCAAAAACCCATCAACAAAGCCGTCTTCTTTGACCGCGACGGCACTTTAATCAAAGAGCAGCGCGGCGGATATCTCTCCAATCCAAATAAAATAAAACTTTATAAAAGCACTTTACCCGCCCTGCGTCTTCTTAAGAGGGCGGGCTTCAAAATTTTTATAGTGTCAAACCAGTCCGGCGTGGGAAGGGGTTATTTTGGCGAAGATAAAGTGAACGCGGTCCACGCGCGCCTTGTAAAAATTTTGAAGCCCGCCGCCGCGCCAGAGGGCATTTCCTACTGCCCGCACGCGCCGCAGGATAACTGCGCCTGCCGCAAACCAAAGCCCAAAATGGGGTTAGATATAATCGGGAAATTTAACATAATAAAGAGCTCGCTCTATGTAGTCGGCGATAAAAAGAGCGATATTGATTTTGGCCTAAACTGCGGCGCGAGCGGCATTTTGGTTCTAACGGCAAACGGCCCCAGGCAGAAAATTAAATATGCAAAAGAATTTAAGTTAAACGGCGTAAAGTTTGCAAAAAATCTCTTAAGCGCGGCAAAATATATCATCAGCCGGGACGCTGCGCAAAACAAAAGGAAAATAATATGGGGAAAAATATTTTTACGAAATATCTGTTTGCATTTTTATGTACCTGTTTGCTTTGCGCGGCCGCGCCCGCGGCGAAAGCGCAGACGGCTTTCAGCCCGCTTGACTTTGACGCCACCTTCCGCCCGAAGACAGACGAGCAGAAAGAACGCCAACAGCAGGCCCGCATTGAAAAAGAACGCCAAGAGCAGGAAGCCAAAATAAAAGCGGAGCAAGAAGCCAAACTTCAGGAAGCCCTGCGCAAAGTGCATCAATTTAATGAGAACGGACGCATGCTGCACCCGTGGTATAATTTCCCCGAGATAAAGGGCAAAGAACTGCAAAAACTGCCCAAACCGCCGTGGTTTGGCGAAGAGCTTAATTTCAAAATCGGCTGGGCTTTTATAACCGCGGGGGAAGCGTCCCTAACGGTCAACAAAATCGTGCAAACCCCGCAGGGCCCCGCTTTGGTAAGCGAGGCTACCGCGCACTCATACCCCGTCATAGACGCTATGTTTAAGGTGCGCGACACAAACACTTCGTGGCTGGCTTTAGACCTTAAAAAATCCTTCGGCTACTGGCAAAGCGTGCGCGAGGGCGGCTATGCGCGAGACGAGTGGACCGTTTTTGACTACGATACAAATTCCTACGGCGTTCACAAGCAGGACAAGCGCGGCTTCATTGATATAGAGGAAGCAAATTTCAAAGGCAAAGAGATTTTGGATATGCTGGGCTCTCTTTATTTCGTCAGAATGCAGAAATTGCCTTTGAAAGGGGAAATATATTTTGATATAGTAAATAGGAAGAAACAATACCCGCTCAAAGTCATAGTCCACGGTAAAGATACGGTAAAGACGGCGGCGGGCGTTTTTAATTGTATTTTGGTGGAACCCGTTATCGCGGGCGAAGGTATTTTTGTTTCAAAAGGCAAAAGCCTTAAAGTTTGGCTTACCGACGATAAATACAAAATGCCCGTCAAAATGACGGTGGAAGTTTTTATAGGCAGCGTCAAGGCGGAACTTGTGGAGTACAAACGCCCATCCCCCGCCGCGGCGCATTAAAAACAGGAGCGTTTTTTTATGTCAACAGAAAGACAAATAAACGTAAAGAAATTACTTGGAGTCATAGATAAATTTGAAAGCAAAAGAATTATAGTCATAGGCGACGTTATGCTGGACCATTTTGTAAAAGGCTCCGTAGCAAGAATTTCGCCCGAGGCGCCCGTTCCCGTCGTCAACGTTGAGAGCGAGGATTTTATCGCCGGCGGCGCGGGTAACGTGGCCGTAAATCTGGCCGCTTTGGGCGCAAAAGCGGTGTTAATATCGGTAGTCGGGCAGGATATGAAAGGCGACGTTCTTAAAAACTTTCTTGACGGCAAAGGCGTAGACACCGCAAAAATCACCGCCGACTCCCAGCGCCCCACCACCCAAAAAGTGCGCATTATAGCCGAACGCCAGCAGGTCGTGCGCGTTGACAGGGAAAGCCGCGCGCGCGTTTCCCCCTCCGTATCAAAAATATGCATGCAAAACTTTTTGGAAGAACTGAAAACGGCAGACGGCGTCGTAATGTCGGACTACGGCAAAGGCATGCTATCCGACCATAATATCGCCGATATCATCAAAGCCTGCCGCGCGTGCAAAGTGCCCGTTTGCGTGGATCCCAAAATTGATAACTTCAAAAAATATAAATACGTAACCTGTATGACGCCCAATACCAAAGAAGCCTGGGAAGGCATGGGCATAACGCCTAAAAAAGACGAGGCTTCTTTAATTGCGCTGGGCAAAAAGATACTGGCGACGCTTAAGGCGCAGTCCATTTTAATTACGCGCAGCGCCGAGGGTATGAGCCTTTTTGAAGAAAATAAAGTTACCACCATCAAAGCCGCCGCAAAAGAAGTCTACGACGTAACCGGCGCGGGCGATACGGTAATTTCGGTCTTAACTTTGGCTTTGGCGTGCAAAGCTTCGCTTAAAGACGCGGCTTTTATAGCAAATAAAGCAGCGGGTATCGTGGTAGCAAAACTGGGCACGGCCACGGCAAACAGAGAAGAAATAAAAGAGGTCTTAAAATGAAAGCAAATATTGCTGCCGCAGGCAGCGACGTCTTAATAGTAATACCGGCGCGCTACGGGTCCACCCGTTTGCCGGCAAAAGTGCTTGAGAAAATAGAAAACAAAACCATTTTGCAGTGGGTTTACGACGCGGCCAAAAAAGCCGCCTGCGGCGAAGTTATCATAGCTACGGAAAACCAGAAAATCGTAGACGAGGCCGCCGCCTTCGGCGCGCGCGCAGTTATGACAAGCGAGGCCTGCCAAAGCGGCACAGACAGGGTTTTTGAAGCGGCAAAAAGTTCCCGCGCTCTTTATATTATCAACGTGCAGGGGGACGAGCCTTTTATTTCCCCCTCCACTATATCCGGCGTGGTAAAAGCTTTGAAAAAGGACGCCGAAGCAGATATTATGACCGCCTGCCTGCCTACCACCGATACAAAAACCATAAATCACCCCAGCCACGTAAAAGCCGTGCTTACCGCCGGCTTGCGCGCGCTTTACTTTTCGCGTGCGGTAGTGCCTTTTAAGCGCGAAGTTACTCCTGAAACAATCAAGATTCCCTACTACCTGCACTGCGGTATTTACGGCTACAAACGCGCCGCTCTGGAAAAATTTGTAAAGCTCCCCAAGAGCAATTTGGAAACGCTGGAAAAGCTGGAACAATTAAGAGCGCTTGAAAACGGCTTAATCATAAAAAGCATTCTTATCAAAAAAAGCGGCCCCGCAATTGACACGTGGGAAGATCTGTACGGCGCAAGAGAATTTGCAAAAAAACTGAAGTAATTTTTTTACCCGCGCGCCGCAGGCTGTATTGCTGCGGCGCAAATAATTTCAAATTTATTATAAAACGGAGAGGACTGTTCTATGTGTAAATATATCTTTATCACCGGCGGCGTAGTAAGCTCTTTAGGCAAAGGCATTTCGGGCTCAAGCATAGCAAAGCTTTTGCAGCTGAGAGGTCTTAAGGTCAATATGATTAAATGCGATCCTTACATAAATATTGATCCGGGCACTTTAAGCCCTTACCAGCACGGAGAGGTTTTTGTAACCGCAGACGGGGCCGAGGCGGATTTGGATCTGGGCACTTACGAGCGTTTCTTAGACGTCCCCATGACCAAACGCAACACCAACACCACCGGCACCATTTATCAGACGGTAATTGACCGCGAAAGACGCGGCGAATACAACGGCGTAACCGTGCAGGTTATCCCGCATGTTACCAATGAAATTAAAACGCGTTTTACCCCTTTTGAAAAAGATTTTGACGTTACCATCATTGAAATCGGCGGCACGGTGGGCGATATTGAAAGCCTGCCCTTTCTTGAAGCCGTAAGGCAATTTCGCGTTGAGCGCGGCCGCCAAAACGTTATGACCATACACGCCACTTTGATACCCTACATAACCTCCGCCGACGAGCTTAAAACAAAACCCACCCAGCACAGCGTCAACAAAATGCGCGAGATAGGCCTTGAGCCAGATATGCTTATCTGCCGTACGGAGCATACGATTTCAGACGCGATGAAACAAAAATTATCCCTATTTTGCAGCGTCCCGCCAGAGGCGGTCATAGAAGCAAAAGACGTGCCTTCCATCTACCTCCTGCCGCAGAAATTTGAGCAGCAGGGTTTGACCGATATTGTCCTCAAAAGGCTTGACCTTAAAGCGCGCAAAAAAAATGACGGCGCCTGGTTCAAAACCGTTGAAAAGGCAACCTTAAAACCAAAATATCAGACGACAATTGCCATATCCGGCAAATATTCCGAATTAAAAGATGCCTATAAAAGCGTGGCGGAATCTTTGCGTCTTGCGGGCTGGGCTAATAACACGGCTGTTAAAATCAAATATATAAACACCCAGAAAGACGATGTCGTAAAAGAGCTAAAAGATGTAAACGCCGTCGTCATACCGGGCGGCTTTGGCAAGCGCGGCATTGAAGGCAAAATAGAAACCGTAAAATACGCCCGCGAAAATAAACTGCCCGCCCTAGGCATATGTCTTGGCATGCAGTGCGCTGTTATTGAAGCGGCAAGAAACCTTGAGGGGCTTAAAGACGCCTGCTCGGCAGAAGTTAATCCCGACGCAAAAAACACCGTGATTACAATGATGTCCGAACAGAAAGCCGTCAACAAACTTGGCGGCACCATGCGCCTTGGCAATTATACCTCAAAAGTGGTAAAAGGCACTTTGGCCTATAAACTTTATAAAAAAGAAACTATTGTTGAACGCCACCGCCACCGCTACGAGTATAACGTTGACTACGTGCCTATGCTTGAAAAGCGCGGGCTTATCGTTTCGGGCTGGTACAAAAACACCCTGCCGGAAATTGTGGAATATAAAAATCACCCGTTTTTTATCGCAGTCCAGTTCCACCCCGAGTTTCTTGGAAGGCCGCTGCGCCCGCACCCGCTTTTTGACGGCCTTGTAAAAGCAGCGTTAAAATGCGGTAAAATTAAGTAAGAGGTTTTTTATGAAACAAGCCAAAACCGTAACTTTAGGCAATATCAAATTCTCAAACGAAGGGCCCTTGGTATATATCGGCGGCCCGTGCGTGGTTGAGAGCGAAAGCCTCCTTTTGGAAACGGCAAAAGCCCTCGTTGCCATAGCAAAAAAAGCAAAATGCCCTTTTGTGCTAAAAGCCTCCTTTGACAAAGCAAACCGCACTTCGCCCAAAGCTTTTCGCGGGCTTGGCATTGACGCGGGCCTTGCCGCCTTAGACGCGGTAAAACGCCTGCTTAAAATACCCGTTTTGACCGATATCCACGAGCCTTGGCAGGCCCCCGTTGCCGCCGAGGTGGCAGATATCCTGCAAATACCCGCTTTCCTTTGCCGCCAGACGGATTTGCTGCTGGCCGCCGGCGCAACGGGCAAAATAGTTAATATCAAAAAAGGCCAGTTTTTAGCGCCGCAGAGCATAGCCAACGCCATTGAAAAGGTGGAGTCAACGGGAAACACAAATATACTTCTTACCGAGCGCGGCTCTATGTTCGGCTACGGCGATTTGGTAGCAGATATGCGCAGCCTGCAAATTATGAAGGATACCGGATATCCCGTTATTTTTGACCTCACGCATTCGCTGCAAAAGCCCGCCGCCTTAGGCGATAAAACGGGCGGCGATAAATATTTTGCGCGCGTTTTGGCGCGCAGCGCGGCGGCCGTAGGTCTTGCGGGCGTATTTTTTGAGGCGCACCCAAACCCCGCAAAAGCGCTCTCGGACGGGCCTAATTCGCTTACGTTTAAGGAAGCGCAAATTTTAATTAAGGAAACGTCGCTTATAGACGAAGCGGCAAGAAAATGCCTGAAAATCAGATAAATAATCCCCGCGAACAAAACCAAACCGCCGTCTTAAAGCGCACTGTTGTTTTGCATCTTAAGAGGCTTGCTTTTATTTATCTTGCGTTGCTTTTAGTTTTTTTGGCGTTAAACTACGCGGCAAATAAACTGCCCGCGCCCTATCATAAAAGAGATATTCCTATGGAGATTACCCCATGGCTAAAATAAAAAAATATTCTTCCCCCGAAGTTTTGCAGATTGCAAAAAAAGTATTTTCTCTGGAACAGGCCGCCTTAAAAGAAACGGCAAAAATTTTGGATAAAGATTTTGTAAAAGCCGTTGAAACCATAGCCCAAACCAAAGGCCGCGTAGTAGTTTTGGGCATAGGCAAAAGCGGGCATATAGGGCGCAAAATTGCAGCTACGCTTGCCTCCACGGGCACGCCTTCGTTCTTTGTGCACCCGACGGAAGCCCTCCACGGCGATTTGGGCATGATTACCCCCTCCGACGTTGTGCTGGCCCTTTCTTTTTCGGGCGAAACGGAAGAATTAAGCAAAATTTTATCCCCCCTAAAAAAAGAAAAAATAAAAATAATTTCCATGACGGGCCGCAAAGATTCCACCCTGGCCAAAATGTCAAATATCCACTTAGAAATAATAGTGCCGCGCGAGGCCTGCCCTTATAACCTTGCGCCGACCTCTTCCACCACCGCCATGCTTGCCGCCGGCGACGCGCTTGCCATAGCCCTTATGAAGATAAAACATTTTGATAAAGAGGATTTTGCTTTTTTCCACCCGGGCGGCTCTCTGGGCAAACTGCTTTCCTGCAAGGTAAAAGATATTATGTTTGCGGGCAAAAACCCCGTTGTGCCCACAAGCGCAAGCGTAAAAGACACCTTGCTTGTAATGACAAAAAACCGCACGGGCGCGGCCAGCGTAATAGATAAAAAAGGCCGCCTTAAAGGCTATTTTACCGACGGGGATTTAAGAAGAGCGCTCCAAAAAAATACCGATATTTTGCCCCTTAATATCTGCGAGGTTATGACTACAAATCCTTTTTCTTTCTCGCCCGACACGCCGGCCGTTGAAGCCGCCAAAATCATAAATGACAGGAAGATAGATAACGCTCCCGTCGCCTCAAAAGACGGTAAAGTTATCGGATTTTTGGATAAGGATAATCTTATAGAATTTATCGCCCTTATAGATAAAAAATGAAAAAGAGTGAAATTAAATACCTGGCTCTTATTTGCTTTTTGACCGCCTGCGCGGCCTGCGGCAGACAGGACGCGCCCCGGCAGGATTCCGCGCCCGCCCAGCGCGGATACAATATTATCTTGAGAGAGAGCACCGCCGGCCAAACCGCCTGGCGGCTGGAGGTAAAAGAAACGGATTTTTTTGACGACGACCAGTATCTTACGCTCAAAAATCCTTCTCTTATTCTAAATGAAAACGGCCAAAAGAGCAGTACGGTAACCTCACTTAAAGGCCGCTACGATATTGCAAAACACCTTATAACCTTAAGCAAAAAGGTAACGGGCGTTTCCCAAAAAGAAAACGCTAAAATAGAAACCGAAGAAATTTTTTACGATACGCAGACAAAGGAAATTTGGTCCGACTCGCCCGTAAAATTAACGCGCGGGAAAATAACGGTAAACGGCGCGGGGCTGCGCGCAAACGGCGATTTATCGCAGATTGAAATAATAAAGCAAAAGACAGCTCTTCCCGCCGATATTAAAGACATAAAACAGGCGGCAAAATGACTTTAAGAAATTTTTTTATCTTAGCGGCTGTGGCCCTTTTGCCCGCTCTTGCGGCGGCCGCCCCCGCGGATAAAAACTCTCAGGACTTAGCGCCGCTTCTGGGCGGCTTTGTGCAAAGCGACCGCTGGCTTATAAATAAAGATAAATATCAGGAAGAATTTATAGGCCGCGTGCGCTACTCAAACGATAATATTTCCCTTAAGGCCCAGCGCGCTTTAAGCGACCGCTTAAATAAAATATACACTCTAAAGGGCAACGTTTTTGCCTCTTACAAACTGCCGCAGAACGCCACGGCGGAAGTTCGCGCCGATAAAATAGTTTACAATCAAAAAAAGGATTTAGGCCTTATTACTTCGGCCGCGCAAAAGCAGGCCCAAGCCGTATATAAGACGGAAGATAATACTTTCAAGGCTTACGCCGATAAAATAGATTTCGGGCAAAAATTCTCCTCTTTTACCTTAAGCGGTTGGGCGCAGTTTGAAGACGACAATAATACTCTTTACGCCAAAGAAATTTCTTATGACGCGCAAAGCGGCGTTATCCAAGCGCGCGGCGCGCGCCCGCTTATTTTGGGTTTTGGCGACGAGGGGGACTATGCCTTGCAAGCCGACTTTATTACTGCTAATATTTATAAAGGCGGGTTTGAAGCGCGCGGGCGCGTGCGCGGCTGGTTTGTAAGCGCCCAGGACATTTCCGATTTTACTAAAGGGCAGATTAAATAAATGGAACTTAAATCTTGCGGCATTGAAAAATCTTATAAAGACCGTAAAGTTGTAAAAGGCGTTGACATTAACGTAAAAAGCGGCGAAATCGTGGGGCTTTTAGGCCCAAACGGCGCGGGCAAAACAACAAGTTTTTATATGCTTGTGGGTTTTATAAAGCCTACGGCAGGCCGCGTTTTTATAGACGGCAAAGACGTAACAAAACTGCCAATGTACGAGCGCGCTAGATACGGCCTCGGTTATCTTGCGCAGGAGCCTACCATTTTCCGCGGGTTAAGCGTGGAGCAAAACCTGCTTGCCATTTTGGAGCGCATTGAGTCCGATAAACAAAAACAAAAAGAGCGCGTTGCGCAGTTGCTTGAAGAATTTGGCTTAAGCAAACTTGCCAAGCAAAAAGCGTGGGCCTTATCGGGCGGGGAAAAACGCCGCATGGAAATTGCGCGCTGCATGATAAGCAACCCTAAAATTATTTTGTTGGACGAGCCTTT
This sequence comes from Elusimicrobiota bacterium, assembly GCA_023398295.1. Classification (GTDB taxonomy): domain Bacteria; phylum Elusimicrobiota; class Elusimicrobia; order Elusimicrobiales; family Elusimicrobiaceae; genus Proelusimicrobium. The sequence continues at coordinate 4,710 of JAEWSL010000051.1, read as the reverse complement.
TGTCGGCATAGATCCCATCACAGTATCAGAACTGCGCCAAATGATTTTTAAGCTTAAAGACAAAGGCATCGGTATTTTAATTACCGACCATAACGTGCGCGAAACCCTGCCCCTTACCGAGCGCGCCTACCTTATTTACGACGGCAAAATCTTAGTTGAGGGCGACCAGCAAACCCTACTTAACGATGTAAACGCACGCAAATTTTATTTGGGCCACGATTTTAAGATGTAAGATTTATTGGAAAGCATACCAAGTCCAAATTCCGCTTACTCCGCCGGCAGTGTTTCCCGTCATAGCTCCGCAAAGACGGTATCCTCGGCTGTTAGAGGCCATGCATCTTTTAGACTGGGAAGTTGTAGAAAACTGATACTGGACATTATCTGTACCTTCTGAAAAGTACATCAGGCAGCCGCCGTTGCCATTACTATTTGTAAGACCGCACTGCCCGCCCCAATCAAAATAGTAATATTTGTTCCCTGTCAGAATTGAGGAGCCGGGCAAATCAATATCCAGTACGGTAACATCTCCGGTATAACTGCCATTTGCCAGATAATACCTTTGGTTGGCAAACATTAACGCGTTTGCCAATTCCATCATCGTGGAAAACTTTGCCTTGTCACGCGCAAGCTGATACTGCGGCAGGGCAATTGCGGCAAGTATTCCGATTATTAAGACGACAATTAATAATTCTATAAGCGTAAACGCTTTATTGTTAATACTTTCTTTAATTAGTTTTTCTTTCATATTTTCCCCTTAAAATATATGCCGTAAGAAGATGCCGAAAACATTGGAGGTTTTATGCTGCTATTTTATTATACAAATATTTATTTTGCCGTTAAACATCTTTTTGCAACAGACATACTTTTTTTGTAAACTTTAACGGAAGGATTATGAGGTAAATTATGAAAAATTATAAAGGGTTCACTTTAATTGAAATGCTTATTGTAGTTTTAATTATAGCCATACTTGCCGCAATTGCGCTGCCGCAGTACAGGAAAGCAACAGAAAGGTCTATTATGGCAGAGGCCGTAACTTTAGTCAATCAAATCACTCAGGCAAACCAGCGTTATTATATGGCGACGGGCGCTTATGCCGCCGTCGGAGATTTAGACGCTCTGGACATCCGTATAGACGGCAGCGTACTTTCCGATAAAAGAGTGCAGACTAAGAATTTTATTTACTCGCCGGGAGGGGCGGGCTCCACAGTATATCTTGCCGTAGCAAACAGGGGGCCTTACGTCGGAAGTTCTTACTGGCTTTACACGCGGCCCGATGCGCCCACCAAAATTCGCTGCGCCGTTTATGCTTCCGGACATTCTACCGCTGCACAAAAAGAAATCTGCGAAGAACTTGACGCAAAAGGCACTCTGTAATTATTTACGGCAAGACCAGCCATACGTTAAAAGAAACCCTTTTTACGAGGATTTTGTGCGTATTTTTAATTTTCTTTGCGGCAGGCAGCCGTACGCCATAGCAGATGGTTTTTACGAGGATTTTTGAGAAAATTTTGATTTTGTTTTGAACAAGGAATACCGGGTTAACGCGCCCGTAGGGCGGAGGTATCCGCAGTTCAAAAAAAATCAAAATTTACCAAAAAGCCGAAGTAAAAAAGAGTCGGGGCGGCGGGATTTGAACCCACGACCTCACGGTCCCGAACCGTGCGCGCTACCAGCTGCGCTACGCCCCGTAAAATTACTTTGCGGCAGGACGCCGCGGGATACTGCTTACAGCAGACTTTCAGAAGAAAAAACATCGGGGAGCCGAGAATCGAACTCGGGACCTCTCGCACCCCAAGCGAGCGCTATACCACTAAGCCACTCCCCGATATGTCTGCGCGCGCCGTATGATAAACTGCCTGCGCGCCGCAGGTGCCGCATATATATTTTATCATTCTTTGATGATTTGTGAAAGGGTATCGCGGATTTCCTTAAGAAAATTCAAATCTTTTACGTTATAAAAAGAGTTCTCTTCCTTCGGTTTTGCGCCGAGCGCCAAAAAACGGTTGAGATGTTTTTTTGCGCCTTCAAGCGTCATTTTATGTTTATAAATAAGTTCTTTAATTGATAAAATCGTGTTGATATCGGCCTTGGTGTAACGGCGGTGCAGGGACTCTTTGCGTATCGGTTTTACGAGGCCAAAAGTCTTCTCCCAATACCTTATGGTATAAGGCGGCACGCCGCTTAAGCGGCTTACTTCGCCTATGGTAAAATAATCTTTATTTTGCAAAGTTTCTAAATTCATTATTTATCCGTTTCGCCCGTTTTAAGCATATTTTCCGAAGGCTTAAAGCGCACGCGCGTCTTAGAAGGAACAGGTATCTGCTCCCCCGTTTTAGGGTTTTTCAAAGTTATCGGGGAGGAGTGTTTTACCCTAAACGTGCCGAAGTTGGAGAGCACTACTTTATCTCCCTCTTTAAGCGCGGTTTTGATGATATCTAAAGTCTTATCAACGGCAATTTTGGCCTGCTGCCTGTCAAGCATATGCAGGGATAAGTGTTTGATAAGGTCGTCTTTTGTCATTTGCGCCTCCGTCTTAAATCTGCGTTTTTGCTATCTCTGGGGGAAACCCAAAGCCTGCATCAGAACGCGCGGTTTATCGGCCTTAATTACAATGCGCCAAATTGCGGTGATAACAGGGCAGTGTAATTTATTTTTTTGTATCAGATCGTAAACGCTTTGGACGGAATTTGCGCCCTCGGCGATAGTGCCCACCTGCTCTTTTGCCTGCTCCAAAGTAAGCCCTTGGCCCAGTTTTTCGCCCAATCTTCTGTTACGCGATATGGCAGACATTCCCGTAAGCACCGCGTCGCCCAAACCGCAAAGGCCGTAGACGGCTTCCATAGTGCAGTTTTGGCTTGTCATAATTGCGCCCATTTCCTGCATGGCCTGCGTCAAAAGCGCGGCTTTGGTGTTCGCGCCGTCGCCGATGCCGTCAAGCAAACCGCAGCCTATGGCAACAACGTTTTTAACCGCGCCGCCGTATTCCGCGCCCCTTCTGTCGTAGGAAGTTTCAAGGATTATGGGGGCCTTGCTTAAGGCTTCCTTAAGTTCGCCCATAAGCACGCCGTTGTGTCCGGCTAAAATTATTTTGGTGGGTATGTCGCGGGCAACCTCAAGGGCAAAACTGGGCCCGCTGAAAGCAAAAACCTGCCCTTTGAGAGAGGGAACTTCTTCTTCAATAATCTCGCTCATCGTCTTAAAAGTTTTATCCTCAAGACCTTTTGAGGCGTTGATGACGGGTATGTTTTTGCCCCCCAGCAGCGGCGCAATTTTTTTGAAAAAGGAACGCACCGCCTTTGAGGAAATAACGCAGACTACTAAATCGGTATCTTCAAGGGCGGCGTTTTCGTCGCCGGTAAGCGTAATGTTTTGATGAAAGCAAAAATCCGGTATATGCGGGTGCGCGCCATTAAGACTTTGAAGTTTTGCCAGCAAGTCTTTAGAATATTCCCAAAGGCTCACTTTGCAGCCCAATTTGGCCAAATGCTGCGCAATAACGCTGCCCCAAACGCCCGCGCCGAGTACCGTTGCTTTATTTAGTTTCATCTTTTTTCCCGTTGATTTTATTTTCTTTTGATAAATCTTTTTTTGTGCCGTCTTCAAAAACAAGCTCCTGATGGCCGAGCATTCTTTTTATATTGGGTATATGTTTGTAGATAACAATAGCGGCAACTACAACGCTTATGAGCTTGTAGCTTAAAGGATATTCCCCGACGAGGAAGCTTGTTATCGGCAAAGCCGCGGCTGCCGCAATAGACCCCGGGGAAATGCGCCCCGTAGCCCAAACTATTATGGCAAATAAACAAAAGCAGATAAGCGTAGGCAGCGGCAGCAGCGCGCCAAAGACGCCCGCTGAGGTCGCAACGCCTTTGCCGCCTCTGAATTTGAGGAAAACCGTCCACATATGCCCGCAAATAGCCACAAACCCGCAGAGCATCGCAAGAGTATCCTGCTGCGGAGCAAATATTTTGGCAAGCATAACGGCGGCTGCGCCCTTAAGCGCGTCGCAGGCGAAAGTTGCCCACCCCGCCCTTTTGCCGACAATCCTGTAAACGTTTGCGGTCCCCGGATTGCCGGAGCCGTAATCGCGAATATCAATGCCTTTTAACTTCTTGGCTATGAGGTAGCCCGAGGGGATTGCCCCCACCAGATAGGCTGTTAGAAGTAATACTATAGTCATACCTATATTATACAAAAACTATTTGAATATAACGGCGGTTTGGAATTAAAAGAAGATAGTGTCAGGTGAACAATTTTCTGCTTTTGGGCTATTTTTGATTTTTTCCAAGACTAGCGTACCGAGTTGTCGCTACGCTCCCTTCTTCGTTGGTACGCTGCACTTGAAAAAAATCAAAACTATATCCAAAATCAGAAAATCACACAAGGTATTACAAATGGGCGTTCCACGAACGGCTATGTCAACGGCGGTTTGGTGTTAACAACAGGTAGTATCAGGCGCACAATTTTCCATTCTTTTGGTTGTGCGCTTGGGCGCACCCTTGGCAAATAAGCTAAGAAAGGCGAATTACAAGCTTCGCTTCTTCGGTTAAACAAAAGATTACTACACACGGTTTTTTGCTTTTGTCGTTATAAAATAAAAGTCTTCTTTGCGCGAGGTCGGCAGTTTGGGAAGGGCTTGCCTTCCCAAATTGCCGACACTCGGAAGCAATCTTCCACTTCTGTCTTGCGCGCCAACTGCACGCCATACGC
>JAEWSL010000045.1 GCA_023398295.1 Elusimicrobiota bacterium | reverse complement strand
TCATATGCCCCCCGCGCCTAGTTTACGGCGTGTTCAACTATCTTGGACACGCGCCACCTTTTCGTCTTAGACAAGGGCCTTGTTGAAGTAATTTCAACCTTGTCGCCAATTTTGCTTTCATTGCCTTCGTCGTGGGCGTGATAGCATTTGGAAGTCTTTATAACTTTGCCGTAAAAGACGTGCTTTTTTGCAGTGGCAACTTCCACCGTGCGGGTTTTGTTCATCTTATCGGAAATAATTACGCCCGAAAGCACTTTTCTTTTTGCGCGAGTTTCTGTATTTTCCATATCTTAAATCCTCTTATTTGGACTGCCCTTTCTGCTTAATCAAAGTGTTAAGGAGGGCAATTTCGCGTCTGACAACTCTAATTTCCAACGGGTTGGATAGCGGAGTTGCGCTGTGTTTGAAGAGAAGATTAAACTGCTTCTCTTTCTTCTTAGCAAGCTGTTCTTTAAGTTCAGCGAGGCTCTTTCTTTTTAATTCTTCTTTTTGTTTCGCTTTCATAAATTACCTTCTTGTAACCATTTTAGTTCTGATAGGCAACTTGTCTGAAGCAAGACGGAAGGCCTGCTTAGTTTCTTCTAAAGCCGTGCCTTCAAGCTCAAACAAAATGCGGCCAGGCTTTACCACGCATACCCAATGGTCCGGCGCTCCTTTACCTTTACCCATTCTGGTTTCGGCAGGGTGTTTGGTAATGGCTTTGTCGGGGAAAACGCGCGTCCACATCTTGCCTTTCTTTCTGATAAATCTGGATAGGGTAATACGCGCGGCTTCAATCTGTCTTGCCGTTACCCATTTGGGTTCAAGCGCTTTCAGCCCGTATTCTCCGAAAGAAACTTCCGTCCCTCTCTTTGCTTTTCCTTTGATGCGCGGAGCTGAATGCGGTTTGCGATATTTAACTCTTTTAGGCATTAACATAAATATTCATCTCCTCTTTTATTTGCCTTCCGCCGTATCAGCCTTTTTTGCTTCGCTCTGAGGCTGGGTTTTAACCTCTGGCTTTTTGAAGGGGGCTTTCTTTTTAACGACGGGAGCGGAGGCCTTTACGACCGCTTTCTTGGCGACCTTTGGCGCAGCTTCGGTTTTTACTCCTCCCTCCGCGGGAAAAGCATCCTCGCTGGAACCTTCAAGCGCGGGGACGTTCATATCTCTGTGCTTTCTGAGTTCGTTCAAAATCTCTTTGGGGCTCTTGGCAAAGTGCGTTTTCTTGAAAATCCATACTTTTATGCCTATTTTGCCGCTTATGGTGTTGGCTTCGTAAGTACCGTAGTCAATATCGGCGCAAAGGGTGTGCAGGGGAACCCTGCCTTCCCTTTTCCACTCTGTGCGGGCAATTTCCGCGCCGCCGAGCCTGCCGCTTACCATAATCTTGATGCCCAGCGCTTTGCCGGCCAAAGCTTTATCAATGGCTTTCTTCATCGCAGCGCCGTAATGCGCCCTTTTCTCAATCTGAAACGCTATTGACTGAGCCACAAGCTTTGCGTCCGTTTCGGGGTTCTTTATTTCTATAACGTTGACGAAAGTCTTGTTTCCTGTTAAGGCTTCAAGTTCTTTTCTCAAAGATTCAATATCGGCCCCTTTCTTGCCTATTACCACACCGGGCCTTGCCGTATGAATATTGACTCTCAGGAAAGATCCCGCCCTTTCAATTCCCACCGCGCTGACCGCGGCAAGAAGAAATTTGCTTTCAATAAGCTGCCTTATCTGAAAGTCTTCCATTAATAAAGCGGGCATATTGTTAGGGGCAAACCATCTGCTCTGCCAATCCTGGGTGTAGCCAAGCCTAAGCCCTTTGGGATGTATTTTATGTCCCATTATTTTAGCCCTCCCTTTTTCTCGTCGCTGACGGTTATTGTCAGATGACAAACACTTTTCTTATACGGCATAGCTCTTCCCTGAGGGCCGGGCTGTATTCTTTTTAAGTGCTTCATGGGGCCTATGTTGGCATAAGCCTCTTTTATGTATATCTTAGATAAATCAAGCTTTGAGCCTGTTTTTACCTGAAGGTTTGCGGCCGCAGATTTTATAGTCTTGCTGACCATGTCGGCGCAGCGTAAACCGCTGAAGGTTATAATACCGTCGGCAATCTTTACGTTCTTGCCGCGCACAAGGTCCAACAGAAAACTGACTTTCCTGCTGCCGTACCTTTGAAATTTAGCTTTAGAACAAGCTTCCATATCAAATCCTCTCTATTATTTCAAGGCCTTGGACTCTTTGGTCATGCCGCCGTGCCCTTTGAACGTTCTGGTGAAAGCAAATTCGCCCAGTTTATGTCCTATCATTCTTTCCGTTACATAGACGGATAAAAACTTTCTCCCGTTATGAACTAAGAACGTATGCCCCACAAATTGCGGCACTATGGTGCAGGCTCTGGCCCAAGTCTTTACGGCCTTTTTGTCGGCAGGCGTCATAGCCGATACCTTTTCAAGCAAATTAACGTCCACAAAAGGACCTTTTTTCGTTGATCTTGACATTTTTATTTAGCTCCCGCCGCGTTTTTGCGTCTGTCCTTAACTATCATCCAGTCCCACGCTTTGGACGGCCTCGTCTTAAGACCGCGCGCAATCTGGTTCCACGGCGATCTGGGAATATTGCCGCCTTTTGAGTGGCCCCTGCCGCCGCCCATAGGGTGGTCAACGGCGTTCATGGCGTTGCCGCGCACCGTGGGTTTAATGCCGCGGTGCCTGTTCCTGCCGGCGTTGCCTATTACGACCGTATTATGTTCCACATTGCCGACCTGGCCTATAGTGGCTTGGCAGTCTTCGGGAATAAGTCTTATCTCGCCGGATGGCATCTTTATATGAACATAGCCGCTGTCTTTTGCCATAATTTGAGCCTGACTGCCGGCGCTGCGCGCAAGCTGCGCGCCTTTGCCGACCTTAAGCTCTATCGCGTGGATAAAAGTACCTTCGGGAATATTTTTAAGTGCAAGGCAATTACCCGCTTTAATCTCTGCTTTAGGGCCGCTCATAACGGTGTCTCCGACTTTAAGACCGACGGGGTGCAGCATATACTGCTTTTCGCCGTCGGCGTAATTTAAGAGGCATATGCGCGCCGACCTGTTCGGATCGTATTCTATAGATACTATCTTTGCAGGAACGTTCGCTTTTGCCCTCTTAAAATCTATTTTGCGGTAGGCTTGCTTATGGCCGCCGCCTATGTGGCGCACCATTACCATACCGGTATTGTTTCTTCCGCCGCTTTTCCTCAAGCCTTTGGTAAGCTTTTTATGAGGCTTCTTTTCTGTGATTTCGGAAAAATCGGCAACCGTAATAGTTCTCCTAGAAGGGGTGTACGGTTTGAATGTTTTAATAGGCATAGTTGTAACTTTTCTCCTTTATCGTTACTTAGAAGCGGTTTCCACCGTTTCTATTTTTTCGCCTTTCTTTATGGTAACAAGGGCCTTCTTTAAGTCCGGCCTTTTACCGGAAAAACGTCCCATCTTTTTTACTTTGCCGCGCTGGGGTATCGTAGCTACTTTAACTACGTGTACCTTAAAAATAGCTTCCACCGCCGCGCGGATATCCTGTTTGTTTGCGGCCTTTTCAACCGTAAAACAATAGCAGTTATCGGTATCTCTTAAGATAAGGCTTTTTTCGGTTAAGAGAGGTTTTCTGATAATCTCGTATATCTTTGTCATTTTTTATCTCCCTATTTAGAAGAAAGCTTCTCAAGAGCTTCTTTAGTAAAAATCACTTTGGTGCTGTTAAGCACGCAGTAAGCATTTATATCAGAAGGCGCCACCTGGTTCAAGCCCGCTATATTGCGGCTTGCCGTGATAAGCTTTTTATCGGCAAGGCTGATAACTAAAGGCTTTTTACCTGCAGACAGCGTTTTAAGAACCGTCGCGACGGCTTTAGTCTTGGGCTCTTTGATGTCAAAGTTATCCAAAACTACAAGACTGTCGGACAGATATTTTGAGCTTAAAGCCTGCGCTAAAGCCAGCTGCCTTTTGGCCGTCGGCAAATATTGCCTGAAAGAACGCGGGGTGGGCCCGAAAGCCACGCCGCCGTGCCTCCAGATGGGGGAGCGCATGCTGCCGTGTCTTGCCCTGCCGGTGCCTTTCTGTTTCCACGGTTTTTTGCCCGTACCGCTTACTTCGGCGCGGGTTTTAACGTCGGCGCTGCCGGCCCTTTGATTAGCCAAAAAAGCCGTTATAACTTCGTGCAAAAAAGTGGGGTTTGGCTTCTTGCCGAAAATATTTTCGGGAAGAGTTACCGTTCCGACTTCTTTACCTTCAATGTTTAAGAGTTTGGTTTCCATTTTCTTACCGCCTATTTCTTCTTGGCCGCGCCGGCTTTGTTAGCCGCTTTAGAAGCGGAAACTTTTTGCACTTGGGCGACTATTACGTGTTTTTTAGGTTTGGAAGTTTCCAAAACGGAAACTATGGTCCCCTTCGCGCCGGGAACGGAACCTTTCAAGAAGATTAAATTATTTTCAACGTCAACTTTGGCGACTTCTATCTTTGATACCGTAGTGGTAACGGCGCCGTAGTGGCCGGCCATTCTCTGACCGGAGAGAACTTTACCCAAAGCTCTCCTTGAAGCTAAACCGCCCGGAGCTCTTTCCCTGTCGGAAGCGCCGTGCGAAGCGGGCCCGCCTGCAAAGCCGTGCCTCTTCATCGCGCCGGCAAAACCGCGCCCTTTTATTTTGCCCTGAACGTCAACGTAATCGCCGACTTTGAAAATCGCGCCCAAATCAACTTCCTGGCCAATTTCAAAACCTGCGACGTCCGCAACGCGGCATTCTTTAATATGTAAAACGGGAGCAACGCCCAATTTCTTAAAATTGCCGGAATCAGGCTTGTTAAGTTTGCTTTCTTTTACTTCGCCAAAACCGAGGGCGACGGCTTTATAGCCGTCTTTTTCCTGAGTTCTGACTCTCACAATTTTGCACGGACCCGCTTTTACCACGGAAACCGCGCTTAAATTGCCGTTATCGTCAAAAAGCTGTGTCATACCCAATTTTTCGCCAATCACGAAACGAAGAGCAGCCGGAGCTTTTTTAACTTCCGCCTTTACCGCCGCGGGAGCGGCGTTTGTTTCGGCGGCAGCTTGAGTCTTAATTTCTTCTGCCATTATTTTATTTTCCTTAAATCGCGCCATCATAGAACTTTTTGTTTTTCTTTTTCGGCCAGAGCCGCGCTCTACTGTAACGCTTGTTTTTACCGATGCAGAGTTCTTATGTTTTCTGCACCCGCCGCATTAAACGGCGCAAATAAATCTAAAAGAAAACCTTCCCCTTTACAACAAGGAAGATTTAATTGCTTTTGATTGCCACATCAACGCCTGCCGGTAAATCAAGCTTCATAAGTTCGTCAACGGTCTTTGGTGTGGGGCTTTTGAGGTCAATTAACCTCTTGTGGATACGCATTTCAAATTGTTCGCGGGACTTTTTGTCCGTATGGGGCGAACGAAGCACGGTGTATTTTTTTATCTTTACAGGCAACAGCACCGGCCCGGCTACTATGGCGCCGGTTTTCCTTGCGGTATCAACAATTCTAGCAACAGAATTATCTAACATTCTGTAGTCGTAAGAGCGCAGTTTGATGCGAATTCTTTCTTGTTCGCTTAACTTCGCCGTTTTTTTATCAGTTTTTTCTGCCATTGTTATTTTCCCGATTAATTTTCTTAAAGCTTTTTACTTAAACTTTTTTTGCTTCCGCTTTTGTTTCAAAACGTTCAAAAAAATCTGCATTGCTTTGCGCGTAAAATTTACGCGCGTTTACGTCTAAAACAAAAGAAAATATAACGTCTTTTTTATTACACAAACGTAGAGAGAAAACCCCCCATTGTCCGCTGTTATTTCCGAAGGCGGACAAGAAAAAAAGGTTCTCTCTATACTGCGATATAAAATATTATACTAAATTTAACGCAGTAACCGCAACCTTAATTAAGGCGAAAACCGTTGTTTAGTTTCCGCCTGAATAAATTATAACATATTTTACAAATATTTAACAAACAATCAAACCGAAAAAGCGCGCGAAATGCGCAAAAGTTGCAAAGGCCGCAAAAAAGCGGCGGCATTAAAAAACGCCGCCGCTTTTGCTTGAGCAAAAGTTACTCAATAATTTTGGTGACTACGCCCGCTCCTACCGTTCTGCCTCCTTCCCTTATCGCAAAACGTACTCCTTCTTCCATCGCTACCGGCGTTATCAGCGTTACTTCTATTTCCGCATTATCTCCGGGCATTATCATATCGCCCTTAAACTGTAACTCTCCCGTCACGTCCGTAGTTCTAAAGTAAAACTGCGGTTTGTATCCTGGCGTTAGAG
>JAEWSL010000019.1 GCA_023398295.1 Elusimicrobiota bacterium | reverse complement strand
CGATAGTATTGCCCTCTTTGGGCTTGGCAGCGCGCAGGTTAAACGACGCGGGTTTCAGCCCGCTGTTTTTGCTTTTATGTTTATTTCCCGTGCTGGGGCCCTTGGCGGTTTTAATTATGTGCGCCATGCCGACAAAGCAACAGCCCCAGGCCTAAGACTGTTTTTGTTTTTCAAAAACGGCGGGGCCAAAAACCCCGCTGTTTTTTTATAAAGGATAGCTGATGCAAAACACCGCGGAAACTCTATTTGAAACTTTCTCCGGCGGCAGAACGCCGCAGGACGGTGATTTCCATACAGGCAAGATGTTTCTGCTTTTGCAGGATCCTTTCGGCCTTTGGTGTTCTTACCACGCCCCTAAAGAAGAAGCCGTTGAAGAACAAAACCTCTACGAAAATCTGCGCGGCAAGACCGACAGAAGCACGCGCGACAGCTGGATATACCAAAACTGCAAAAACCCCGTTTTAATAGTGGCCTCAAACGATGCGGAACGTTTCAAAAAAACCCTTCAGGCCATGGAAAAGGGCAACGACGGCATCATCGGCGCGCAGCTTTGGGATTTAAGAAGTGAAGAAGGCGGCATCTTGGGCAGCGTGAACCTGCTTTTGCGCGTTGAAAATAAGCCTAGTATTTTTGGCTCTTACTCTTATAAAATAGTGCAGCTGAAGCGCGCAGCCGACTTAAAAGAGCATTACGCCATGCAAACCGTTCTTATGAACGAAATTTTGCAGAACATTCAACAGCGCGAAACGGAAAACGCCCTCTTTATCTTAAGAAACAAACAGCAAACCCTTGAGTGCCATTCGCGGCTTGAGAAAGCAAAAGAGCTTGTGTCAGTTTGGAAAGAAATCAAAAACGGTTTTTATGTTCCCGACGGCAAAAAACCGCCCAAAGCCGCTTTAAGCCCCTGGCGCGTTTACGCAAATAAACTTTTGTTTGAACAAAAAGATTTAGTCCTGCTTGCCCACCTAAACGCCCAGATGCGCCAGGCCCTGCGCCTGCGCGGCATTTTCAATTACGACGACGTCGCAAACGCCGGCCTTGATAAAATTAAAAGCATATTAAAAGAACCACTTGCCGCCGAAGCCCTTGCCTTTGAAACCTACTGCCACGCAAAAGCCTACCAGGCCAATCTGCCCGTAAGACGTGAGGGGTACCCATTCCCTCCTCCGCCCAAAAAACGCAATTTATATTTTGACTTTGAAGCCACGGAAACTTTTACCCGGGAGGCCGTTTCTTTTATCTATCTTATCGGCCTTTGGGACAAAGAGGAAAACAAATTTATTTCCTTTGTCGCAAGAAACGAACGCGAGGAAGAAAAAATCTTTAAGGATTTTGCCGACTACGTCCTGAAAGAGGAAGACACAACCCTCTATCACTGGACGGAATACGAAGTAAAAAAGATGCAGTCCCTTGCGGAAAAATATCCCGCCCTAAAACAGCCTCTGACTGCGCTTGCGGCCAAATGCACGGACCTTAAAATTGAGGTGGAACGCGCTTTCTTTCTGCCTTCGCCGAGTCTTTCTCTTAAGGCGGCGGCTCCGGCGTTCGGCTTCAAATGGCGGCAAGACGACTGCGGCGCCATGGACAGCATGGTCTATTTTACAAACTGGCTTAAAACCGACGACGAAACCCTGCTGGCAAAAGTTTTAATGTATAATGAAGACGACTGCAAAGCAATGCTTTTTATAGAGGAAAAATTAAAAAATTCCCCTGTACTGGAAATTAGAAATCAGTTATAATATATTGAAAGTTCCGTCGGGATTTTTTTTATTTTTACGGAGGTTTTATGCAGGTTTCAAAAGCGGCGCAATACAGCGTTTTTTTGGTTAACGAGCCGGGCTCCTTAAAAGATTTTGCGCAGATTATAACGGACAACGGCATGAATATTATCGGCATGGCCTCCGACATACGCTACGAAGCCGCCGTAATAAGAATAGTCCCCGACAAAACCCAGGAAGAAATTGATATCGCCCGGATAATAACCCAGGGCGGATACACCTGCGTTAAGACTGATATTTTATGTTTAATCCTGCCCAACAAAAAGGGCGCGCTTGTAAAAATAAGCGGGCTCTTGGGCGCAAATAATATCAATATTACCAACATCTACGGCAGCGCGTACGGGGATAACGGCTCAAGAATTTTCTTAGTAGTAAACGACCTTGAAAAAGCCGAAAGCTTACTTGCCGAAGCAGAGTTTTAAGGCTTCCTTAAAATCCTTCGGAGGTTTTACCTCAAAACAAAAATCCTTATTTATAAAAGGGTGCTTAAACTCAAGACGCAAAGCGTGCAGCATAAGACGCGGCGCGCTTGCCCCTTTATAAAGCCAATCGCCTAAAACCGGATAGCCCAGCCACGCCATATGCACGCGCAGCTGGTTTGTGCGCCCTGTTTTGGGATAAAGTTCCATTAAAGAAAATTTGCCGTTTGTCTTAAGCCGTTTATAGACGGTAAGCGCGCTGCGGCCAAGTTCGCCGGCTTTTATCTTGCCGCCGGCAAGGCGGCCTATGGGCACGTCTATGGCGCCCTCTTTATCGGGCACGGCGCCGCAGCAAAGGGCAAGATAAGTTTTATACATTTGCCGCTCGGCAAACATTTGCAAAGCCGCCTGCTGAAATTCTTTATTTTTGGCAATAAGCATAACGCCGCTTGTTTCCCTGTCAAGGCGATGCACAAGACCAAGGCGCGGCAAAGACGCGTCAAAACCTTTTGGCGGAGAGCTTAAAACAGCCGAAACAATAGTATCGTCCGCGCAATAAACGGCCTGCGGATTATTTTCCCAGGCGGAGCTTTGCGGGTGCACTAAAAGACCGGCGGGCTTATTTATGACAAAAAAATCTTTATTTTCAAAAATAATTAAATCCTTCAGAACTATTTTATTTTGTTCTTCAGACGGCCAAAACACTTCGGCCGTATCGCCTTCCTCAAGCTCAAATGATGGCTTTAGCTGTTTTTTGCCGTTTACAAGAACCCTGCCTTCTTTGATAATTTTTTGGATTATGCTTCTGCTGTAGCCTTCCGCGCAGTAAGAGAGAAAAACGTCCAAACGCTGAGCTCTATCCTCAAAAATAAAACATTGGGATTTTGCGCTTTGGTTTTGCTTTTGGCTTTCGCTTTTTTGCGTTTTATTTTTTGGGGAAGCCATAAAACCTCCTAACAAAAATAACGGCGCCAAGCGCGGCGGCCAAAAGCAGCGCTATAAACTGCGAGGGCGAAAGACCGAGGATAAAAGCGCCCCTGTCGTCGCCCCTGAAAAACTCAACAAAAAACCTTATCAGGCCGTAGCCGATTATATAAAGGGCAAAAATATCGCCGTCTTTATGTTTCCTGTTATAAAAAAACAGCAGAATAAAAAATAAAAGCAGGTTTAAGGCAGACTCCATAAGCTGCGTTGGATAAAGCCCCGCGCCGTGCAGGTGCTGCGGCACAAGGCATTCCGGCGAAGTAAATTTAACCGCAAAAAAACTGTGCGAAACTTTTCCGTAGCAGCAACCCGCCAAAAAACAGCCTACGCGCCCTACGGCGTGGCCCAAAGCAAGCGGCGCGCAAAAGAAATCGGCCGCTTTCAAAAAAGAAATCTGCCTGCGTTTTGCGTAAAGCGCGCCAAAACCCAAAGCTCCCAAAAACCCGCCGAAGAAAACAAACCCGTATCTTATTTTGTCAATAAAGGAAGAGGCGGCGAAACTGTCAAAATTAAAAACAATATAAAGCAGCTTGCCGCCTAAAAGCGCGCCAAAAATTATATAAAAAAGAAAATCGGCCATTTCGTCTTTACTTAAGGCAAGAAGCTGCCTGCGTTTTAGACAGTAAAAAATACCCGCCGCGTAAGCAAGCGCGCTCATAATGCCGTAAAGCGGTATTTGCAGCCCAAAAATATTATGCAGGTAAGGGTACATAGTCCCCCTTTACGATTTTTAAGGCGGCGAAATAATCTTCAAAGGCGAGGAAAGGCAATTTATTTTCCTCGCATAAAGTTTTAAGGCGGCTGGTGGCAAAGCAGATATCGGCTTCTTTGGCGGCGTCAAAGTCGCTGGGCCCGTCGCCGAAAAATATGGTCGTAAAACCCTGCGCTTTATAATATTTCACGCGCTCGGCCTTAAAGGCTTCCAAAGTCGTATCAGGAAAATGCACGAAATCCACCGCAATGCCGTCTGCGGTAAAAGTTCCCTGCACGCAGTAAATTTTAATAGGCGGCACGTTGTTATGCTTTAAGACGGGATTTATGTAAATATCAAGGCCGCCGCTTGCTATTTCAAAAGGCATTTTCTTTTCGCCGCAGTATTTGGCGAGCTCCACAAAACCGTTTTTAATTACAGCATAACTTAAGATAACTTCCTCAAAATCTTTTTTATCTGCCGTTATCGGGGAAAAATGGCTCCGCATCCAATGTTTTGCGTCTTCTTTTGCGGCGAAAGCTTTTTCTATGCGCGCGGGCGTGGTAGTGCCGTAGTGCAAACAGAGCGTGTTGCCTATATCAAGGGTGGTAACCGTGCCGTCAAAGTCGGTAATTAAAGCGTATTTTATCATATCATGCTTTCAAAATAATCGGGATCCTCAACGGCAAGTTTTATAAACGGATTATTTTTTACCTCGTCGCCTATGGTCGTAACGCCGCTGCCCTCGCCGCCGTAAGCGTGCCCGCTGTAGACTACCGTGCCCGCAATAAGATGAGAAAGCCTCTCCAAGCTTTTGCCCAGCTCAAGCGAACTGGAACCGGGCAAATCGGTCCTGCCGCAGGCGCCGGGGAAAAGGGTATCGCCTGTGAAAATAACATTCTCAATATGTATGCAGCAGGAGCCGGGAGTATGCCCGGGCGTATGCATAAAAATAACGGGGAGGCCGGCAATTTTTTCGGTATAATCTCCTTCAAAAGTTTTGAGCATATTGTTTGGAATATTGGAGGCAAGCTCCCTGTCGCTGCGCTCAATATAACCTTTGAGATTATATTTTCTAAGCAAAACCTCGGCGTTGGTAAGATGGTCGTAATGCCCGTGAGTAAAAATTACGGCTGCGGGTTTTATATTTTCTTCTTTCAAAGTCTGCTCTATTTTCCCTATTTCCCAGGAAGGATCTATTATTATGCCTTCCCCGTTATTTTCAACTATATAAGAACAGTTTGACATCTTTCCGAGCTCAAAAGTATATACTTTCATATTCCCTCCCGCGGCGTTTTTATTGCCGCGCGGCTTTATCCGTTTTTATTCTAAATTCCAGCTCGTCGGGCTTTTTCATATGGTATTTAACGCGCGCGGTATTTTCAAGATAGCTTTTATCGCCGTCTAAAATTTTTTGATATTCTTCCCGCAGGGCCTTATGTTCTTTATCCAGCCCGCTTATCCGTCTGTTAAGTTTTTTGAGCTCAAAAGCGTTATGCACCAGCCCCAAAAAACTGTTGTTAAAAACAAGCGCAAGCCCCGCCAGGGCTAAAAGCAGAATTAAGATTTTATTTTTAGTTTTGCTCTTCATAAAACCGCATACGAAAGGTCCTTTCGGGGGCCTTTTATATATTTTACCTTTTAATGCTTTGCCTATGCCGGTTTTTTTTGTTTATTTCTTGAAAACTTTATTCCCCGCGTAGACGGCTTTTGAACCGAGCTCGTCGGAAATGGCAAGCAGACGGTTGTATTTGCAAACCCTCTCGCTTCTTGCGGGCGCGCCCGTTTTTATCGCGCCGGCGTTTACGGCCACGGCTAGATCTGCGATAAAAGTATCTTCCGTTTCGCCCGAGCGGTGGGAAATTATGGTTGTAAAACCCGCGGCTTTCGCCATATTTATTACCTTTACGGTTTCGCTTAAAGTGCCTATCTGGTTAAGTTTTATTAAGATTGAGTTTGCCGCTTTAAGTTCTACGCCGTCCTTAAGGCGGGCGGGATTTGTCACAAACAAATCGTCGCCGACTATATTTATTTTTGAGCCGAGCTCCTGCGTAAAATATCTCCAGCCCTGCCAGTCGTCTTCAAAAAGAGGATCTTCTATGGACACCAAAGGATATTTTTGACACCAGGAGGCATATATTTCGGACATCTCCTGATAGGTTCTGCTTCGGCCCTCAAAATTATAGCGGCCGTCTTTATAAAACTCGCTTGCGGCGCAGTCTAAAGCAAGAGCCATTTTTTTGCAGTCTGCGTCCGCGCAGGCCTTAAGAAGGACATTTAAGACTTCCTCATGAGAAGCTATTTTAGGCGCAAAACCACCTTCGTCGCCCACGGCCGTTACCATGCCTGAAGAGGCCAGTTCTTTTTTAAGAGTATGATAGACCTCGCTTGCCTGCCGCAAAGCTTCCTCAAAAGAAGGCGCGGCCTGAGGCACTATCATAAACTCCTGCACGGCAAGGCCGCTGTCTGCGTGCTTGCCGCCGTTTACGATGTTTAACATCGGCGTCGGCAGGATAAAACTTTTTTCCTTAAGGCCGTAAGCGCGCCTTATGTATTTGTAGAGGGGCAAACCCTCCGCCGCGGCAAAAGCCCTTGCGCACGCAAGAGAAACGGCCAGCATGGCGTTTGCGCCCAAAACAGTTTTATTGGGCGTGCCGTCAAGGGCGAGCATAAGCTCGTCAACTTTTTGTATATCAATATTTTTACAGGCAAGCTCTTTTGCTATTTTGTCTACGTTTTTTACGGCGCGCAAAACGCCTTTGCCCTGATATCTTGTTTCGTCGGAGTCGCGCAGTTCCAAAGCTTCGTGCGAACCCGTTGAAGCCCCGCTGGGCGCCATGGCGCAGCCTTCGCTCCCGTCGGATAGGGTTACCCTCGCAAATACCGTAGGGAACCCGCGCGAGTCCAAAACCTCCCGCGCGCTTATGTCGGTTATTTTCATAAAACCCCCTTATCCCGCCTTTTTGCGGCTAGGATAAATCTTCAATTATTTTTTTTGCTTCCTCAATAAGCTTTGAGGGCGCTTTGGGATCCTTGGCTTCGGCGTATATTCTTATAAGATGCTCCGTGCCGGAAGGCCTCAAAGCAAGCCAGCTGCCGCCTTTGAGAATAAACTTAAAACCGTCCGTTTGGTCAATGCGCCAGACGGAAGTTTTGTTTAAGGAAAGAGGCGGATTCAAATTCAACTTTTCCATAATTGAGTTTATGTCCACCTCCCTCTTGGGAATACTTACTTTTTTATCGTAGTAAACATTATATTTTTTGTAGAAATCCTTAAATATCTGCTTAAGCGTTTTACCTTCCACGGCAAGCATTTCAAGCACGAGCATGCAAGCCAAAATGCCGTCCTTATCGGGCATATGATTGGAAATGGCGACGCCGCCGGATTCTTCGGCGCCGAAGATATAATTGCCGTTCATCATAAGCTCGTTTATATACTTAAAGCCAACGGGCGTTTCCCTCACAAGCAGATTATGGGCTTTTGCCACTTCGTCAATAAGGTGCGTGGTAATTAAACTTCTGCACACGCGGCCTTTGGTTTTGCGGTTTCGTATAATATGGTCCAAAAGCACGGGCGCAATCTGATTGGGAGATATCCAATCCCCGTCGGGGCCGATGATGCCGAATTTATCGCAATCGCTGTTGCAGGCTATGCCCAGATGAAGCTTCTTTTTGACCACAAGCCCGCTTAAAGCGCTTAAAGAAACGGGGCCTGCATTAGGCACTTTGCCGCCGAAAAGAACGTCCCCTCCTTCATTTACCCCCTCAACGCTTACGCCGCAGCGGGCAAGAAACAGCCTGAAATAATTGTCCGCCGAACCGAAAAGCGGATCAATACCCACTTTGAGCTTGGCTTTTTTTATAGCTTTTACGTCAATGATGCCGGAAAGATGTTCAAGATACTCGTCCCTGAAATTCTGCTCTCCCACCGCGGCGTTCAGATAGCCGAACTCCGGCAGCTCCTTGGGCAGGGAGGAGGGCGCCGGCGCATTGTTCTCTATGCTCTGCACGACCTCGTTATTTGCAATTCCCCCGTAAAAAGATACCCATTTAAGACCGTTTTGACTGTAATCCGCCTCGCTTGCGGTAATTACCACCGCGCCTACCGCGCCCTCCTTTAGGACCGCCCACTCCGCAACCGGCGTGGGAAGCGGATAAAGCGCCCTCTTGACCGTTATGCCTTTTGAGGCTAAAACATCACAAACTATAGCCGCAAATTTATCCGATAAAAATCTTGTGTCATTGCCCACAATCACCAAAGGCCTTTTGAATTTGAAACCTTTTTCTTTTATATGCTTTTGATAGCCGTCTCCTTCAAAACCGTAATATCCGTCCGTAAAGATATGCCCCGCAATGCCTAAAGCCAAACGCTGTATGCTCTGCGCCGTAACTTTATCGGCAATAGTGCCTCTAAAGCCGGCGGTAGCAAATTTTAATTCTTCTGCCATAAACACCTCATTTTATATGTTGCGCAATAGTGACAATTGTGCTGTTTGTGTAAGCAATATACTAAAATAATACGCTTTCCGCAAGTTTTTTGACTTGCGTGCCAACTGCACGCCATACACGGGATAAGCTAATACACGCAATGTCCAAGCTTCGCTTTCTTCGGTTAAACAGCAGAAATACAGCAACGGCAATATGGTATAAAAAGAAAAATTGTCGGGTGAACAATTTTCTGCTTTTGGGCTATTTTTGATTTTTTGCGTCGCTAGCGTACCGAGTTATCGCTACGCTCCCTTCTTCGTTGGTACGCGTCGCTCCGTAAAAATCAAAAATATCTCCAAAATCAAAAAATCACACAAAGCTTAAGAAAATAATCCATATTACGAACTGCCAGCGCTCCTGCGTCGCGCAAAAAAGCTTGCCGTTGACATTGCCGTTCGTAGAACGCTCGTTTGTGAAAAGCTGTCGCGGTTTTTCAAGTTTGAGGCAAATTTGCGTTTGACCTGAAGGCCGCGTGGATACTTGAAGCTTGTTTATTCCTCTGCCACGCGGACTGGTTGCGCCGCGTACCTCGAAGCTTGAAGCGTTAGCTCAAGCGGTACGCAAGCAACAGAAAAACGCAAAGTTGCCCAAAATTGAAAAATTGTGCGCCTGACATATCCGCCGTTAACACAAAATGCCGTTAATATGCTGTTAGCTAATACGAAAGGGCGGGGGCGCGCTCCATAATAACCCCCAACGCCTCTTCAATAGGCTCAACCCCGCTGCCCCTAAAATACTCCTGCCCGCCGCAAAACGCCTCGGGGCTGAGCTCTTCCATAGTCTTAAGCGGGTAATCCAAATATTTGGCAAGAAATTTCTGGCAGATATAGCGCGTCTTATTAAGATTCATGAGGTCCTGCTCCCGCTCAAAGCAGAGGGCGGAAAGCGGAAGTTCGTGCATCTTCGCCCAAAAAGCGGGTTCAATATCCAAAAGAGCCATATCTCTAAGCCCAAAACCGCCAAGCTGCATAAGACGCAGCAAAAATGCGGGGGCAATGGCCGAAGTAACTTCGCACGAAGCAATTTCGTTAAGCGAAGTTTCAAGCAGATAAAATTTCTGCGCATTGGGGTTATAAGACGCGGTTAAAACATGCATAAGTTCGCAGAAATAAAAAGCTAAATTCATCTTCCTGTAATCCTGCCGTATTTGGGGGAAAACAGTTTCCAGCCTGCCGCCGGTGACGCACCCTACCGAAAAACTGCCCCTCATATAAACGCGCGCGCAGCTGTAGGCAAAAGGCTCGCTCAAAGCTTTGAGCTTGGAACAGCTCTTATTAACGCCCGGGAAGCGCAGCGAAATGCGCCCATGCTCAAGCGAAAAGGCGGAAACTATGCGGTCGCTCTCCCTAAAATTGCGGCGCAATAAGATTATAAGGCTGTCGGTAAAATTCATATTAAAAATTATACAAATTAAAAACAAATCTCGCGAAAGGCAAGGCCCCATGCGGCAGGCAAAATATTTACTCTTCCAAAACGGCGGTTACTATGCTGCTTGCCCCGTCGGCGCGAAGCGGCAAATCCACCGCCCATGAAAACTCCTCAAGGCTCTTTACGCTAAATTCCCTTAGGGAATTTTGCAGCTCCATAGGGGAAAGCGTGCGGTCTATGCGCACAAAATCTTCTATCAAAGTTTTATCCCGCGTTTTTATTTTTATCTTTGCGCCGCGCGCGTTCGCTATTTTAAAGCGCAGCATAAGCGGGCTTATAAAAGATATCTCCTTATAGAAAAGAGAGGCAAACTTAAAAAACAAAACCGCGTCGCGGTAAAACTTCTTTATATTGATGTAGCCGTCCTCTGTCATAACGCGGTGCAAAGATAAAAGGCCGTAAGCGTTTACCTCCAGGACGCAGCCGTCGTTTAAGGGCAGCACAACGCCGTCCTGCACGGTTTTCAAAGCTCGGCAGGAGGCATATGGCTCCCCCTTATAATTAAAATCGGCCTTATCAATATAATCCGTAAGCTGCTGGTAGGCAATAACAGGCGTCTGCGGATACAGCGGGATAAGCGCAAAAGAGCAATACGGTTCCTGCTCCGCGCCTTTTTGAAAACCGCGTTCATAGTTTAGGAAGTGGGCTTGGGCTTTTTCAAGCAGGATATGGCGCAAATTCTGCGATTTGCGCCTGTTGTCAAGAAGCCAAACCAAATTATCGGGGTGGACAATAATCTCCGGACGCGAAGATTGGCCTGTACGCACATAAGCCCTCTTAAGGTTGCCCACAAGATGCGGCGTAAGATTGCTTTGCGGAATATTTACGACCACAAACATATTTTTAGTTTTTTCGTCCACGCAGGTGGCTATGTCAACAAACACCACGGGATCAATATAGTTTTGTATTATGCTTTCTATCTGCCCGCGTATTTTGGGGTGGAAGCGTATGCCCGTAAAGGGCGGCTGGGGTTTATCGTGTTCGTCTTTAACGCCTATGATAACAGTGCCGCCTAGAGAATTTGCAAAAGCCGCTATCGTTTTGGCAAATTTTTCATTGTTTTTGGGCAGCATCAGCTTGTAGTCAAGCATGGTATTTTCGGCGATACCCTGCTCAAGAAAATGGACGACGTCCTCAAAGTTAAGACGGTTAATTGCTTTGTCAAAATACATAACTCCCCCTTTTTATGATTTTTCTTGCAATTTACAGGCCCGCTCAATAATATTATAATTTATTTATGCCCAAAATAATGCAGCAGAGGCAAACGACCCTGCGCCTCCTTGAAAGTCTGATAGGCCAAAACCCGCAAAAGGCCGCGCAGGAACTTGCGGCCCTGCCTTTGGCGGAGGCCTGCTCTTTGCTCGGCTCAATAAAAAACGAAAGCATTATTCCCTGCCTTGAAAATATGCCGCCAAAAAACGCGGCTTTCCTTTTAAGACGTCTGCCTTCAAAACAAGCCGCTCTGATTTTATGCCGCATGCAAAGCCAAAAAGCAGCCGAAACCGCCGCCCAGCTGCCCGAGCATTATAAAAATAAACTCGCCTCCGAAAATGCCGAAACTTTAGAAAATCTTGAAAACATTTTGTCTTACCCCAAAGACAGCGCGGGCAGGCTTATGCGCCCCGCGCCGCTTTCTTTTAAGACAGACGTAAAAGTGGCCGATATCACAGAACGCCTTAAAAATTACCCGAAGAGCAAACTGCCTATTGTCATCTTTGTTTTGGATAAGGCGGGACGTCTTGCGGGTTCCTTAAAAACCGCGGAACTTGCTTTTTTAAGCGCGCAGAGCCCGCTTGGCTCCGTCATGACGCGCCGCGAGCGGGAGGAAACCCTGCTGCCCGCAGATGACGCCGCAAAGATAAGCCGTATTTATAAAAAAAGCGGCGATTTCTATATACCGGTAGTTGATAAAGAAGGGCTTCTTTTGGGCATAATTACGCCCGAGCAAATAATAGAAATCTGCTCAAGAGAACTGCCCTTTGCAAATAACCCAAATACAGCTTTTGAGCGTAAAGAACCTTGCGCGCAAAACAGCAAATCAAATTTAGACAATAAAAAATACTCTTGGCAATGCTGCGCTGCGGCGGCAGGCAAAACTTTTGTTTTGCTTGCCGCTTTGGCGGCGGCGGTTTTTGTTTTCCTGCTGATGACTTTGTATTTTAACCTTTAGGAGGCTCAAATGATAGTGAAAGTAAAAAAACTCCACCCCGCCGCCAAACTGCCGCTGCGCGCGCACGCAACGGACTCCGGCGCGGATTTATTTGCTCTTGAGGAAACTGTACTTGCCCCTCGCGAAATAACCAAAGTGCGCAGCGGCGTCGCCGTAGAGCTTCCTTCGGGCGTAAGCGGCTGCCTTTGGGGCAAAAGTTCCGTGGAGAGCAACGGTATAAAGGTTATGGCGGGCTTAATTGACTGCACTTACCGCGGCGAAGTCCTTGTTTGCATGTACAATCTAAACGACAAGCCTTTTAAGTTTGAGCAGGGCCAAAAGATAGCCCAGCTTGTAGTTTTGCCTACGGAATATCCCGCTTTTGAAGAGGGCGAAATTTCCCAAACCGCGCGCGGCGAAGGCGGCTTTGGCAGCACGGGCAGTAAATAAAATTTTTTGAAGACAGTCTTACTTAACAGTCTTACTTAAAGGAACGCTTGATGGAACCCAAAAATATATCCTGCCGGCAAAAGCATAAAGAAGCGCAGCCCCGCGATACCGTCGCAGCAGACGCAGACGTTATTGTAATAGGCGCGGGGGCAAGCGGGCTTATGAGCGCGCTTCTCTGCGCGCGCGGCGGCAAAAAAGTTTTGGTCCTTGAAAAAGAAATATTGCCCGCGCGCAAAATCCTTGTAACGGGTAACGGCCGCTGCAATTTTACAAACAAAAACGTAAGCCCGCAAAAATATTTCGGCGGAAAAAATCTTGTTGAAAATGCGCTTGGCGTCTTTGGGCTAAAGCAATGTTTGGATTTATTTTCCTCTCTCGGGCTGCTTTATATTGAAGAGGAGGGGCGCTACTTCCCTCTGACTTACAAAGCCGCAAGCGCGGCAAACTGTCTTATAAACTCGGCCGAACTTGAGGGCGCAAAAATCCTTCTCAAGACCGAAGCCGTTAAGATAAGCGGCAAAGATAATTCCTACGAGGTCCTCTGCCAAAACGGGCAAGCCTTCCGCGCGCGCAAGATTATTCTTGCCTGCGGCTCCTGCGCTTACCCTCAGACAGGAGGAAGCCAAAAAGGATATGCTCTGGCGCGCGCTTTGGGTCATAGGATAAACGCCCCTTCCCCCGCGCTCTGCGCGCTTGACTTGAAAGAAAAAGCTGTTTCAAGGCTTGCGGGACTGCGCGCGCTTGTGCGCGCGACTTTGCTTGACCAAAGCGGCGGGGAAATTAAAAGCGAAGAGGGAGAAGTTATCTTCGGCTCCCGCGGAATCTCGGGCAATAATATTTTAACGCTCAGCGCTTACGCGCAGGCAGGCTGCAAAATAACATTGGATTTCCTGCCAAACTTTGGCGAAGAGGACCTAAAAAAATATCTTAAAGAACGCGCAAAGACTTGCGGGCAAATACCGCTAAAGGACTTCTTCTGCGGTATTTTGGCCGATAATCTTTTTAATCTGCTGGCTGATTTTTTGGGCCTGCGCAAAAATTCCCTTTTCAGCGAACTTGGCGCCGCTAATTTTGATAGAATAGTTACAACAATAAAACGCTGGCCCTTTACGGTTGAGGGGCTGCGCCCTTGGAACGAATGCGCGGCCGCCCGCGGCGGGGTTGAAACGGAGGAAGTTAAACTTACCTTTGAATCCCGTCTAAAAACCGGCCTTTATATAACGGGCGAACTGCTTAATATTGACGGGGCCTGCGGCGGCTATAATCTGCATTTTGCCTGGGCAAGCGCATACTGCGCCGCGCGCGATATCTTGGAAAAGAGAGGATAATTTTTTATGGAGAATTTAATTATAAGAAAAACCAAAGCCCTTGAAGGGCAGGACAAAGGCAAATTTCTGCGTTCCTATCTTTTTGAAGGGGCCGAAGTCTACAGCGAAAAGCTGGACGAAAACCTTGAAATTATTGAAACAAAAGGCTCTCTTCCCGACGGTCTTGTGCGCGAGTTTTACGAAAACGGCTTTACTTATTTTGAATGTCCTTTCAAAAACGGCAAACGCAGCGGCATAAGCAAAATATTTTTTGAAAACGGCAAATTAAACGTGGAAAAAGAATATATTGACGGCATGCTCTGCGGGAGGGCTATAGTCTATTACCCCACCGGCAGAATCCGCGAGGAATTTACCTACGTCAAAGATATTGAGGACGGCCGCCGCTTCAAATATTACCCCAACGGCAAAATTCTTGAAGTTACCGACTATAAAGACGGCTACCTTAACGGCATGTCAAAAGCTTACGACGAGGAAGGCAACCTTAAATCCGAAAGCGTTTACGAAAACGATAATATCGTAGGCGATAAAATCGTCTACCACAAAAACGGCACGATAGCTATGATATCCCCTCACAAAAAAGGCAAAGCGCACGGAGTAACAAAAAAATATTCCGAAACCGGCGAACTTATTGAAGAGTGGACCTTTGAAGACGGCCAGTTAAAAAGCAAAAAGGATTTCACCTTAAATCCGCGCAACTAACCTCATAAAAAGATAGAATATAATATATGCAGGCTAACAATTTTATTGACCGCGTAAAGGTTTACGTAAAAGCGGG
>JAEWSL010000043.1 GCA_023398295.1 Elusimicrobiota bacterium | reverse complement strand
CTTTTTGCCTTCTGAGGCTGACGGGGGCAAGCTTCCCTGATTTTTTGTTAAGACTTTTCATTGCGCACCTGCGTATATATTATAAGATACGTCTATTTTAGCAAATAGAGAGAGGTAAAAGTAGCTTTTGAAAAATTAAACTTGCTTAACGCGGAGTTAAAAAATATTTTGATAGAAAATAATGAAAATAATGATAAGAAGTAAAAATTGCTTGGAAGAAAAACTTGGCCTTAAAAATAATGGGCGGAAAGGGACTTGAACCCTTAAGTCCTTACGGACATACGGTCCTGAGCCGTACGCGTCTGCCAATTCCGCCACCCGCCCATCTTAGATATTTTATTAAATTAACAGTTGTTTTACAAATAACACGAATAATAACACAAATAAAAAATAAGACAAACCGCAGTTAATATGCTAACTGCAAGATTGGAAGATTGCTTCCGAGCGTTCGCCCGTCTTCGCTAAAGCTGCGACGTGGCTTCACCTCGCGCAAAGACGGCACTAATTGATAACGGCAAAAACGCGCGCCGTTGACATGGCCGTTTGTTAAACTCTCGTTTATGTGAGTTGCGCGATTTTTCAGATTTACCAATTGTGCGCCCGACATCTCCGCCGTTAACACCAAACCGCCGTTTAATATCGTTGGCAACAGATAATTTGGTAGAATAAAATATATGCCAAGGAACAAAGCCGTCCTCCAAATCAACACCAACCGCAAAGCCTTCCACGAATACTTTATTCTGGAGACTTTTGACGCAGGCTTGGAACTGCTCGGCGCGGAAATAAAATCCCTGAGGGAAAAAGAATGCTCCCTTGAGGGCGCTTTTGTGCGGGTTGATAAAGAGGAGGCGTGGCTTATCAATATGTACATAAAACCCTATGCCTATAACACCCACACCGCCCTTGAGCCCACAAGAACGCGCAAACTTCTGCTTAACAAGAGGGAGATAAACAAACTTACCTCCGCCGCGCAAACGCAGGGGCAAACGATAGTGCCGCTTGAAGTTTTTATAAAAAACGGGTGGGCCAAGGTTAAAATAGCCTTGGCAAAAGGCAAAAAACTTTACGATAAACGCGAAACGCAGAAGAAGAAAGACCTTGCGCGGGAAAGTGAAGTCGTCTTCAAAAACAAAATCAAATTTTAACTGCTTTTTAGATGTTTTGCCAGTTCGGCAAAACCTGTAAGCCCGACAGCTGCGCCAAGACCGCTAAATTGTTCTTCTAAGGCAAGCGTTTTACTGTCGGATATCTGTTTGGGCGCGCCGCCGTTGAATGATTTTATTAAATCTTTCTTTATTTTATCTGCCACGCCGCGAGATGCGTCCCATTTCTTCTTTTCTTCTTTTATAAATTTGGTAAACGGGAGAATAAGAGGATATTCCAAATCGTCAAACCTTCTGCCGTTTATACCTACTTCGTATAAAGTCATGTTAATAGTGCTTGTATAATTTCTATCAGCAGGCATTTTATCGTATATAGTCGCACGGTGCAACAAATCGCTTTCGGGCATATCGTACATCATGTACTTTAGAATTTCCGTACGGCCAACGTAAGCAGCAAAACCACCTAAACTCACACGAAAATCTTCGTAGGGATCATTGTTTTTATCCCCTTTTCTAGGGAGAAGGGTATCTTTGTCCGTAAGCACCCAGTTGATAGAATATACTCTGCAACAGTTTTGGAATTTGAGCAAACAGCATTCACGTAAAGATATTTAATTTAAAGCAAAACGGCGAAAGCTTTTGCTTTCGCCGTTTTGAGTTTAATTTACATCGCTAAATCTTAACTGCGGTTTAACTTTAAGAGTTTATTAATCTCGTTATATGTCTTGCCGTCTAAGGCTAAGTTCTTGCCCGTATAATTATCAATAGCCATTTTACCGCCCTTAGCCGCTTTTACCAAATCATCATGCATTTTAGCCGCAAAGTTTTGCCGTGCGTCCCATTTCTTTTTTTCCGCTTGGATGAAAGTTATAAAAGGCTTAGATGGATTATCTCTATCATCTAATTTCCTGCCGCTTAAGGCAACATCATAAAGGGTTTTATCAATGTGCACAAGATTATTTTTGTCAAGAGTATACATTTTATCGCCCATTGTCGGACGGCTTAGTTTGTCATCATCTGATTTATATTTAATAGGCATCTTGTTCATCATATAATCAAGAATATCTTTGCGACCTACATAGGCAACAAAACCGCCTAAACTTACACGAAAGTCTTCGTATCCGGAACTAAGATCATCGGACTTTCTTGGTATAACTGTAACCTTATCGTCAAGACCCGCCCCCACAGTACCTTCAAGAATCCCGCTGGCAATACCAAACGAATCAGAACATACAGCGTCAACAAATTGATGTTTAAGGGAATTCCCCTTGCAAGCCAAAGGCGTTCTTTTACATGCATCTTTAAAAATTTCCAATTTTTCAGCATCTGAAAACGCTTTTGACTCAAAGACCTCTCCCATATCATAAAAATTCCCATTAAGTTCGCCGCCATAATATCCTGTAACTATCACACAGGAGCCATCTGGACCAGCATTTGCTTTGGTAGGAGTTAAAAAGATTCCCAACCCCATAAAAATAAACGGCAAAATTATAGCCTTTTTCATCGGATAACCTCCAAAATACAATACCTATTGTTTTTAGTCTAGCAAAATTTAGTATGCAATTCAAGAGAATTTGGACCTATTTTTTATATAGGACCTTAGTTTAACTTTTCCTCTTTTACGCTTTCTAGCAATTTCTGCGCTTTTTTTGTATTAGCTTCTTTTTTTTCTAACATGTCCGCAACGGCAGCCTGCAAAGGTTCGTAAACATTCTTATTAAGTTTTTCAGGAGTTACCGCATAATTCCAATCTATAACATAGGTATAACCATTATCTTCAAGAAGCTTCTTTTCTTCCTTGGAGCGTACAAATATTATTGTCGTGGATTTCATTTTCTCAAGCTTTTTAGTGTCTATAACGGGAACTTCTGTTTTCCTATTAATTGCTTTACCGTTTTCATCTTTATCTTCTACTATGGCAGGCGCCATCTTTACTAATTTTATATCTATATTTGAAATATTTTTACGATTAAAAAGCCCTTCCAATAATTGTCCATAAAAAGATCCTTCTATGGCAATTAAATTCCCTTGTTTATTGCCATCTACCATAACAATACTGGGAGTAAAATCCAAACCCTCTATATCATTGCTAATTTTGGAACAAGCAGACAAGTACTCTTTATCAGACTTTTCCCATTCTTCAAAAATCTCATCTTCTTGGTATCCTCTATTTGCTTTATCTACTTCTATGCCAGGGCCAAAGCCTATATCAAACCTATCGGGTAAAACTATAAGCGGTATTTGTTTGGGGTCTTTACCTCCTAACCCCATGATTTGACCCATTTCTTTAGAAATTTCTTGATCTAATGGCCTTAAAACTATTTTTTTATCAGTATTTGCTGTAAAAAACTTCCCTTCTTTTCCCCCTATTTTAGTTTGTCCTTTTTCTGATCCTGCAAGACGAGGCTCTCCAAATTGGGCAAAAACATCTTTGCCATCGTCTTGTTTGCCGTCTTTGCCCGCGCCCTGCGCTAAAACTTTGGGATCATATACCCGCCCCACACCCTTGAAGCCCGATGAGGCCGAACTATACTTCTGCGCAAGTTCACCGGCCATATCGGTATCCCCGCCGCCTATTATTATCGCGCCCGAGCCGCCGCTCCCGCCGCCAAAACTGCCCGTGCCGCCCATGGCATACGAGCCGCCCCCGCCAAAAGAAGGCCCGCCAAAGGCTCCTCTGCCGTCCGGCGCGGCGTAGCCGTAGCCAAAGGCCTGCGGATTTATATCAAGCATTTTTGTGAGGCGGTTATAAGTATTCTCGTGCCCGTCGCGCGCAACCGCGCTTAAATATTCGTTAAGCCCTATGGTTTTCAAAGCGAGGGCAATTTCGTCGTCGCTTAGGCCGGGGGCCATAGCGCGCGCTTTTTCTATGTCTTCCTGCGGAACGTAATCGCTTGCAAATAAATCGTAAGGCACCATGCCCTGCGGCGTGTATACCATATAAGAACTGCCGTCGGACATTACGGGAAAATAATCCGTCCCGTCAAGGTAGACGCGGCCGACTTCCCTCATCTGCCGCACGGGTAAGGGCCCCTCTTCCCCCCCGCCGACGCCGCCTGCAGAAGGTTCACCGCCGCGGCCCGTTTGCGCGTTTACAAAGGCGCGGGCGTCCTCCTCGGTATTAAATAAAATGGCCGAGGTGCCCATTTGATTTTTAACGGTATTTGCCGCAAAAGGGAGTTTATAAAATTTGCTGAATTTATCAAAATACCCGTCTAACATTGCCTTGAACGGGTTTGAAGATACCGGCAAAGCAGAGGAACTTGACATAAGTTCCCCCTCTTTATAAGACGCCCCTTTGCCGACAGGTGTGGAAGAAGGCTCCGTAAACAACAATGGCAGAGCCAAAAATAAAACAAAAATTACAAGCAAAATTCTAAAAGAATTATCCTTAAATATACGCACACGCCCTCCCGCGGACTTTTTATTTTGGGACGAAAGGTAAAAATTTATCTTTTATATTTCTATAACGCCCCGCATGATGCGCGCAGCTTTGCAATCCCCTGTATTACGCCGATTACCGTAAAATCCCTTTGCGCGCGCATAATGACATAATATAAATGTAGAAATTTTGCCGCGCCATTGTCAAGCTTAATACAATAATGCTATACTTTGTGTTAAGCCTCAGATATAAAAATAAAGGGGCTTACGGAGGTTTTTTTATGTTCCTTTTAACGCCTTTTAGCGCGCTTTACAGTATGGATTTTTATGTGCAATATATCAAGAAAAGCTTTTGGAAAGCTTTGCTTTTTGTCTGCTACGTAACGCTGCTGGCCTGTTTTGTGATAACCGCGGTAACAACGGTTAAGGCCCCGCCAATAATTAATGGGGGCATAACTAAAGTGGCCGAGTATATGCCCGACATCAGCTTAAAAGACGGCGAAATTACCGTCAACAACGACACCCCCGTTATAATAGCCCCCAAAGAGCTTGAAGGCTCAAAAATAGTTTTTGACACTTCCCGCACAGAACCCGTCTATCCCACCCAGATGGAAAGCGAAAAGATAACGCTCCTCGTCACAAAAAAAGCCGTATTCAGCTTTAACAACGGCAAAATGCAGGTAATAGAAGCGCCTAAATCCACGGAAGCTAAAATATCCCGCAAAATTATAGAGGAAAACAAGGATTATATAAGCGCGGTGGTGCTTTATCTCTTTATCTTTTTGCAGGTTTTATGGCAAATTATAGCTATGCCGATAATGATTATCCTGTTTTTCCTTGTGTCTTTACTGGTAAACGCGGCAAACGGCAGCCCCTTAAAAGCGGGGCAGTGCCTTAAGACGGCCTGCTATTTGTGCGCGCCGTATCTGTTTTTGAGCCTGCTTAATATGATATCGCCCTATAAAATACCGCTGATGTCCTTTGTGTACTTATTGATGGCAGGCATTTACAGCATCTTTATAACAAGGGCCTACATAATAAGCGGCATGAACGGCGGCCTGCCAGCGCAAAACCAAAATAAAAATACCGCAAACGCAGCCCACGATGAAACAAAAACGCAGTGGGAAGAGCCTTCTTCGCAAGAAGATAACGACCCTTTTGAAAAATAAGGCCGACAGGCCGCCCTTTGAAGGCGGCCTGCGGTTTTTACGGCAATTTTTTAGGGCGGGAATATGATTCTAAGGATAAAAACAAAGTTCAGCGCGGCGCATAAGCTGCCCGATTATAATGGGGACTGCGCCAATTTGCATGGGCATACGTGGCTTGTCTTCTTTGAAGCCGAAGGCCCGCTTGGCCCCGACGGCATGGTTTGCGATTTCAAAATCCTAAAGCCGTTGCTTGCAAATATCCTGCCGGATCATAAATACCTAAACGATTTGCTGCCAAACCCGACGGCGGAAAATATCTGCGCATATCTTTTTGAAAAAGCTTCCGCCGCGCTCGCGCAGAAAAATCTGGTTTTGAAAACCGTGGAAGTGTGGGAAAATGAAGATTGCGCCTCCGTCATCAGAAAATAAAAATAAGCCCGCCAAAAACGCGCCGCTTAAAATAAACGAGATTTTTTATTCCCTCCAGGGAGAAGGGCTTTACAGCGGCGCGGCGTGCGTCTTTATACGCTTTGCCGGCTGCAACCTGGCCTGCGGGTGGTGCGATACCAAATACGCCGCCAAAGCAAATTTAATTTTAACGCCGCGCCAAATATTGGCGGAGATAAAAAAATATCCCGCGCGCGACGCGGTGCTTACAGGCGGAGAGCCCTGCCTGCAGGATTTAAGCGCGCTTATAAAACAGCTGGCCGCGCGCAAATACCGCGTGCATCTTGAAACCAACGGCACCATAGACATTGACACTAAAAATATTTTTTGCACGACCGTTTCCCCCAAGGGAAACTGCGCGCGGCCCATGCTCAAAAAGGCCGACGCGATAAAACTTATCGTAGACGGTAAATTAAGCGAAAAACAAATTTTGCAATACAAGAAATATAAACGCGCGGCGCTTTTTTTACAGCCGCTGAGCAATCAAAAGGAGAAAATTGCCAAATGCCTTCATCTGATAAAAAAACACCCGCAGTTAAGGTTAAGTTTGCAGCTTCACAAAATAATAAAAATAAAATAACCGAAGAGCAAATGTATAAAAATATACGCCAAATCCTCTCTTACATAGGAGAGGACCCTTCGCGCGAAGGACTTAAAGAAACGCCGCGGCGCATAGTGCAAAGCTGGAAAAAGCTTTTTAGCGGCTACTCGCAAAACCCGCAAAATGTGCTCAAGACTTTTACAGAAGGCTCCTGCGACGAAATGGTTATCTTAAAAGATATAGAATTTTACAGTATGTGCGAACATCATTTTATGCCCTTCTTTGGCACTATAAGCATAGGCTACCTGCCCAATAAAAAAGTTATCGGCATATCAAAACTTGCGCGCCTTGTGGAAATTTACGCGCGCAGACTGCAGATACAGGAAAAGCTTGTCGCGCAAATTGCAGACAGCCTTATGGAAAACCTTCATCCGCTGGGCGTTATGGTGGTATGCAAGGCGCGGCATATGTGCATCTGTTCGCGCGGCGTTGAAAAACATAACGCCGAGATGATTACAAGCGCGCTGCGCGGCGTTTTTAACAAACACGAGGTGCGTCAGGAATTTTTGCAGTTTGTCCAAAAAGTATAAAGCAGGGGATAAAAAATATGCAAAAACCCGCCGTAATGGGCATATTAAATTGCGGGCCTAACTCTTTCTACGACGGCGGCAAATATCTGACGCCCCAAAGCGCGCTTGAGCGCGCAAACGTTATGCTTGAAGAGGGCGCGGACTTTATTGACATCGGCGCGGTTTCAACAAGGCCGTCTTCTTCCTTAGTCGGCGCCGAGCGGGAAATACCTTTGCTGCTGCCTGTGCTAAAAGCCGTAAAAAAAGCCTGCCCGAAGGCGCAACTCTCGGTTGACACTTATAATTACCAAACCGCGCGCGAGTGCCTTGAAAACGGCGCGCTTATCTTAAACGACGTATCTGCCCTAAAAGACGAAAGATTTTTAAGCCTTGCAAAAGAATATAAAGCGCGTCTTGTAATAATGCACGCGCGCGGCACGCCAAAAACTATGCAGGACCTCTGCGTTTACGACGATATTCTTAAAGAAATCTATGCTTTTTTTACAGAAAAAATAAAACTTGCGGCCGCAGCGGGCTTAAGCAAAGAGCAAGTCATTTTGGATATCGGCCTTGGTTTTGCAAAAACAAGGGAGCAAAACTGGTTTTTGCTTGAAAATATTGCTTATTTTAAGACATTGGGCACAACGCTTCTTGCGGGCGCTTCGCGCAAAAGTTTTACCGACAAGACTTTGGAATTATCTCTTAAATCGGCAAAACTTGCCGCGCGCGGCGGCGCCGATATCTTAAGGGTGCACGACGTTAAAGAAACCGTTTCTTGTCTGGAGAAAATCTATGAGCCCGCATAAAAAATATTCCGTTGCGGTAACAAGTTCTTTTACGGCCGCGCATTGGCATGATAAAACTTTAAGCGAAGCCGCGCATACGCACAATTTTAAGTACGAAGTTTATCTGAGCGGGCCGCTTAACGAAGAGGGATATCTGGTTGACTTCCGCAAGCTGGAAGAACGCTTGAAC
>JAEWSL010000062.1 GCA_023398295.1 Elusimicrobiota bacterium | reverse complement strand
GGATTTATCCGTATACGAGGAATTTGCAAACCCCAACGGCTGGGATAAACTTAAAAAACATATTAACGTAAATCCCATATTACGCTCAAGGCTTGTTAATCTGGAAGCGTTTTCTTACGACGCGAACCTGGCGGCCGACATCGCAAACAGCCTGGCCGAAGCTTTCGTGCAGGAAAATCTTACCAATCGTATTTCCATGGCGCGGGAAGTTATCAAAGCTCTGGAAAGTACGGAGCGCAGCCCGCAGGAGCAGGAACTCCTAAACTCAATGCCGCAGGTGGTAAACAGCGACTTTATCAAAAACCTTAAGCAGCAGGAAATGGAGTTGCAGGGCGCGCTGGCCAAACTTTCTTCAAAATACACGGCAAATCACCCCGACGTTATCAGCGCAAAAAACCAGTTGAACGCTGTTAAAAACAAAATTGACCTTGAAACGCGCCGCCTTATCCAAAGCATCAAAATAGATTTATCGGGGCAGTTCAGCGGTAATAATATAAGAATAGTGGACGGCGCGCTCACCCCGCGAACGCCCTACAAACCGCGCAAGCTTTTGAATTTATTAATAGGCTCGGCAAGCGGTTTTATTTTATCGCTGCTGTTGATTTTCCTTTTGGACTTTTTAGATAAGACAATAAAATCCTCGGAAGATATGGAAGCTAAAATGCATCTGCCTTTTTTGGGCTTTGTCCCCGTGGAAAAGGACAAAAAACTGAAAAGCGAATACGAGCCTCTTATAAAAAACGGCAATTTTCTTATGGCCGAGCAGGTGCGCAATGTGCGCACCATGCTTGACTTTGCGCTTACCTCGCAGCGCAACGCGCCCGTTCTAATCACAAGTTCTTTGCAGGGGGAGGGCAAAAGCCACCTCTCAATAAACCTGGCCGTAGCTATTGCGCAAACCGGCAAAAAAGTTCTGCTTGTAGACGGGGATTTGCGCCGAGGCAGACTTCATAAAGCTTTTAAGCTGACTCCCGAAAAAGGCCTCAGCAATCTTTGGGACGCCGATGAGAAAAAGGCCGACTTTGCCTCAAACGTCCAAATAATCCCCGAGATAAAAAATCTTTTTATAATGACCTCCGGCAAACGCCCGCCCAATCCGGCGGAAATCTTAAATACTCCGCTGCTTGAGGCTTTTATAAAATGGGCTCTTAAAACCTACGATATGGTGCTGGTGGACTGTCCCGCCATACTGCCCGTAAGCGATACTTTGCTTTGGGGACGTTACATAAACAGGGCTATCTTCGTAATAAAATACGGCAGCACTAGCACAGCGGCCGCAAACAGCGCCCTAGAAAAGCTTAAGAAAGCCGACATAAAAATACTCGGCGGCGTTATAGGCTACTACCACCCGCAGACTATGGGCTACGGCAAATACGGTTATTACAGAAGCTACAGCTATTATCACTACGAACAATAAAGGTATTTTGGGACGCGTAAAAAAACTTTCCCTTCGCTATGACGGGAAAGTTTTTTTTAAGTCGTGCGGCGAAGGCTTTTTCCCGATTTCTTTCTTATAAAACCGAAAATTTTGGAAGCAAAGCCGAGGACTAAAGATTTCTCGTAAGAGTTAAAACCGAACCCGCGCCAAAACCACATAAGCGCAGCAAAAAACGCCGTATAAACAACGCTTTTGACAACGAAAAAGACAAAGTTATCCGTTTCAAAAAATTTATTTAGAAAAATGCCGGCGCATATCAGGACAAGCAGCGGGCAGCCCAGCCGCGCGGAATTTTTAAGATAGCCTTTTATGTCAATCTTAATTTTCCGCCAAAAATAGATGTCAGCTAACCCCTGCCCCAAAACAAGACAAAAAGCGGTTGTGCCCACGCAGCCGCCCAGGCCGAACATTTTTGTCATAGGTATGATAAGCAGCGCATTAAGCAGGCCGCAGGCAAAAACTATCAGGGCATACGGCGCGTGTTTATTTTTAGCCTGCACTACAAGGCTGGCGCTGGTTTGGCTTGAAAAGAACAGATAGGCCGCCATAAGCGTAACCGTGCAGAAATAGGCCTGTTCAAAACTTTTGCCAACCCAAAAGAATAAAAATTCTCTCCCGAATATAACAAAGAAAACGCCCAAAAAGCCAAGCAATATAAATTGTAAACGGCTTGTTTTGAGGAAGGCGGCGTTTATTAGGCTCATATCGCTTCCCTTTGCGGCCTCCGCAGAAAAATAGGGCAAAAACACTCCGTAAATGCCGCCGCTCATATATCTGTAAATCATATTTATCTGCGCAGCCGCGGCATATACGGCCACGGCGCCGGCGCCCATAACCGCGCCGACAACCATATAGCCTGTTTTGACATAGAGAATATCCATAAGAGAAAGCAAAAATATGAAAATGGAAAAGGATAATATTTCATAAACGTATTTTTTATCCCAGGAGTGCAGCTTAAATTTGGCTTTTAGCACAAAAACAGCAAAATAGGCCGCCGCAAAAGACATAAATATATTGAAAACCGTTTGCACTATAACTATGGTAATGACGCTGTTTTTAAGACATAAAAAAGCCACCACGCTCAAAGGGCGGAAAAAAGACGTAAATGCCGCTATGCCTTTGGAAAATAAAAATTTTTGATGCGCGTTTATTACGGCATAGAAGATCTGGGAAGGCAGCACCAGCGCAGCATTGCCCATCAGAATATAAAACATATATTTAGCTTTTACAATATCGGCGGGAGATAAGGTCTTTTCATAGAAAGGGATTATAAAAGGCAGCATTGTCAAGCCAGCCGCAACCACCAAAAGAGGTATAAGGGCGTATAAAATTCCGCAGACGGCCAAAAAGTTTTCTTGCGCGCGGGTATCTCCCTGCGCCAAATAGCGGGCATAATACCGAGTTGCGGTGTTTGAAAGACCGAAGTCCATTAACCCCAAATAGGCAATGAAAGAACCTACCAGCTGGTACAGCCCAAACTGGTCTTTGCCTAAAAAGGATATAAGTATCGGTACAAAGAAAAACCCGATGACGGCGTCGGTAATTACGGTAACGTAGGATAAAACCGCGCCCGCCTTTCGCTGATTCATATTATCCGTTAAGACTCCCGTTTTTTAGAAAGCGCAAAAACTCCCGTTTTTTCGTCCGCACGGACGAAAAATTTATCCGCAGGGGTTTTTTATTCCTCTCAAATTATACCATTTTGACCGCCGCGCTCCTTAAAGGCGTAAGTTGTGCGCAAGAACCAAAAAAGTTATAATTAATTATGAAAATAGGGGAAAAATATACTTGGCTTATCACAGGCGGAGCCGGTTTTATAGGTTCTAATATAGCGCGCATTCTTCTTGCAAAAGGTCAAAAAGTTATTATCTACGATAATTTTTCCACAGGGCTTATGAGCAATGTGCGGCCTTCAGTCCTCGGCGGCAGAGTAAAGATTATAAAAGGCGATATACGCAATTTTAATACTCTTACAAAAGCTTTCAAAGGGGCGGATTTTGTTTTGCATCACGCGGCTTTGGCCTCTGTCCCCCAATCGCTCAAAGAACCTCAAAAAACGCTGGACATTAATGTTCTTGGCACGCTTAACGCGCTTGAAGCGGCGCGGCAAAACAAAATCCGCAAATTTATTTTTGCCTCCTCAAGCACGGTATACGGAAACGGCGGAGCAAAGCCCTGCGGGGAAAATGCGCCGACAGCCTGCAAAAGCCCCTATGCTTTGAGCAAACTTCAAGGAGAGGAGCTCTGCAGAGTATACACTAGGCTTTACGGTCTTGCAACGGTATGTTTAAGGTACTTTAATGTTTTTGGCCCCGGGCAAAACGCAAACGGCCTTTACGCCGCGGTAATAGCCAAATTTACGGATTGCGCGTTAAAGAAAAAGCCCTTTGTAATATACGGCGACGGCAAACAAACGCGGGACTTTATTTTTACAGACGATGTAGCTAAAGCAAACATTTTGGCGGTTCTTAAAGGCAAGCAAGGACAAATTTATAATGTCGCCGCAGGGCGCAGTTATACTTTGCTTGAGATAATAAAAACCATAGAGAAAATTTGCAAAACTAAACCGGCAAAAAAGTTTTTGGCGCCCAGAGCCGTGGAAATAAAAAAATCTTCGGCCGATATTTCAAAGATAAAGAAAATAGGGTTTGCGCCTTCGGTCAGTCTTGAAGACGGCCTGAAAACAATTATAAGGCCGTAAGTAACCTGAGAAAATAAAATAGGGGGGAACAATGACTCGGGCATTATTTTTAATACTGGACTTCATCGCCTTTCTGCTTATCGTAGCTTTAGTATCCTCGCTGCGCTACGGCATGTGGAGCATGGCTTTTTTTGTAGTTAACTTACAGGTGCTTATACCTACTTTTCTGCTCGCCAGCTTAACGCTGCTCATTTTTTCTTTTTACGATTTGGACGCTCTGCGCAAAAAGAAGACTGATTATAAGAACCTCATAGCCGCATTTCTGATAGCTTTATTTGTATCGGCTTTCAGCATTTACTTTTTTGCGCCTTTGCTAAATCTGGCAACGCCCAAACGCGTACTGATTTCCGTATTCTTCATTTACTTCTGTTACATTTACCTTGCGCGCAGGGCTTACGCGGAGGCGATGTTTGTAAAACACAGAATACTTATACTGGGCAAAAGCAAAACTCTAAACACCGTTAAGGATAAACTTAAGGAACTTCCGGAGTATCAGATTTGCGGGGAATACGAAACCGCTTCCCCGCAAATTGAATATCCCAAGGATATAGATATCGTTCTTATGGCAAGCACGCTTTTTCAAAAGGATAAAGACGCCTGGCCCGTGACGGTAGAAAAGTTTATAAGCAAAGGCATTTTATTAAATACCGACCTTAATTTTTACGAAACGCTTTTCAAATGCGTCCCGCCCGAAGGCCTCAAAGACGAGAACTGGCTTCTCAGAGGCATAGCCAAACGCCCCGAAATTGTAATGTATCATTTCTTAAAAAGATTATCGGACGTTTTTTTCTGTCTTCTTCTGCTGCCTTTTCTGCTGCCGGTAACAGCCGCGGTATGGCTGCTGATTAAAGTTGTTGACAGGCAGCCGCCGTTCTTTCTGCAGGAAAGAACGGGCAAGCTTGAGTCCGTCATCTATATCTATAAATTCCGCACAATGAAAATCGGGACGGAGGAGATAACAAAACTTGGTTCCGTTTTAAGAATGTTCCGCCTGGACGAAACCCCCCAGATTTTCAACATTTTGAAAGGTGATATTTCTTTAGTCGGCCCGCGCACTTTATGGGTAAAGGACTGTCATTTTCTTAATGCGCATATTCCCCTTCACGCCATTCGCAGCATTGTAAAGCCGGGGCTAACAGGCTGGGCTCAGCTTAATTTTAAGGCGCCACCGAACTATTACGCGCTTGATAAATCCGCGTTAGATAAGCAGTCCGACGAAGTTTTCTCCGCCGCGTTAAAACGTCTTGCCTACGATATTTGGTATATAAAAAACCGCAATTTGTTTTTAGACATTGAAATAATGCTTAAGACGGCAAAACGTATGTTTATAAAGGATAAAACTTTATAAATGGATAAAAGATATAACGTTTTTTTCTGCTTGCTTATTCTGCTTGTTTGGGCGGCCTCGCTTTCCCAGGCGTTTCCTTTATGTCTTTACGGCGTGGACAGTCCGCAGGATATCCCGGTCATAAAAGCGGCCGGTTTTAACTGTGTGCAGACTTACAAAAAAGACGTCCTGACAATAAGAGCTCTTGCGCTGGCAGCGCAAAAAGAGCATATAAAAATCGTCGTCTATCCAAATAACATTATCAACAGCCCGTATCAGAAAGAAGCGCAAGGCTGGCCCGTTTTGGCCTGGTATCTGGCCGACGAACCCGACGTTTGGGACATAAGCAGGCAGCGTCTTAAAGAGCTTGATAAAAACTCAAAAACCGCTTTCCCCGACGATAAAACAGCCTTTGTAATCGGGCGGGGGGAAACAAAAACCCCTTATTACGACATTGCCGATATCCTCATGGTAGACTGGTATCCCGTCCCCCACCTAAAGCTTGAGAGTTTGGGCTCTGAGGTGGCGTTGGTAAAAAAATACGCGCCGCAAGCCGATAAACCGGTCTGGGCGGTAGTGCAGGCTTTTGACTGGAAAGAATATCCTCAAAACCGCTCCGACAACGACAGGATAGGCCGATTCCCCTCGGAAAAAGAACTTAAATTTATGTCTTTAGACGCCCTTCTTAACGGCGCAGCGGGGCTGTTTTATTTTGTTTACACCTCAAAAGGCGTTCCCCTGCCCGAAAGCAACCCCGCGGGCTGGCAGGCTTTAAGCAACACGGTAAAAATGATGCAATTTGCCGCCCCCGCGCTTAAATGGGGACAACGGCGCGTTAATCCCACCGTAGCCAAGCCGCCCGTTATGATGAAAACATTTTATTATGATTACGACACTTACACCCTTGTTATCAATTACGGCGCGCAGCAAACCGCGCTGCCGGCAGTCTTAAGACAAAGCAAATACGAGGCTGTCTTCTGCAAAAAGAGCGATGTTATGGAAGGCTACGGCGTTATTTTACTGCGCCATAAAAAACCTGCGCTTAACATAATGCGCGGATTTGCGCTATGAGTTTCAGGCCGATGCAAAATATACAATATAGGTAAAATAAAACCCCGTTTTCATAAAGAAAACGGGTTTTTATTTTCTTATTTCTGCGTAAATTTAGAACATAGCTTTTATGAAAGCGCCGGCTTTGTTGTTGTCATATTCCATGGTATTCGTGTTTGAGGCGCGTTTTCTGAACTGGTACCAAACGCCCGCGCTCAGCCACTCCTGGAATTTATAATCCAGAGCGGGACGCACCACGTACATATTATCGTTTCTTTTATCGGTCCCCGCGGCTAAAGAGGTAGGATAATACATATTCTCGTAAGATACATTTACGGAAGCCTCCCATTTATCCATGATCTTCTGCATAAGCGTCAGGCCTACCAAACTTGAAACGTAATATCTGTTTGCGCCGAAAGTGGTTTCTTCCATAACTCTCTGCCCGCTTAAGCGTATCAGATTGCGGCTTGTCGGAGTAAAATCCAACGAAACATAGTATCCCAGCAAATCGTTGTAATTATCCGCCTTTATGCCGCCCACCGTAAGGTCGTTATCGTATTTGCGTATGCTGTAAACGGCTTTTGCAAGGCCGCGAACTTTAGAGGCTATATTACCTTCCATACCCAAAGCGAAGTTATACCCGTTAGAGTTATTTACCGTGGTGGAGCTGTACACTATATCGGAATAGGTCGCCTCAAAAAAAGCGTTTGTCGCGGCGGAAAAGTTATAAAAAACTTCCGCGCCGACATTGATGCGGTTGCGGTTGAGGGATTCCCAGTCGCTTTCAAGATAATGGGTATAAATATCGTCCATAAGCAGGCCGAACCCTATTTTGTTTTCTGGGGAATTCCTTGCCGACACATAAAAAGCGTTGCCTATTCTTTTGGCCCTTTCTGTCAGTTCGCTGTTGGCGGGATCGGAAGTAAAACGGAATTCGTTGCCAATTTGGAAAACTTCGTTTGACAAATTGACATCGGCAGCCCCTTCCCAAAAACCGTTTTTGCCGTTGTCTTCGGTAAAAGCGTTATATCCGCCGTAACCTTTCGCCGCCAAGCTAAGGCCGCTGTCGGGAATGCTTGCTTTATAGTCCACCCCTACTTTGGTTGAACTTATAGCCGAGCTTTTTTCGTTATTCTCCGTAAGATAAATATTATCGTCGTAACTTACGTCTTCGGAGGCCCACCATGCAAACGGCTCAGCCCAGGCAAATACGCCTAAAGCGCAAAACATCAAACAAAATATCGTTCTTCTCATCAAATATATCTCCTGTCTCAAAAACTTACCCTTAAGGAGCAGAAGGACTTAAAGTTTTATTTTCCTTTACGTCCTTAGTCGCCTGCTGGCTTTCCGTGTCGTTAAGCGAGTCTTCGGCTACATATTCCGGTATATCCTCGTCCTCGTCTTCGTCTTCGGAAACTCCTTCCTGTTTCTTTTTCTCGCTTGGCGTTTTTGTTTTAAGCACGCCTTCTATAGTTTCGCCTGTCTTCGCCGAAACTGAAGTACCTTGCCCGTAAGCGGCCGAACGCCCCTGTTTGTCGGTAAGCCTTATCGTTCCCTGTTGGACGGCTATTATAAGGGATTTTGGCTGTATGGAAAATGTGCATTCCCCTCTGGAGCTGATGGTGGAGCCGCCTATCTTGACTCCGCTTATGCTCATACCCCTGACGATTATATTGCCGTCTGAGTCCTGGCTTATTATAACCTTTGTGCCACTGGGCACAAAGATTTTGACTCCGCCATAGTTGACCTCGGTATCTTCCATACCGTCAACTACGACAATGCTGCCGTCTTTTTGTTTTGTGGAACTGGTCTCGGTCTTTATTGTTACTTTCGCAGCTGCAAAAGAAAATAAAAACAGAACCGCAAACAACGCGATTATATATTTCTTCATATATCAGGCTCCCCCTTTTTATGAAAGGCCGTAGTGTGATTATAATTTAAGTTGGATATATTCTACCATTATATGCAATATTTTTGCAAGAGCGTTTTAGGCAAAAGGGCAATTTTTTAAGATAAGGATATTTTTTTATTTTTAACGCCTTTTTTAAGGCAGTTAATCATATAGACGGGGCGGCCGTCCCGCCATATTTTTTTGATACCGTGGAATTCTGTTTCAAAACCTCGGAAGATATTGTCAAAAAGTTCGTTCATCTTAAGGAATCTTAGCATGACGCTGTCCTGCCCCGGAAAGACTTCCCCCGGCATTATTATAGGTATGCCGGGGGGGTACGGCAATACCATAAAAGTGGAAATGCGTCCGGAAATTTCCTCAAGCGGCAGATATTCGGTTCTGCCCTCAACAAGGCTGTAGTAAGCTCTGTAAGGCGCAAGGGCCTGTTCGGGAAACTGCGTGAACATCTGCGAAGCGGCCGTCACGATATCGTGCCTCTGCAAAAAAAGATGCATCTGCAGACATAAATCCCGCAGGCCCGCCTGCGGCGGATAACATTCCTTATAATCTTTAAGCAAATCGGGGAAAACCTCAAAAATAGGCGCATTTTTGTCGTGAAGCGTCTTAAACTCGCTTAATGCGCGCTCAAGACGCATAACTTTTTTTCGCGAAGTGCCCGGCGCAAATAAAAACAGGATATTATAAAAACCCGACTTCTCCGGCACGATACCGCGCGAGCGTAAAAATTTTGCCACCACTACTGAAGGTATTCCTATATCCTCCCAAGTATCGTTTTCTTTAATGCCCGGGGTAAGCAAGGTTATTTTTAAGGGGTCCATAAAAACGTCTTCGCCTTCTTCAAGGTCAAAACCGTGCCAGGCGTCGTCTTTTTTAAGCGTCCATTCGTCGGCGCTTACGCGCAGGTTTTTACGCTGCGGCTGAAAAACCTTAAACCACCAATCTCCGCGGGCGGCATACTTGCGGTATTTGTTTGCCATTACGTTGCGCAGGCGCAAAACCTCCTGCAAAGCTTCGTTTATAAGACGATAACCGCTTTCTTTCATAATCTCCGCGGAAACGTCCAAAGACGCAAATAAAGGATAAAAAGGCGAAGTGCTCGCATGCATTAAATTAGCTTCAATGAGGCCTTGTATATCTATCTCTTTTTTACCCGTCCCCTGGCGGAAGTGCAGCATGGAACTCTGCGAAAAAGAAAATAAAAGTTTATGCGTTGACTGCGTTGAGAAAACGGGCGGCATATGCACGCCGCGGCGTTTGCGGTAGGGGCTCATGGCGTAGCGTTTATCGTAAAACGGGTGAAACGCGCCGTAGGGAAACCATGCCTCGTCAAAATGGAGGAAGTGCGTATTTTCCGCCATGAGGGAGGAAACTTTATCGGCATTATACAGGAAACCGTCGTAGGTGGAATTTGTGATTGAAGTAAGCTGCACTTTGCGCGCTTTCTTATTGGTAATTAAAGGACTGTTATTTATTTTTTCTTTTATATTTTCCCAATCAAATTCGCTTTGCGAAACGGGGCCTATAATGCCGTAGCAGTTTACTTTAGGTTTAAGATATACGGGTATGGCGTCGTTCATAATAATGGAGTGCATTATGGACTTATGGCAGTTTCTGCCCACAAGCACAACATCGTTTTGCGCCACCGTGCTGAAAAAGACCACTTTATTTGCCGTTGAAGTGCCGTTAAGCACAAAAAAAGTAATATCCGCGCCGAAGATATCGGCCGCATTTTTTTCTGCGGCGGCGGCAGGCCCCTGATGCTGCAAAAGAGAGCCCATTTCCACCACGCTGTTGGAAGTATCGGCCTCAAAGATATTGGGGCCGAAGAAATTTTTGAAGTCCCGTCCTAAACGGGTAGCCTCAAGACCTGTGCCGGCGCTGTGTCCCGGGGTTGACCAAAGGAACTTTTTTTGCTCCGCATATTTCTTGAGAGCTTTGTAAAAAGGGGGAAGTTTTTTCAGCGGGTCAGGCCCGCTTTTCTTATCCATATAAAGATTATACAAATTATTTTATTGATGTTATCGGCAATTATTTTGACTCTCGCGCCAACGGCGCGCTTCTTTTGGCTGTGCGCTTTGCGCACGCTTGGTAAATAAGTTAATATCCACAAAGTCCAAACTTCGCCTCTTCGGTTAAACAAAAGAAAATCCCGCGCGTAAAAAACCGCGCGGGATAAACAACCGGACTTAAAACAACTTAAGAGGCGGCTTCTACATCCAACCCAAGCGAGGCGCAGAAACCAGTACTGGTGGAAGTGCAAGTAACCTTGTTTGTATTATAACCTCTGTAAATGGTATAAAGATTCCCGGTTCTTTCAGCGACTACCCGAGAGGTAGCAGAATCAGTACCGCTCAAGGTAATGGTAAAGTTCTTGGTACCAAAAGTGCTGGCATCGCCAACTTTAGTGCCGCTCTTATCCATGAACTCAATATCTAAGTCGCTAAACTGAGTTGTATACTTTTGGTCGG
Source organism: Elusimicrobiota bacterium (assembly GCA_023398295.1). Lineage (GTDB taxonomy): Bacteria > Elusimicrobiota > Elusimicrobia > Elusimicrobiales > Elusimicrobiaceae > Proelusimicrobium. The sequence goes on along the minus strand of JAEWSL010000062.1, from coordinate 1,718 downwards.
AACTTGCTAAGCGAAACCTTTCATTTGCCGCGGCAATGGTGCCCAGTATTGAAAGAGCCTCCGAAGCTTTTGACTTCTCCACAGCCTTAAAGTATTGTGGCAAAGCAATAGCCGCCAAAATACCGATTATCAGAACTACCACTAACAGTTCTATAAGCGTGAAACCTTTTTTATTGTTTTTCATCTTTAATTCTCCTTACAAACGCCGCATACCGCCCGTGTGGGGGGAGGGCATTTTCTAACGGCACGATGAATACCGTTAAATTTACCCTCCCTTTGCAGGTCGGAGAAAACGACGTCTGCTCTTTTATCGTATGAAAAAAAAAACGCTTGTCAAGTTTTATTTTGGCCTACGACTTAAAAAGGAAGCAAGCCAAAACTTTTATGCGCCAAACGCAAATAAGCAATACCCGCATATGGCGTGCATTTGGCACGCAAGGCAAAAAATGGAAGATTGCTTCCGAGCGTTCGCTACGCTCACCTCGCGCAAAGACGGCCTATTGACAACGGCAACAACGCGCGCACAAAGCGCGAGGACGTACGTGTAAGAACGCTTGTCGTTGACCTCGTTGTTCCTGAAACGCTCGATTGTGATAAGCTGTCGCGATTTTTCAGATTTGGAGGAAATTTTTGCTTGACGTAAAGACCGCGTGGGTACTTGAAGCTTGTTTATTCCTATGCCACGCGGGCTGCTCGCGCCGCGTATCGCGAAGTTTGAGGCGCAGCCCAAACGATACGCTAGCGATACGAAAGCAAAAATTTACCCAAATATGGAAAATTGTGCGCCTGACATATCTGTCTTTAACACCAAACAGCCGTTAATTTAACGCCAGGGCAAATAAGTTTGTATAATGATTATTATTAAGCAATTTATTATCTTAACGGTTATTACCTAACGGAGGCCCTATGAAAGTCGTCATCTTAGCAGGAGGCTTAGGCACCCGCCTAAGCGAGGAAACCGAACTTAAACCCAAGCCGATGGTAGAGATCGGCGGTTATCCCATACTTTGGCATATAATGAAAATTTACTCCCATTACGGGTTTAACGACTTCATTATCTTAACGGGTTATAAATCGCATATAATCAAAGAATATTTCATCAATTACTACAACCGTTATTCCGACATAACGGTGGATATGGAAAATCACGCCGTCCAAATCCACAAAATCCGCCAGGAACCGTGGAAGGTGACCATGCTCTACACCGGCCAGGACACTATGACGGGCGGGCGCATAAAACGCGCCAAAGAATATATCGGCAAAGAGCCGTTTTTACTTACTTACGGCGACGGCGTATCCGACGTCAACATAAAAGAAACTATTAAGGCGCACAAAGCTTCCTCAAAAATAGCGACGATGACCGCCGTCCAAATCGGCGGGCGTTTCGGCGCGTTAGCAATTGACGCAAACAATAACATAACCTCCTTCATTGAAAAGCCTAAAGACGACGGCAGCTGGATAAACGGCGGTTTCTTTGTCTGCGAGCCGCAAATTTTTAACTATATTGCCGAGGGCGATGATGTCGTCTTTGAGCGCAAACCTCTTGAAAATCTTGCCAAAGACGGGCAGTTAAACTGCTACAAACACGTCGGTTTCTGGCGGCCCATGGACACTTTGCGCGATAAAAACGACCTCACTAAACTTTGGGCCGAAAATAAAGCCCCGTGGAAAGTTTGGTAGAAAAAAGCCCAGGAGAAACTAAATGAACAACAATACAG
>JAEWSL010000031.1 GCA_023398295.1 Elusimicrobiota bacterium | reverse complement strand
GGATAATACCTAAAAATTCGTTGTTGTTCGGCATTAGGGTTGGAGTTGGCAAAGTATCTATTAATTCAGTACCAATTGCTATCAATCAAGATATAGTTGCAATTATGGGTATTGATGAGAAAAAGTTTAATCTTATTTATTTGAAAAAGTGTATAGAATTTTTCACGAATGAATTCGAAAGGCAAAAGAGAGGTGCGACTATAAAAGGTATTCCTAGCGATGTATTAAAAAATACTAGTATTCCATACCCTCCTATTACTACGCAAAATGAATTTACGGATTTTGTTAATAAAGTAGAAGAGAACAAAAAAGTTCTAAAGGACAGTCTTAGCAAACTAGAAACCACCTACAAAGCCCTTATGCAACAATTTTTTGAATAGGGAGTAAATATGGATTCAAATAAAAAACAATTGCTTTGTACCTGTTATCACTGTGGTAATACCGGGCTGTTAGATATTGTAGGCGAGCATAAGCACGTCTATGGTGGTCCAATATTCGATGAACAAGGCAAAAATATTGATTATGAGTTGGAAGAAACATTTAAATGGGCTATCCTATCTTGCCCTGTTTGCCATAAAACAATTCTCTATCAGTGGTATAACAATGAAACGATGTGCGATCATAACAGGCTTGATTTTTATGAAGAAGAGATACTATATCCTGAGAATAAACTAAATTTGCAAGGGGTGCCTTCACGAATTAAATCTGCTTTAGAATCTGCCATAAAAGTAAAAAACATTGATACCGCTTTATGTGTTATGGCTTTGCGCAGAGTGCTTGAACAGGTATGTAAGGAAAATAATGCTAAAGGCAAAACTCTTGAAGTAATGATACGGGATTTGATAAATAAGAACATTCTGCCAAACGGGTTTGATGAGGCTTGTGCTATAATTAGATTCTTAGGCAATAAAGCAGCACACGGTAGCGAGTCTGTATTTTACTTACATGAAGTGGAAGAATTAATATCTTTATTAAAAGCCATAATAGATTACCTATATATTATTCCACAGAGAATTAACAAGGTCAAAGAAAAAATTACAATAAAAGAAGAAAAAACAGAAAGTGAAAGCGGAGAATAGGCCCCCAAAAAGCCAAAATGTTTATGACAAACTTTGATTTCTTAACTGAAGATAAACAGTTTGAAGATTTCGCAAACAGCGCAATAGCGGCGGAGAAGGTTTTTAATATAGACCTTGGCACTTCTGTCGTCAACTGCCGCCGCGCGCTGGAGTTTGCCGTAAAATGGTTGTATTCCGTAGATACTTCCCTAAAATCGCCCTATCAGGAAACGCTTGTAACTCTGATCAATACCGACGAATTTAAGAGTCTTGTCGGTAATGATATTTACCGCCGTATAAGCTACATCCGAACTTTAGGCAACATTGCCAACCACACACCTAAGAAAATCACCAAAGAACAAGCCACTTATGCCTTAGAAAATCTTTTTATATTTATGGATTTTGTTGCCTATCTTTATAGCGAAAAGTATGAAAGGGGCAAGTTTGATAAGTCCTTGCTTGCTATCATTCAACAGGCGCCTAAAGATTCTATTTTGTATCAATCCATGACTATGGAACAGTTGAAGGCTGCCAATGCTCCTTATTCCGCCGCTTTAACACAACGCCGCGCCGAGCGGGAACCCACTTATACCAATATTCCCATAGACCCAACAGAAGCCCAAACACGCAAGGCATACATTGACGTTATGCTTACCGATGCAGGTTGGCAGCGCGGTAAGGATTGGATTGATGAATATCCTATAGAAAATATGCCCAATAAAGCGGGTGAAGGTTTTGCCGACTACGTGCTTTTTAGCGATGACGGTCGTCCGCTTGCCGTTATTGAGGCTAAAAAGACTAGTGTTGATATATCCGCCGGCCGTCAGCAAGCGAAGCTGTATGCCGATGATTTGGAAAAGCGTTTTGGCCGCCGTCCGATTATATTTCTGACTAATGGGTATGATACCAGGATTTCCATAGACCAAACAAATGGTTATCCAGAAAGAAGAGTATCCACTATATACAGTAAAAAAGATTTAGAAAAAGAGTTTTACAAACTTTCTAACCGTAATCACTTGGAACATATTCTATTTAATGAGAATATTATAGACAGATATTATCAAAAAGATGCCGTAAAAGCAGTTTGCGAAACTTTTGATAAAAATAACAAACGCAAAGCGCTTTTAGTTATGGCTACAGGGAGCGGTAAAACAAGAACGGTTATATCCTTAGTCAATATTTTGATAGACAGAGGTTGGATAAAGAACTTTTTGTTCCTTGCCGATAGAAACAGCCTTGTAATACAAGCCAAACGCGCGTTTACAAAACTTTTGCCGGATTTAACCACAACAAATTTGGTCGGAGATAAAGAAAATTATAATGCAAGAGGTGTCTTTTCCACTTATCAAACAATGATAAATTGTATTGATGATGTTAAAGACGAAGATGGTAAAAAACTTTATACCCCCGGCCATTTTGACCTTATTATAGTGGACGAGGCACACCGTAGCATCTACAATAAATATAAGGATATTTTTGAATATTTTGACACTCTGCTTATCGGTCTTACCGCCACTCCTAAGAAAGATATTGATAAAAACACGTATGAGATTTTTGAGCTTGAAGACGGTGTTCCTACCTATGGCTACGAGCTTGCCCAAGCTGTAAAGGATAAGTTCTTAGTTAATTACCGCTCCATAGAAACAAAATTTAAATTTTTGAATGAAGGTATTGTGTATGAGGACCTTTCCGAGAGAGAAAAAGCCGAATACGAAGAAAAATTTATAGAAGAAGACGGCGCCCTGCCCGATAGGATAGCCGGCTCCGCCCTTAATGAGTGGGTATTTAACAAAGATACAATAAGACAGGTTTTAAATACACTTATGACTATGGGCCTTAACGTGGAGTACGGCAATAAAATAGGAAAGACAATAATTTTTGCCAAGAACCATTTACATGCAGAAAAAATACTGCAAATTTGGGGCGAGGAATACCCCAATTACCCCGCAAGTTATTGCAGCGTTATAGACAATAAAATTAATTACGCACAAAGTTTGATTGATGATTTTTCTATAGTCAATAAAATGCCGCAAATTGCCATATCCGTTGACATGATGGACACGGGTATTGACGTGCCGGAAGTGCTTAACCTCGTATTCTTTAAAAAAGTTATGAGTAAAGCTAAATTTTGGCAGATGATAGGCCGCGGTACGCGCTTGTGTCCGGGGTTAATAGACGGAGATGATAAAAAAGATTTTTATATATTTGATTTTTGTTCTAACTTTGAGTTTTTTAGGACGAATAAAAATGGACAAGAGGTAAAACATACACCCACTATACAGGAGCAGCTTTTTAACCTTAAGGCGGAACTAATTTTTAAACTGCAAGAATCCCAACTGCAGACTGATTTCTTGCGCAAATTTCGTGAGGATTTAATTGCCGATTTGATAAAAAAGGTGTCAGAACTGAATAGGAAAAACTTTGCCGTGCGCCAGCATTTAAAACATATTGATACTTTTGCCCGTAGGGAGACATATCAGGCTTTAACCTACGAAAATATTCTGAACATTGCCGAACATATTGCCCCGTTAATCAACCCTGAAGAGGTTGATGACTATATAGCGTTGCGTTTTGACGCGCTTATATATGCCATAGATATTGCCTGCGCCGCGGGGCAGGATTATAAACGCGCCAAGAATGATGTGCTAAAGAAAGCATCTCTTCTCTATAAACACCTATCTATTCCTTCAATAGTAGAACACAAAGAGTTTATTAATACTATTATTAACACTGATTTTATCAAAAAAGCTGGCATAGAAGAGTTTGAAACAGTACGTATTAAGTTGCGTAACCTTATTAAATACATACAACAAGACGGCGGGGAAATATACGATACTGATTTTAAGGATAATATAGAGGGCTTTTTAAATAATACCGCCGAATTGGAAAATGATGATTTACAAGATTATAAGAAAAAGGTCAATTATTATATTCGTCAGCATCAAGATAGTCCTGTAATATTAAAACTTAGAACCAATAGGCCGTTGAATAAGGAAGATATTGCCGCGCTGGAAAATATTCTTTGGAGCGAAGTTGGCACAAAACAGGATTATGAAAAGGAATATGGAAATACGCCGCTTGGGGAACTGGTTCGCAATATCGTGGGGTTAGATTCGCAAGCTGCCAAAGAGGCTTTTGCTAAATTTATAGACGATGCCAACTTGGATACCAAGCAAATATATTTTGTTAACCAAATTGTTGAATATATTACCCAAAATGGCCTGATGAAGGATTTAAGTGTACTTCAGAATAGTCCTTTCTCCGATAGAGGGACTGTCGCAGATATCTTCCCCGACCTTGCAATTTGGGCTGGTATAAAACAGACAATCAATACTATCAGTGCGAATGCAAATTATAGATAACCAGAATGTGTCAATGTACCTATTGCGAAATATTAAAAATAACTGCCTTAAAATATTTTATAATCATAAAAATTTAATTGTATATAATATATTTATATAATTATAATTAATTTCGTGATAATAACTAATAAAGCCTTTATGCTTTATATCAGAGGAGGTAGGATGATGAGCGATACATTCATGGCACAAAACAGGGACAGAGATTGGGATAAAGAATTACAGGATATTTTGGGGACAAAAGATACATGGTCTTCTAAAACAGCATGGGATGAACAGATATTACCTGTCACAGTAAAAGAAAAAATTAAGGAAATAAAGAACTTATTTAGAGAAAACATAAATTCTTTAAATTTAAATTCTCCAAAAGAGACAAGACAATCTGGCGCGTTAATATTAAGGAAAAATAAAGAGCGTACCGATACCGGGAATATAGATGAAACAGCAATAGAAAGAGAGTTTGTAAAAATTTGGGAAAATACGTACAATCAGTTCAATTTGCTTTCTGGTATATATCCTGACAGCAATATGTCCACAAAAGCAATTGACTTGGTAAGAACGGAATTCGTAGGTGCTCAAGAGCAAATAAGTGAACTAATAGAATTGAAACAGGCGGAATATCTCAAAAATCCATTATATGCTGCTTTACAGATATTATATTACTATTTAATATTTGATGAACTTGAAAAACTTGGCTGGGAAGCTAAACTGGAAAATGGTCGGCTTGTCCCAACTAAGACGATAATTAACCTAAAGGTTTTGATACCGGAAGAATATGCTTATGGATATTTAGATTATGAACTTATTAATGCAATCAAAAACGCTATTTACGACGAAACCAAAATGTACTTTGATTTCTATACTTTTCAACAAAAGGCCATTGAGTATATTATTAATGATAAAGATGGGGAGGATCGTGATAAATATATTTCAGATTTTCTATCACGTATAAAAAAGATTGATAAAGTGTAGAAACTGTTCTATTTGTATCCCTATAGTAAGTTGTATTTGCTATAGGGATTTTTTGTGGGAACTTGACAAGAATTAGGCTAATTGTTCCCGTGAGAAAGGCTTGACTTGGAGGGTGAAGACAATCCTTGGGAATAGAAGCCCTAATAACTCAGCGTTTCAATGCGGTATTCAATGCGGTAGAAATAATCTGGCTAACCTATTCTTTCAAACACGCTATTTTTTTTGTATATCTGCACTTGGGATAATTTTTGCAGCCCCAAAAAGTTCCGTATTTACCATCTCTCTTAACCAAGTTCCCGCCACATTGTGGACATATCTTATAAAATCTACCGTTTGCGTTATTCTGAGCTATACTTTTTGCAGTCCTAACATGGAGGGCTCTGTGATTTCCATCAACAATATTGGCTTTTTGGATTATTTCATAAGCTTCGGCAATTCTTGCCGCGCTTAGAACCTCTTTTTTGTACCTTAGGATTGTTTTATTTACTTCACTGAAATATACTACATCACTTTTTATGTTTGTTTTCAGGGTACACTTATCAGAAAAAGCAATTATTGATATAAACGGAATATCTTCAAAATTCCTTAGCAAATGCTTAAGGGCTTTTATGTGGCCTATATTTTGTTGTATCGGATTTCTAAATTGTTCCTTATAGTTAAAAATAATCTGTATCCAAAAGTCCTTATCTTCATCACCAAAAATCCATCCTCTATAGTTTTTTGTTTCTATAACAAATATGCCGTATGGCGAAAGTACGATGTGGTCTATTTGGGTAGTTGATGTTGTTGTAGGAATCAAAACATTGTTTATTACCTTGTATTGTTCCGGTAGAGAGGCAAGGATATGCGATATCTTTTTCTCACCTCTTTCCCCTTTAATTTTTACAGTTAATCTGTTGAGGAAAATTAATAGAAATATAAATACTAAAAGAATTACAGGTATTAGAAAAAACATTTAATTACTTCCTTTTTGCCAATTCTTTAATTGACCTATTTTTTATTATAATAAAAATTAATATGTAGACTAAAACTCTTAGAGCGGAAAGACTTGACTTTGACGGGCGTTGTAAGGCGTAATGTGGATGGGACAAGTGGGGAGGGGATATACACTATGACGCCAAGAAGAATGCCGCCACAAGAAACCCGATTCAAAAAAGGTCAATCGGGCAATCCCGCGGGGCGGCCGAGAGTAAGTGAAAGGGATATCCTTGAGATAATGTCCGTCCTCTTAACTTTGCTTATTAAGGCTAAAAATAAGGACCGGGCGGCGCAGGGGAAGTTGCTTGAGATAAGAGAGTCATTAAAGGGGGTTGTTAAATGAGAAATAAATGCTATTTGCCGAGTAGTTTGGATGAGTTAAAAGGGCTTTCTGAAAAAGAAATGCAGTTTTATTGGCGGATTTTCTATCTGACAGAGCCGCGCAATAAAAAAGCTATGCTTCGTCCGTTATGGTATGCAATTCAATGTGAGCGGACGGGCAATAAGCTGGACGAGAAATATATAACCCGCCTTAACCGCTACGCCAGCAACCCCGAAAAGTATATAGAGCGGGCCAATAAGAACAAATATTCAATAGCCGCAGGTACGGAGATAACAAAAGTTTATAAGGGCAGGGAATATAAGGTTCTTGTTAAGTCTGCCGAAGAATATGAGTACGGGGGGAAGGTTTACAGGACTTTATCTGCCATCGCCTGTGAAATTTCCGGCACTCACGTCAGCGGGCCTGATTTTTTTGCATTGAAATAGTTTTAATCAGATAATCCATATGAAGTTGCCATTTTAAGAAAGATTTTTTGTAATGAATTAAAATAATTTTTTGTTTTTTTGTCTTTGGAATTATTTTTAAGATATTCTCCTAAATATGCTATTTGGAGTTGTACTAATGTAAATTCTAGGTATATTAAATGATTTGGTAGGGCTTTGGTCAGGTATTCAATATGTCTGCAAACCAATGGATTGTTGTAATACTCAATTTTTTTATATTTATCTTTTCTCCAGGAAATCTTATCTAACATTGCTATAACTTCTTCTTCTAATTTTTGATCATCTATAAGTAAAGATTCATTTATTTCGTTTAACCTTCCTAAAAGAGGATGAAATCTCTCTATTAATTCAATTGGAGATTGATGTTCTTTAAATGATATTAGCATGCTTAAATTCTTTTTAGCATGTCTGTTATTAATATTAATATCCTTCCAATATTCATCCAATTGAGTAATTATTGCTAGCACATTCTTATCTTTGATTTTAAATTTATTAGATTTTTCCTTTTCCTCATGTTCTTTTTTTATTTTTTGAAGAGATTTTACGGTGTACTTTTTGGAAGAATCTATTATTTTATGGTGAGAAGGACATAAAAGTAATAAATTTTTAGAATTTGCTAGTTCCTGAGGGGATTTAGTAGAAGAATATCTAGGTCCTCCTTTAACTGGGGATTCAATATGGCATATTTCTCCTATAACTATATCCTCTTTTTTATCTTTTACAATTAATTCCTGTACACAATTAGGGAAAGCGCATCTATTCCCAGATCTGGCAAAAAGGATTTTAATTGTTTTTGGTGTAGGAAGAATTTTTTTGTCTTTTTTTATTTTTTTCATTCTTATGTTTATATCTGAGTCTGAACTTGACTTATGTCCCTATAGTAAGCGGTAATGTGTGTAACGGCTAGAACTAAAATCATTATAGTAAAAAAGGACTAAAGAATGGGATATATATCAGAACAAACAAACGCGCCAAACCCAAAAAAGATTAAAAAAATCAATTGCGCGGTGTACGTCAGGAAATCAACGGAACACGGATTGGAGCAGGAGTTCAATTCCCTAAACAATCAGGAAGAGGCCTGCAAGGCGTATATCGCTTCCCAAGCCTTTAACGGGTGGGGGTATTATAAAACCTTCGCGGACGGGGGCATCAGCGGCGGCACGATGGAGCGGCCTTCCCTGCAGGGAATGCTGGGGGAGGTGCGCGCGGGGCATATCCAAATAGTCGTGGTTTATAAGGTGGACAGGCTTTCGCGCTCCATCGTGGACTTCCACAAAATGATGACGGAATTTAAAAAGTATAATTGCGATTTTGTGTCCATCACGCAGGCCTTTGACACCAGCAATTCCATGGGCAAACTAACGCTTAATATGCTGCTGTCGTTTGCGCAGTTTGAGAGGGAAGTTTCAAGCGAGCGCGTGCGCGATAAAATAGCCGCCAGCAAGGCCAAGGGGCTGTGGACGGGCGGCAGTATGGTTATTGGCTATGACGTGGCGGACAGGAAAATCGTCCCCAACGCGGCGGAAGTGCCGCTGATTAACGAAATCTTCCAAAAATATTTGCACGCCGCGTCTATGAAAGAAGTGCTTGAGTGGCTTGTGGCAAAGGGGGTAAAAACCAAGCATTGGAAGTCCATCCACACCAAGCGGGAGCACGGCGGGGAGGAGCTCAGCCTAAGCTATCTGCACCGTATGCTGCGCAACCCCATTTATATCGGCAAAATCACGCATTACGCAGCAAATAAGGTTTATGACGGGCAGCATCAGGCCATCGTCCCCCAAGAACTTTTTGAGCAGGTTCAGGCCAAATTATTGGGCGCAAAAATTGCGCTTAAGCAAAAGCGCACTTATAGCTATAGCCAAAATCTGTTCAGCAATATTCTGTTTGATGAGAAGGGGGAAAAGTACGCCGTCACCTGCGCCAGCGGCGGCGCGCGGAAGTTTAGGTATTACAAGGTGGTCGGCGCGTATTTGCCCGCAGGGCAGCTGGACGATATGGCCCTTGCGAACATCAACAAGTTGCCCCAAACGGAGCTTGGCGAGGTTCTGCCGCCGGATACTAAGGCGGCCCTGCGCGGGGTGGGCGCTTTTAAGCGGAGTGAGGTTAAGCGGTTTATTGATAAGGCCGTGTGCGCGAAGGCGGGCAAGACTTACAAACTGAGCATTTATATAAATGTGGAGCGGTTTTGCGGATTTATGCGGGAGTACGGCGAGGGGAGCGTTAGCGGCATGCGGCCGGTTAAGAATGATGGCGGCATCGGGCTAAGTTCCGACGGCAAGCATTTGATAATTGCGGCCGAATTTGTGATTGACAACAGCAGCAGCACGAAATTGCGGGCGACATGTGCCAACAATATTATAACGGTGCGCCAGATGAATGAGAGCCTTGTGCGCGGGTTAGCTTTGGGTTGGAAGTTTGCCAAAGAGATGGAGTGCGGCAAGCCCGCGCGGGAGCTGGAAAAGGAAACGGGCTTGCAACATCGCACAATTTATAGGTATATTAATCTTAAGTATCTTTCGCCCCGTATTGTGCAGGATATTTTTGAGAATAAGAACCCGCGCAATTTACGCTTAAGCGAGCTTATGACTTTAGCCGATAAGCATTTGGATTTTGCAGAGCAGGAAAAGAAATGGGATAACCCCTCTTATATATCATAATGTGCTGTTAAATATATGGTAGGTTTTCCCCTAATTCACAATAAAAAATTTGATATAATAAACTGTATTTTTAGGAGATATTTTTTGTAGTAAATGAACTCTGAAAAATGAGTTTATAAAAAATTTAGCTATTTTTGGGATCATATTGGAAAATATGAAGAGCTTTTGCTAAAAGCAGAAGCATAAGAAGAGTCCAAAAATAGTCGTTTGAGGCGCAGAATTAAAGGCATAATTACCCTTTATTTCTGCGTCAAATGCTTGGCGTATTTATACGTTAAGCTACGGCTATTTGGTTTGGGTTACTCTTCTTAGCTCAAACTATGGTAGCCGTTTTTTTTGTAGCGCCACAGTTAAATAAGTTTTCCTTATATCCCAAATAAGGAGAACTTATGAAGTCAAGAAATCCACGAATATCAGTACTGATTCCTGTTTATAACAGCGCAAAATATCTGCCGGAATGTCTTAAAAGTATAGAAGAGCAAACTTTTCAGGATTTTGAAATTATTTGTATTAACGACGGTTCAAAAGACAATTCTTTGTCCATTTTGGAGGATGTCCAAAAAAGAGACGGAAGAATAAAAATAATAAATCAAAATAACAGCGGCGTTGCGATAACAAGGAACAGACTTCTTAAAGAAGGTCGGGGCAAATATATTGCTTTTATAGACAGTGACGATTGGGTAAAACCCGATTATTTTGAAACGCTTTTTAAGAGGGCGGAACAAGCAAAAGCCGATATAATAAAATGTAACTTCATTGAGTTTGATGACAATAATAAAACATACCATAAGGCAAATTGCACAAAAATGTTTTACAGAGAACCTACCGACGAGCCTGCTTCTAAATTTAAGGCCGGATTATATGACAGTTTAGTTTGGGGTAAACTCTGGCGGAGAGATTTTATCATCGAGAATAAAATAACTTTTCCGCTGGGATGCGTGGCAGAGGATTTCCCTTTTGTGGCAGTAGCCTTTATGCTGTCTGCCAGGACGGTATATCTTAAAGATATTCTTTATGTTTATAGAAAAAATAATTATTCAATAACCTCTAATGCAAAAAATATGATTATAAGCGTTTTAAAAAATACTCTTTCTTTAGGGCGGGAACTGTCAGAGAGAAATCTCTGTAACAGCAAAGTTCGCAACGTTCTGGTTAAAGAAATTGTCTGGCGTTTGTGCGCTTTAAGAAAGTTGTCTGTTGCAGGGCGACAAAGCAATAAAGTTTTGATTGATATGGCACAATGTGAGGCAAAAGATTATCTTAAAAAAGCGAGTTTGCCGGCTGTCATACGTTTTAACTTGATGTTTTTTCTTATTAATATATGCGGAGCTAGAAGTTTATATTTTTGGGCAAAGATTTTCAGATGAGAATTATATTATGGAGCTAAAAAATAATTTAGAAGTAATTTTGCCCACTTATAACCGCAAGAAATGTTTAGAACAGACTTTCAAACAGATATTTGCGCATAATTCTCCAATACGAGGTTTTGATATTACGGTCTTGGATAATGCATCTTCAGATGGTACGGACGAGTTGATAAAACATTGGAAATCAGACTTTAAAAACTTAAAATACATACGCAATAACAGAAATATCGGTGGCAATGCAAATATTGCGAGGTGTTTTGAACTGGCTACAAAAAAATATCTTTGGGTTCTGTGTGATGATGATTTCTTTGATTTTTCCCATTTTGATGAGGTAGAAAAGGCTATAGAAGATAATTATGACCTGATTATCGTAAATATGGAGCCTGCGCAACTGAGTAAATTGAAGGGGCATAAAACTGCAAAAATTTTGCACAGCCTTACTTTTTTGCCTTCAGGAATAATAAAAACGTCAAATATTAAACCGTTTACAATGATAAATGCTTATGGCAATATTTCAAATTGGTTTCCGCATTTAGCGGTTACCGCGCCGATTGTCGCCGACAGGGGCAGAATAAAGATAGTGTCTAAAAATATTGTTTTATACGGTGGGCATATTAATGATAACCTTAAATATAGAAAGGCGATTCCCGTTATTAAGGAACTTTGCCCCAAAACAAGAAATTGCTTTTTTTATGCTGCCTATTTAAGTACTTTGGAGCTTATAGAAAATAAAAAAATTAGGCGGGAAGCAGTGGAATATTTTAGCTTAAAACGGAGCTTTTTCCATAGTATAATGGAGGAGTTTAAAGGCAATAGAATTTTTTTGAATAATTATTGCCGAAATCTTTTTGACCCGTGGCCTTCTTTATGTTTTAGCCAAAAACTGCGTTATTTGACGGCATTATTTTGTTTGGACATCTTCTATTTTTTGAAATATCCAAAATATTATTTAAGGAAAAAAAGAAAAGTAGCAGAATGGCAAAAAATAAAAGAAGATTCACTTAAAAGGGTTTCTTCTAACTGATATTTATAAAGAAAAATATTTTGGATTGATATTACTGTTCTTTATGACTTTAGCCGATAAGCATTTGGGAAAAGAAGAGGATCATTTAGTTTCTTTTTTTCTTTCTTTTTTATTCATAGCTATGGAGTAGTTTATAGAAAAGTTGGTTAAATTTTCAAATAGTAAATATTTATTTGTATTTATATTATTAGAATCATCGGTGCAATGTTTTTCATCCATAAATAGAACATAATTTTTTCCATCTTTACTGCGTGAACTAGGATATATTATTCCTTGTGCTTTTGGGAACTTTATCTTTATATACTCTGTAATAATTTGTGTTATAGGATATTCATATCCAGTTTCGGATGTATTTATAGGGCGAGATATTTCTTTTACAAACACAAACATAAATCTTAACTCTTCAAAATTTTCATCAAACATATTGGGGAATTGTTGAAATATAGATAAATCTATAAGTTGCATGTCTTTAATATTTCTTATTTTTGCTACGGAAACTTCCGATGTGAGCTCCCCGTTGAATATTTCAAGTGCGCAAGTATCAATATCGTTAGCACAATATATAGCAGATATTCCTTCGGGTGTCATTCTGTTAGGAATATTTGCAAAACTATTAGAAGGGGGAAATAGGTCTTTCTTGTCGTAAAAGAGCCCTTTTCTCGCTCGATATAGTGATGAATTTTCTCTCAATGTATATAGTGCTTTTTTCTTTATTATTGAGACTATGTTGTCTAGAAAAGTTAAATCTGTATCCTTTAAGAAAAATCTCCTTTTGTGTTTGATATTTTCTGTAAATATATGATATTTAAAGGATTCTAATAGGCCAAGCGGTTTTATCTTTAAGGCTCTTGTATTAATATTTTGTAAAAGGTCTGTGGTGATTTGTTCCCTTTTGGACTTTAATTCTAAATTTAATATTTCGGAAATAAGGAAATAGGGCTTAGCTTCTGGTTTTAAAATAGCCATAGCCAATAGGCCTATAGTTGGAGGAGTGATAATGTCATATTTTTTCTTTAGGGACTTTTCTATTAAGTTGACTAAATCCGTAATTTTTATAGTTTTTTGACCTACGGAATTACAGTAACTACATTTAAAGTCACATTGATTCTTTTCTCTTATAAATTTTTTTATAAAATCATTTCCGAAACAATTTTCACAAACTCTTTTTTCTTCCATATAAAAAATAATATAAAAATGTAGTGATACCTGTAAATTGGCTAAGAGAGAGGTGGGGGCTAAAACGGCCTATATAATCCCACCCAAAATGCCCTATATGTCGGCGACTACCGAAAATACCAAAACGCACCGACGATAAACCGCAAGCTATATAACAAAAAAGGCATCTCGGGAGAGATGCCTAAATCAAATGGTGCGCCTAACAGGAATCGAACTTGTATCCCTAGCTCCGCAGGCTAGTGCTCTATCCATTGAGCTATAGGCGCGTAAAAATTTCAAAAAACCTTCCTAAAATTTCCTAAAAAAACTTCTAAAAAACCTTCCGGTAAATCTTATAAGAATTTTACAAACAAATAAATTTTACAAATAAATTCTAAAAAATCTTATAATCAAACATTGCGCCGCGGCGCGGTAATGCGGGGGCGGCCAAATAATCTAATCCCCGCGCGGCCCGATTTACTTTCTTTATTTATTTTAGCAAATTTATAGCGACAAAAAAACTTTAATAAATATACTCCCCGCCGTTTATTTGCTACAATAAAATAACAATAAAATACGAGGAAAAGATTTTCCCAAAAGCTAAATCGGCCGCGGCCGCGAAAATAAAAACTAAAAAAGACTATGCAAAAAAGCCGTTTCTATTATATAATTACTTTGTTAGGATATACTAACTAATATTATGGAGGTAACGATTATGGCGGACTTTGATTTACCCGAAGATAAAAAACCTTCACGCAGGGAAGTATACAGTTTGATAGGCGAAGTTCAAAAAGACGGTTATATAACCTTAACAAAATATTATCCAAATAATCCCAAGAGGACCGCAAAGCGGGAAAGCTATAAAATATTAGCGTCGGAATTTATGTCTTTACGGCCGCGCACTATGAGGGGGATGTTCAAAAGCCTTTTGGGGCGCGAAGGGGCAAGAAAGCTTGTTAACCGCATAACTAAATACCGCGGCAAGGTAAACAGGGAACATTTTGAAGGCATGGGCGACGGTAACGACGAGGTCATCTATTTCCCCGAGATTGAAAGGAAGGGTCCCGTTTCCAAAAAGTACCGCCCGATATTTTTCCAGCCGCAGGAAAAAGAAAAAAAGCCGCGCTGCAAAAAAAGCACAAAACCTGCCAAAAAGCCGACGAAAAAAGTTAAAAAAGCTAAAAAAAGCTAAACTAAAACCTTTTTCGTCATTCTCTGGAAATTTTGCTATACTGTAAAAAGCAATTGATGTTACAATTTGAGAAATAGCTGGATTATTCTTTGGTCCCGCGTTTTAAGAGCGCGGAGTAACCCATAAATTTAGGTTTCGCCTCGCGCAAAGGCGGCGCTTTATTTATAACGACAAAAGCATAAAACTGCGCGTTGTAATCTTCTGTTTAACTGCAAAAGCGAAGCTTAGCATTTGCCTTGCTTAGCCCATTTGCCAAGAGTGCGCCCAAGCGCACAGCCAAAAGAGAGCGAAGCTTGGCATTTTACATGCTTAGCCTATTTTGCATATGGCGCGCCGTTGGCGCGCGAGCTAGAAGGAAGTGTACAGCTAAAAACTTGCGATTAAGATAAAATTTTCATAAACTTTTAATATACAGAAGTTAAGGGGATTATCTATGAAGAAAGGTTTTACTTTAATTGAAATGTTAGTTGTTGTTTTAATTATCGCCATACTTGCGGCTATTGCTTTGCCGCAATACAGAAAAGCTACAGAAAAGACTATAATAGCTGAAGCCGTTGAAAACTTGCGCGTTATTGCGCAGGCAAATCAAAGGTATTATATGGCCACGGGTTCTTATGCGGGCCCGGGTGATATTGACGCTTTGGACATAACCATTCCTGGGAATGATTACAATTACAGTGGATTGCGCAAAGAAACCAAATATTTTATTTATTCTCCTTCGGGCAGCAGCGCCCAATGGCTTGCGCTTGCCCAAAGGAAGCCTTTTGCTCAAAGGTTTTATCTTGCGATAAGACCATCTGTTCCGACAAGAGTTGAATGCGTTAAATATTCAGGGATAACTGATATACAAGATAAACTTTGTGATGAAATAAACGCAGAAGGCAGTTTGTAAAAATACTTCTGTTTAACTGGAAAAGCGAAGCTTGTACATTGCCCAAGTTAGCTTATCTTTTAATTGGCACGCGTTGTTGTCTTTATCAATTAGCGTCGTCTTTGCGCGAGGTGAGCGCAGCGAACGCTCGGAAGCAATCTTCCATTTTTTGCCTTGCGTGCCAACTGCACGCCATACGCGAGATAGGCTAAATATGGCAATGTCCAAACTTCGTTTTTTCAGTTAAAAGGCAGAAACGGCAACAGAAGATTGGAAGATTGCTTCCGAGCGCTCCTCACGGAACAACCGTTCGTCGCCTCGCGCAAAGACGGCACTTTATTTATAACGACAAAAGCTTAAGACTGCGTGCTGTTTCTTCTGTTTAACTGGAAAAGCGAAGCTTGTACATTGCGCGTAGTAGCCTATTTGCCAAGAGTGCGCCCAAGCGCACAGCCAAAAGAGAGCGCGCCGTTGGCGCGCGAGCCAAAAAAGTGCGCCCAAGCGCAAAGCCAGAAATTGCGTTTGCCGTCTAAATTTGCTATATTATCTGCGTTGAGAGAGCCTTCCGTTCCCCGCGGCGGGCCTTTTTTATTGTGTTGTTGCAGTCCTATTTTTTCCCGCAAAGCCCGCCTCAAAAGACCAGAGAGCAAAAAAATCAATGAACATAATCCAAAAAATACTAAGCAAAACCCTGCCCAATATATCCCGCAAGGACGCGCTTACGACGTACTTCAGCGGGCTTGGCGGCATTTATCTGGGGGACAGCGCACTGCCCGCGCCTTCCCATCACAACTACAGCCCTTATGTTGAAGCCTACGGCGATAAAGCGTGGGTTTACGCCTGCGTAAACGCCATCGCGGAGACGACTTCCAGCACGGATTTCGTCCTAAAGGATGCAGAGGGGCAAATTATACCCTCCCACCCGTGTTTGAACTTGCTTTACCGCCCCAATCAATTTATGAGCGGCAGGGCTTTGCGGCAATGGATAATCGCAAGCCTTGAGCTCACGGGCAACGCCTATATACTTAAAGACGCGCAGCACGCCGACGGCGCCCCCGGGGAATTATTCCCTCTTTTAAGCCAGCTGGTGGAAATTGTGCCGGGCAAAAAATCCTCCGTTCCGGTGGAAGGCTATAAATACCGCGCCGGCGCGCAGACTGCCTATTACAGGGCGCAGGATATAATCCACTTCAAGTATTTTAACCCGTTTGATTTTTTCTACGGTCTTTCTCCTTTAGCGGCGGCGCGGCGCGCTGTTGAGAGCCTTGATAAAGCCGAAGTTTACAACCGCGCTTTTTTTGACAACGCCGGCACCTTAAGCGGTATCTTGCAGACTGACGCGCGCCTTGACGACGCCGCGCGCTCGCGCATAATGAAGTCCTGGAGCGAGAAATATCAGAGCGCGGCCAAAGCGCACAAAGTGGCTTTGCTTGAAGGCGGCCTTAAGTGGCAGAGCACGGCTTTAAGCCAAAAGGATATGGATTTTATATCGGGTATGAAACTTAGCCGCGAAACCATTTTATCCATTTTCCACGTGCCGCCGGCTTTGGTCGGTGTTTTTGACCACGCGCCGCAGTTTAACACAAAAGAGCAGCAGCGCATTTTCTATCAAACTTGCGTTTTGCCTAAGCTTACTTTGATGCTTGAGGTTTTTACCGAGTTTTTGCTGCCGCATTTTGACGAAACGCATTCGCTCTATTTTGATAAGGACGTAAGCGGGATATCGGTCCTAAAAGAAGATGAAACGGCGCGCGCCCAAGCCGCAAAAATTTATTACGAGATGGGCTTTTCCAAGACGGAGATTGCCCAGGCGCTGGGTTTGCCTTTCGGGGCAAACGCGGCTGGCGCGGGCGGCCCCTCTGCGCGGGGCCGCGGCCGCAAATCCTGCGCGGATAAAACAATTTAACAGGAGCGTTAACAACAACAATTATGAAAGAAAGACGAACAAACGATTATAAAATAAAAGGCACTTTAAGCGCGCCCGCGCTTAAGATTTTGCCTCTTGAACAGACGGATATAACCGAGCGCGAAGGCCTGCTTTTTATAGAGGGCTACGCCAACACAAAGAACCGCGCGGACCGTTACGGCGATATCCCGACCGTATTTTACGGCAGGCGCGATTATGTCTATGAGTTAAAGGAGTTCCGCAAAAACCCCGTTTTGCTTATTGACCACGTCAACAGGCTGGACCATTTAGCCGGCTCCGTAACCGATATTTATGAAGACGATAAAGGCCTTTACTTTAAGGCCCTGTTTTCGTGTTCGGAGCACCCTATAGTATCCCACGCGCGTCAAATTTACCGCGAGGGGCACGCAAAGGGCATAAGCATAGCGGGGCGTTTTCATTACGAAGACGCGCTTAATCCCGATCACCTTACTCTGGCCGAGATTTTTGAGATAAGTCTTGTGGCCGTCCCCGCCGATCCGGCCAGCCTTGCCGGGCCCTCTGCGGCGGGAGAGGAGCAAAGTCTTCCCGCCGAAACTGCCGCGGCGGCATCGGCGGCATCGGCCGACGGCAAAGCAAGCGCGCAGGAGAACATAGCAAAAGAAATATCCTCGTGGCTGGAGGAGCTTAAAAGCTGATTTATCCTCCCGCTTCGGGAGGTTCTGCGGGGAAACTGCAAAGCTAAACCTGTCAAATGCCGTAAAAAAAACTGCGCGTTGCCGAAAGCAGCGCGCAGTTTTTAGTGGAGAAAGAGCCGAAAAACTTATTCTTTAACTTTAAGCGTTATGCCCGAACTGTAGGCCGCAAACTCCGAAGCGAACATACTTTGCATTACGGCCCCGCCGGCGGTAAATTCCCCGGCGGCTGTGGGGCGCAGAGTATAGCTTAAGTCGTAAATTCCGCTTGGCACGGACATCATATAGAAGTTGGTGGAGGAATTTCTTAATTCCTCATAACGCGCGATACCGTCGTATTTCCAGCCGGAGGTAATGTCGTCTGTCTCAAAAGCGGCGGGTTTTGGATCGTTAATATAAACGAAGTCAAAATCATTTTTGGCGCTTATGGTCATTTTGACGCGTATTTCATCGCCGATTTTCACCGTATCTCCGTCTTTAAGCGGAGCCGCCTTGTTATCTTTTACCAAATAATAGGTTTTATAAATATTGAATATATTATCCGGGGAAGGTTTTGTCGGCGGCGGCGCGCTGAAGAGGGCGGTCAAAGTGGCGTAATCGGCAAGGGATGTTTCTTTTGCCTGCGTTGAGGCCGTCTTTTCATTTGGCGAAGCGCTGCCCGCCGCAATTTTTTCAATTTCTGCGGTAAAGTCTGCTTCTGAAACTTCCGGCGAGTACTTCGCAAAAGAAAGTTCTTTTGTCGCGGGGGATAAAGGCTCCGCCACGGCGACTTCTTTGAGGCCGTTCCAGTTTACTTTATAATTTGTGATTTTTTCAAGCGCGCCTTCTTTTGACATAATGTTTATCATCGCGTAGACGGCTTTTGCGCCGTCTTCAGTATTAGTCCATGCGGTAGCCTTGCTGTCAAACATAAGCCATTTGACAAGGCCGTTTAAGCGCTCAATATCCTGCGGGGCGACGGCCAAAAGAGCGTCAATTGCGGCGGCGTGGGTTGTAATAGTGTCGTTAAACCAAAGCCAGGAACGTTCCTGCGGCGCCCAGGAGATGCCCGTTACAGGCGAAGTTTCCGCCGCGTCAAAGAGCTGCTCCAGATATTCTTTTGCTTTCACAGGGTTGCCCAGGTAATTATAAACGCTTGCCATATAAGCTTTGCCCAGCGGCGTTAAATATTTGTCAAATTTATTTGCCGTTGCAGTCAGGCGCACGATATCGTACTTATACCACGTCTTAGGATAATAGGACAGCACTTTTGCCGTATAAACCGCCTGGGCGATATTATCCTGCGTCGGCGAAGAGGTGTTTATAGCGATATTTTCCGTAATATAGCGCAGCGCTTTTTGGATACTGCTTTGCGGCACATTTATGCCCTTTGCATAGGCTGCGCCGAAGCGTTCCAATACTGCCAAAGTGATATAGGGCGAACTTTTGCCGCCGCTTACCCAGGCAAAGCCGCCGTCGGAATTTTGGAAAGACAGGAGGTCTTTTTGGGATTGTTCCGATAATGCCGCCAGCGTTTGGGAGTCAAAGATATTTATCTGTTCCTGCTCGGCTTTATAACCTTTTGAGAGATTGTACCAAGGCGTTTCGTTGAGGGCCTTAAAGAGAGCGGAATTTTCTGTATTCCACGGAGCGGTCTTGGTGTTGCGCTGGAGGGAAGCCAGCGCTCTCTTAAACTGCGGGTAAGAGTTTTGCAGATTATTTAACAACACCGCCGGCAGATAAGCGTTAATCGCGGATAGGGAAGTGTTTTTTGAGTCGTAAACGAACATCGGTATAGCCCTTACCGCAGGAATGATAAGGTTGGGGGAAATATTAAGATGCGCGGACTCCACGTTTATGCTCTTATTTTTGGCGGAAGAAACTTCCAGCGTTAAAGTATTTTTACCTTCAGTCAAAGGTTCCGTTTTGCTTTGGACAAGGCGCTGCCTGCCTGAAAGCAGCGGCACCGTTTTAACTTCGCCGTCGTAGATATTGCCGCTTTTTGCAACCGCGCTTAAAGTTAAAACGCCTGCGCCGCGGGGTGAGTTTATTTTCCACGAAACTTTATATTCCTGCCCGGGGTTTAGGTTTACGGGCGCGGCCGAATTCTCTATTTTCATAAGGGAGGCCGCGTCCTGCCCGTCAAGCTGCGCGTTTAAGCTTATTTCAACGGGCAGCCGCTGTTTGGAGTGGTTGAAGACTACGGCCGCTATGTTAATGACGTCGTTTTCCCTCAGGAAGCGCGGGGTTTGCAGGGAAACCATCAAGTCTTTATTGACGGTTATCTGGGCCTGCGTCCTGGCGCTTTGCGCATTTTTTGTAAAGACAGAAGCAAGCGCCGCCCACTGCGTTAAGCGTTGGGGCATCTTTACGTTGAAGGAAGCTTTGCCTTTTATTATTTTCAGGTCGGGCTGCCAAAAAGCTGTTTGGGGGCTTTGGCCTCTTAGTTTAAGCTGTTCAGAAGGCTGCTGCAAAGGCGCCGCCGCGCCAGCCGCGCCCTTATAGGCAGGGGTCTCATCGGCTACCGCGTAGGAAGTGGAGGGGGAAGCCAGCGTCGCCATTTCTTCCAGGGTGGTGTTTGCATAGTTTGCGGCCCTGAGAACATTTTTGAGGCGCGGCATATAAACAGTGCGCAACTCGTCTATGGAACTTACAAGCGGGTTTATGACGGGAGATGTTTTTTGGCTGTAGGGCGTAAGAATGTTGAAAGAGTGCTCTTTGTAGTAATTAAGAGATTTATCAAACAGCGTTACCACGGCTTGGCCGTTTACGGGGTTTTCCTCTTCGTCTTTAGCCTGCAAAGTCCATTTTATATTTTCTTCCGGCATAGCCTGGGGTTTTTGCGGTTCCAGGGAAACGTTAAGATTTTTATTTGCGTAAGGCACGTCAACGGAGGCCGAACCGCTGTAGGGCTTGTAATCGGTAACGGAGAACCAGTTTAAGGCCAGAGATCCCCTGTAAATTTCTTTTATGGGGAAGCTGTAAAGCGCAAGGCCGTTAGTTTTAACTTCGTCTTTACTGACAAAGAATTGGTCCTTGTAGATTTCTATGTATTTGGGAGAATTGTTGTTTGCCGCGCCTATTAAGAAAGTGGCTGTTTGGCCTGGGTAGTAAACTTTATTTTCGGGTATAGCCACGGCGGGCAAAGTCAAACTGGGCGTTTTGGGGTTTACTACGATAAATAACATCTTTCCCTCGTTATCAACGCCGTAAGAATCCTGCGCTATTACCTTGAGCACGTAAAAGCCCTCCGGCAGAAGGGGCATGTCAATAGGCGTCGGGCCCTCTTTATCAAATTGGGCAATGGAAGTTTCAAGCACTATGCCTTCTTCAAAATTATTAATATCGGAGAGGTCAAAAACATCGTCTTTTTTGGGGACTGCTCTTTGTATTACCACCTCGGCGCGGCCCTCAAGCTGTTTGCCGTCGGCATTAACCATTGTGGCTGTTACCGTTGCAGGCGTGTTCTGGCGGAAGAAGCCCCTGTCGGACTTAATTACAAAGAATCTTTCCTGCCCGCTTGCTCCGTAAAGTTTTGAAGCGCTAAGCGTCCTGCCGCCTTTATCAGTTATAAACGCTTCCACCCTGTATTTTGCCGGCATACCGCGGAGGGTTTCGGTGATTTTGGTGGTATCTCTAGGCGTAAACGTGATGGAGAAATTGCCGTTTTCGTCAGTTACGGTGGAGGAATTTATGCGTTCATCTCTGTCCGGAGGTATAGGCGGATACCACCAGCAAAACAGCGGGCGGAAATATTCTTTTGTTATCACGTAAGTTACCTTGGTTTTACTGAGAGGCATTCCCTGATAATAAGAGGCATTCCCTTTAACCGTCAGAGGCGTGTCATATAAAGAAATGCCCTGGTTATCTTCAAGGGTAATTTCAAACTCGGGTTCTTTATACTCTTCAACAAGAATATTTTGCCATTTAGTAACATCGCCTATTTTTGCTTTCAGAGTAAAAGTGCCCAGCATAGAACTTTTTGGTATTGTAAAGGACGCTTCTCCTGCGCCGATATCGTTAAGGGACACGGTTTTCTGCGCGAGGTCTTTGTTGTTTGCGTCGGAAAGAGTAACCGTCAGCTTATCTTTGCCGGCTAACCCGTCGTAAGCAAAATAATTGGACGCTTTATACTCAATGACGTTCACCGCCGCGTTTATCTTTTGTCCGGGCATGTAGACGGCTCTGTCGGTATTTATGGCCAGGTCATATTTTTCGGGCAGGCTTACGGCAAAATTAATATTTGGGAGTATTGAAAAACTGTTGCTTATATAACCGAGCATGCTTAAGCTTTGCCATTTCCCTTCCACTGGGATTTTGACGGAGCCGCCTTCCCCCGTTATATATTTGCGGGCATTGGCTATTATGTCGGCGTTTTCTATGAGGGTTCCTCTTTGAGGATCCAGCGCGTAGACGTTAAAATAGCTGTTTTGATACGGCATGGTTTTCAAATCCGGCGTGGTATTAAAAGCGGTGGCGTATAGGGCAAGCTCGGTAAAGTTGACAAAGAACATTAAATCGTCCTGGCTAGGTTTTCTGTTTTCGCTCAAAACTATAGCGTATAAGCCCTTGTCGGCGAAGAGCAAAGAAATTTCGCTTACGACAGGCTCGTATTTAATTGAGGTTTGAATTGCAAGCCCTAAAGTTCTGGCGGGGACGGTTTTTAATATTTCCTGCCTCTTCTGCCAGGGGACTTCCTGCATCCAGTTCTGCGGTTCTAAATCTGTGGCTTTGCCGCCTTTCTTTTTGGCGGATTTTGGGGAAGGTCTGCCGCCGGTTCCCGTTGCAAAATCGTCGGGCGTAAGCGGGTAAATGTGCATATAAACTTTGCTCATGTTTTTGGTGGTAATTCTAAAGTCCGTGCTTTTGCCGACGGGCAGGTTAAAAGGCACGGGCGCTGTTAAGGCGAGGGCTTTGTTTTCCACGATGCTTTTTCTTATATTCCCGCACTCTTCGGATACAAAATTAAGCGGCAGCTGCAGGCAGTAATCGGCCTGGTCAACGGCGTTCTGGTACTTTTCGGCCTGATTATAAAAATAGGCGCTTTTGGAAGCCGCTCTTGCTTTTGCAAGCACTTCTCCCGCCCTGAACATGTAAGGCGTAATTTGCGGGTATTTGCTGTAGGAATTTGCGCTGCCGCTTACATAAGCCAAAGCCTGGGCCATATCTTCGTCAGGGACATCGCGTATCATAAGGATTCTTTCTATATGCCAAAGTTCAGAGGCGGCGCTTCGATCGGAACCGCCTATTTTATAACTTTCCTCCAAAATTTCTTCCTGAGGCTGAGTGTTAAGGTCCAGCCATATAGGCACCATATAATCGTAGAGCGTAGGGACAAGGAAGTTGGTGGAGGTTGTAAAAGAGCCCTCAAGATAATCTTTATTATATTTCGTCTGGGCCTTGGCGAGGTAAGAGCGCATTTCCCAAAGTTCTTTGGCGGTATTTTTACGTTCGGTTAATTTTTGCTTAAGGGTAAATTTGGAGGGATCGGTTTCACTCTCTATTATATCGTTTGTGTTTTGGGAGTATAAAGAACTTTCTTTAAGCAGTCTTTCTTTAACGATTAAATATTTGGTTTTGCAGAGATCTCCTTTGGGTACATAGTTGTAGACGGTTTTAAGCGCGCTGTCGTATTTATGGAGATAGCTGTAGGCCAAAGCGGTTTTAAGCGCGGCCGCGCAGGAATTATCTTCGTTGCGGTCTTTGATGAAGGCGGAATACTCTTCTATGGCCTGCTTATAGAGGCCGCGGTTAAAAAAATCGTCGCCTCTTTTTATTATTTGTCCGTTTATAACAACGGAGGTAAGACATATAAGCAATGTACAAATGTATTTTCTCATAAGCTGCACCCCTTCTTTGAGATATTTTTTTGCGGCGGAATTTTATCCGCTACATTTTTTGCGGGGCGGTTACCCCGATAAGCTCCAAGCCTTTTTGAATCCTCTGCTGCGCCAGCAGGCAGGTAAACAAACGCGATTTGGTTAACTGCCCGTTATTTTCGTCCAAGACTCTGCAAGAGTCGTAGAAAGAATGGAACAACCCCGCCAGTTCCGTCAAATAAGACGTGAGATGGTGAGGGCTTAAATCTTTTGCGCAGGTCAAAAGCACGGTCTTAAACCAAAGCATTTTGCTTAAGAGCGCCCTTTCCTGCGGGGCTAAATTTAACGGGGAAGTTATGTTATCGGCCGTTAAGTTTTTCTCCTGCGCGGAGTTAAAAATTGAAGCTATGCGCGCGTGCACGTACTGCACGTAGAAGACGGGATTTTCATTAGTGCGCTTTTTTGCAAGATTGAGGTCAAAATTAAGATGCGCGTTAGGCGTCCTGCTTGCAAAGAAGAAGCGGCAGGCGTCTGTGCCGACGTCTTTCATGAGGTCGCGCAGGGTTATAAAAGTGCCCGCGCGTTTTGACATTTTTACTTTCTCGCCGTTTTCAATTAAATGCACAAGCTGATGGATAATAGCCGTGAAATCTTTATCTTCGTCATGTCCAAGCGCTTTTATGGCGGCCTGCATGCGCGGGACATATCCGTGATGGTCCGCGCCCCAGATGTCAATAAGTCTGGCGTATCCCCTGTCAAATTTATTTTTGTGATAGGCGATATCGGCCAAAAAGTAGGTGGGCCTTCCGTCTGTGCGGACAAGCACGCGGTCCTTATCGTCCCTATCTTCGCTTGTGCCAAACCAAACGGCCCCGTCTTTTTCGTAGACGCTGTTTGTTTTTTTAAGAAAGGCTAAAGTTTGCATAGGAGCGTCCTGATTATGCAGTTCGCTCTCTCTGAACCAGCGCGTAAATTCCACTCGGAAGTCTTTCATATCTTCCTGATGGGTTTTTATAAGTTCTTCCATGGCAAAGCGTCCGTAATCTTCTTTTGGCATGCCGGCGGGTATTTGCTTGGCAAGGTCCGCAAGATACTGGCCGTGATAGCCGTTTTCGGGCGGCTCTTTGCCTTCGGCGCGCGCTTGGAGGGATATGCCCAAAAGTTCGGCCTGGTTGCCCGCATCGTTTATATAATATTCCGCGTCGCAGGTTACGCCCAGCGCGCGGTGTATCTTAACAAGACTGTCGCCCAAACTGGCCCCGCGCCCGCTTGCTACGTGCAAAGGGCCTGTGGGGTTTGCCGAAACAAATTCTATAAGTATTTTTCTCTCGGGCGCATTTGCAACTGCGTCGCGGTTTTTAAGACGTCTGTCGCGGGCGGCCTCCACCAAAAAAGCGTCGGTAAGTTTTATGTTAAGAAACCCGGGCGCGGTTAAAGAGCAGGTTGCCACTTCCTCTAAGCTTTCAATTGCCTTTGTGGCTTTTTTTGCTATATCCAAAGGGTTTTTCTTTATTTTTTTTGCCGCGCCCATGGCCCACGCCAGGGAAATATCCGCGTCAATATGAGCGGGCGGGGGGGTAAACTCAAGATGAGGCAAATCCTCAAACTCAACAAAATATTTATCCTTGAAAAGTCTTTCTTCCAGTTTTTGTTTTAGTTTGCTAAGCATTTATTTTTTACCTTTCTTTTTCAGCGTTTTCTTCGTATTTGTTTTAGTTTTCAAAATCTTTTTTGCGCCTTTTGCCGCCTTTGCTTTTTTTGCCGCGGGTTTTTTAACCGTTTTTGCGGAGGCTTTTGCTGCAGTTTTTTTAGAAGGCTTCCCGCTTTTTTTAATTGAGGATTTTTTTACGGTTTTTGCTTTTTTGGGCGCGGGATTTTTGGTTTCTTCTTTATTTGTCGTCAAAACTTTTGCAAAACTGAAAAGTTTGTCCAAAGCGTAGAACTTGCGGGCGGGCTCCGTCATTATATGAAGCAGGAACGCGCCGTAATCGCTTACGCGCCAGTAGGGCGAAGCGCCGCCTTCGCGGTTGATTTTATAAACGCCGTCTTCTTTAAGTTTAGTTGAAACTTCGCTTTCCAGGGCTTCAAGATGCGGGGCTGCGGCGGCGGTGGCCAGCACTATGTAGTCGCAGAGGGAGGATTTGCCCCTAAGGTCAAAAACCGCGATATCCTGCGCTTTTTTATCATCTAAAATTTGAGCCGCTTTCAGAACTGTTTTCTTAATGTCTTTCATAATTGGAGCCTCTCTATTGAGTCCTTTTAATATCTATTATATAAAAGTTTATCATTTAGGGGATAAACTGTCCATATTTTTCATTTGCTGCGTTAAGCGGAAGTCTTTGCCCAGAATAATTTTACAGTCGCTTATTGCGTTTGCGTCTTTGCGCAGGAAAATTTCTTTATCCCCCAGGCCCAGGCTAAGGCTTAACTGTTTTACGTCTTCAAGTCTGTCGTTTAGGTCAATAATTTCCGTCTTTTCCTGTGAGGAAGGGTAGGAGGCGTAATTTATTACGTCGGCGTTAAGTTCCCCTTCGTTTGCAAGGGCGCGGATATATCTGGTAACCTGCGCGGCAAGGCCGCTTTCTCCTGTGGCGTTTAATATTTCAACCACCAAAGGACGGTTTTGCCCTTTTGCCGCCGCGCTTTCCCTAAGGGCCGCGTTTTTTTTGTTTTCTTTTATTTTTTGCGCGGCCTCTTTTTTATTGCTTTTGCGGTTTTTGGGGGGTTTGATTTTGGGGGGCGGTTCGCGGGTTATTACGGAAAAGTCGGCCGCGCTTAACGAGGCTAAATCTATGCTCAGGGCGGTAAAATCGGAAAAACTGATATTGGTTCTGCGTTTGTATTTTAAGGAAGCGTAATCGTATAGATAGACAAAAACAAGCTGCGGTTTTTTGCGCCAGAGAGCTAAATTTTCCTTAAAATTATCCCAAAATAGTTCTCTGCGCGAAGTTAAAGGGGCAATTACGAGCGGCTCCTGGGCGCCGAGCGGTATTTTTATTTGTTCCGCGATTTTTTGTATAGTCGGGTTTTCGGGGGGATTATCTATATTTATCAGCAAAGCTTTTTTAGTTTTGGGGTTGTAGGAAATAAACATAGGCTTATCGGTCAAAACTAAGATATTAACGGGTATATTTTGCCTTTCATAAACAGTTTTTGCGTTGGGCGCGGCAAAAAAACAGGCCAGCGCGCCGTAAATAAGGACGGCAAGCGCAAGATAAACGGCAAGTCTTTGGCCTAATTGTCTGCGGAGATTGTTTTGTTCCATAGTTTTATGCCGCGCGGTGCAAGCCATTTCTGCGTTTCAACCGTAAAGGCAAGTTTGACGGACATAGCGGCCCTCATGCCCGCCTCAAGGGATTGCAGCGCGCAGGCGAAAACTTTTTTTGCGTCTTTTCTGGCCCTGTCTTTGCTTGCCATATCGGCGATAAAAAGTATCTTTTCCAGCAGCGACATATCCAGCCTGCCCAGCGTGTGGTTTTTGATGGCGTTTAGGACGTCGGCGTCTTTTACGCCGAAGTTATGTTCCGCCATATCGGCGGAAACTTCCGCGTGCAGAAGCGAGGGAGAGTATTTGCAAATATCGTCAAAATCTTCCACGGCAAGTTTATGCTCAAAGCAATATTTGATAAGCTCGCCGTTTGTCATGCACTTTGCGCAGTCGTGCAAAATGGCGGCAAGCGCGGCCTTTTCCCTGTCGGCGTTGTAAAATTTGGCAAGTTCGGTGGCGGCCTGCGCCACCAGTTTTACGTGCAGATAGCGGTTTGGCTTTAAGTTCTGCGAGAGCCATTTGTGCAGATGCAGCCCGTACATGCAGTTTTTTTCAATTGTGTCTGCGGCGCAGCGCGGCAAATCGTTTGGGACTATGCCGTTTGAAAGTATGGCCAGCCGCAGCGTCGTTGAAGACATCAGCGGGAAGTTGCCCTCCATCATAATATAGGGGAAGTTTTTTTTCTCTGTGCAAAAACCTTTGCGCTTGCCGGCGATTACGGTGCAGTTTTCAAAGATATAGGGGCTGTTTTTCCAATTTTCTATTGAGTTTAGGCAGTCGGCACCGACAAGAAGATAAATTTGCGCGTTAGGATAAAGTTTTTTTACTCTTTCCACCGTTTCGTAGGTATAGACGACGCGTGCCTGCTCAAGCTCAAAATCGTCAAAAATTATGTTGGGCGAAATGCCGCTTAAGGCCGCCCTGGCCATTTCGCGGCGGACCTCAAAGGGGCGAGCGGATTTTTCTTTATAAGGCGAACAATAGGCCGTAAAAAGATGTATTTTATCGGGCTGCAGCTGCGCCGTTGCCGCCTTAAGAAGGCTGCAGTGGCCTTTATGCACGGGGTCAAAACTTCCGCCGTAAATGAGAACTTTCATAATGTAACCTTTCATTTAATTAATTAAATTTAGCGAACTTAGCTTTTTAGCAGGAGTTCGGCGGTTTGCTTCCCGCCGAGGAGGGAACGCTCCATAAAAGAATACTCCCACGCGCCGTATCTGCCTGTTAAGTATATATTTTGTCGCGCCAGCCAGTCAATTATATTTACGCGCGCCCGTTCGCAGCGCGCATTTTCTATAGGATAGGCGTAAGGTATATAAATCCAGTCTTTTACTAAGATTTTTGCCTCTTTGCCGATAAAGCCTAAAGTCCTCAAAAGAGAAACGGCGCGCGCTTCCAGCTCTTTAAGATTGGGTTTTTTTGCGTCCTGCTCAAAAGCAAATTCCACGTAAAGGCTGGAGCAGTTTTTCGGCGTCATATTTTGCGCAAACGCGCTTTGCGCGCCGACGCGGTAAAAGGGATATTTATCTTCGGGGAAGTAAAACCAGTGTCCTTCCTTTGTCGGCCCCTGGAAGCCTATGTTTAAGACGTAAACATTATTGTGTTTAAGTGTGTTAAAATCGCGTTTTAAGGCATAGGGCAGACCTTTTATCATATCGCCCAAAGTTTTAAGAGGGGCCGTGCTTACAAGTTTTTTATATTTATAGGTTTTGCCCTCGGCGGTTATAGTTTTGTCTTTAAGATTTATCTGCGTTACCTGTGCGTTTAAGACGGGCGGTTTTATTTTTGAAAGAAGGGCGTCGCACAAAGCTTTGCAGCCGCCCGCCTTCGGGTAGAAGAACGAGGCGTTGTATCCGAAATCTTTTTTGCGTTTTACATACGCGCCTTTTATAATATCTTCCAAGGTGTTTTTAGGTATAAATTGCGCGCACCAGCCATGCCCCATTTTATCTAAGTCATACTGCCATAGTTTTGAGTTATAGGGCAGCATAAAATATTTGCAAATGCCTTCGCCGTAAGCGCAAAGCGCCCATTTCTTAAAAGAAGGCTGCTTTTGCGGATCCAGGCCTTCCCTGAAGGCCTGCAAAACGCCGCTTACGCATTGGCTTATAATATCGTCTTTGAGATAAGCAAGATTGTTTTGGAACGGGTAGGGAACAATCGCATCGCCGATGTAAACATAAGCTTCTCTTTTAAGTAAAGCGGCGTTTTGCCCCAGCAGCTTTTTTGCAAGTTTAAGACCGTCTTTGGTGGCTATATGCAGCAGGTGTCCGCTGAAGTCAAAGGTAAAGCCTTCTTTTTGATAAGAAGTGCAAAGACCGCCCGCGCGGGGTTCTTTTTCAAAAAGAATATAGTCCTTAAATTTCTTATTTTCAAGGTGGTAAGCGCAGGACATCGCGCTTAACCCGCCGCCTATTATAATTATTTCGCTGTCCATTTATTTATTCCTCAGGAAAATTGCAAAAGCCGCTATATCGGCGATTACCACCGCATAAATTATTGTAGCGACCGTGGCGTCGGCCTTTGTTATCCAAAACGCAAGCGCGTCGTAGGAAAGCGCGGCCAAAGCGGCAAAAAGAACAATGTTTTTTTTGCTTAAACCCGCGCGCATAAGGCGCAGGGGGAAATGGTCGTTAGTGCCGCGCAGCGGCGATATGCCTTTTGCCAGGCGCGCTACGCTTACAAAGCAGGTGTCAAAAATCGGGATAATTAAAATGAGTATTGGCACAAAAACGGCCCACGGGTTTTTTGCGCTGTACTGCGCGCCCAAAGCCAAAGCCGCCAAAATAAAACCGAGCAGGGTGCTGCCCCCGTCGCCCAGGAAAGTTTTAAGTTTTTTGGCGTGATTGTAAGGCCAGAAACCCAAAGCCGCGCCGCAAAGGGCAAGGGCGGCAAAATTGACGTAAATAAATTCCGACGGCAGAGATATAAGCGCAAAAGCCAAAGAAGCCAAAACGGCCTGGCTTACGGCCAGCCCGTCCATAATATCAATGAGGTTAAAAGCGTTTGTGAGGCCCGCTATCCACAAAACGCTTAAGATACAATCGTAGGGCGCGCCGAAAAGTTTTATTGAGATATCGTATTTAATCAGTATAAGCGCGGCTATTATCTGGAAGAATAGTTTTACGTAAGCGTTTAAGCCCTTTGGCTTTTTTATATCGTCAATTACGCCCAGCGCAAATATTATCGTACCGCCGAAGAATATGCCGCGCAGATTATGCAGCGTGCCGCTTGGGAAATTTGTCATAAAACGCACTAAGAGCAAAGCCGCAAAAAAGCCCAGCGCCAGCGCGGCCCCGCCGGTGGAGGGCACTGTTCCCTCGTGATTTTTAAGCTGCGTCGGGCTGTCCTTTAAGATGAAAAACAGATATCTGCGCGCCAAAGGCTGGGCGGCCGCGCTTATTATGAAGGAGGCAAGAAAAGCAAAAAAATAAAGAAAAATCTCGGACATAATAATATAATATAAAAAGCGGGGGGTTAAAGTATAGATGAAAATAAAAAAAATTGGTTTTGCGCGTTTAACTATTTCTAGTTTTATTTTAAGTTTTCTGCTTTGCGGGTGTTTTAGCGCAGTAAAAGACGGGCAGTCTGCTGCGCCCTCGCGCAGCTACGCGGTTTTATCTGCGTCTGAGGCGGGCGCGGTTACTTACGTTTTTAAGCTTTCTCTTCATGCAAAAAAGCAATATTCCTCCCTTCTTTTTACCTGCGCGCGCCGACCGGACGGCGGGGCGCAAATTAAGGTTATGGGCGGGTTTATTACAAAATTTCTTTTGGCCTCTTATAAAGACGACGATTTTAAGTATGATTTCATTATGAAAGGTTTTATGGACGCGCGCTCGCAGGAAACTTTTGAAGATATTTTGCGCGTTTTGCTCGGCGCGCCGTCGCGTTTTATAAACGCGACGGTTAATACGGCGGGGGAGGAAGTTATATCTTTCCGTCAGGGCAAATATCTAAATAAATATTATTTCAAGCGCGGCAAAAGCTATCCTTATAAAATGGAACAGGTGCGAACAATAGTCAAAAAAGCGTTTATTTTTGAAGACTACGAAGTTTTTGACGGCAGGCTTTTGCCCAAGAAGATAACGGTGAGGGACGGCTATAACATAGTATCGGCCGAGCTGGAACTGCTGAGCGTAAAATAGGGACGATGCTAATTTCTCCTCAAAAGATGTAAAATTTATATATAGGCACAGGTTGTATATAGGCGTATAAAGGTCTTTGTGGAAGTTAGGGCGCTTTTTTGCGCGCGTCGCTTTGCGGCGGGTGTATGTATAAACCGATTTTGCTTTTAATTGCGTCAAATATTTTTATGACGTTTGCGTGGTACGGGCATCTAAAGTATAAGGACAGAGCGCTTTGGCTTGTAGTGCTTGTCAGCTGGCTTATCGCTTTTGTGGAATATTGCTTTCAGGTACCGGCAAATCGCATCGGACACGCTTATTACAGCGCGGCGCAGTTAAAAGGAATGCAGGAAATAATTACGCTGGCCGTTTTTGCCGTTTTCAGCGTTTTATATCTTAAAGAAAGTCTGCGCTGGAATCATTATGTCGGCTTCCTGTTTTTGATAGTAGCCGCGATGTTTATCTTCAAAAAATAAAAAATTATTTATTGCAGCCGCAGGCGGGCGCGGCGCGCTTTGAAGTTATTACGCACGTCATAGCAAACGGATATATGCAAAGCGCAATTACTTTAAGCGCAACGCCGTGCGCCGCGCCAAAGCGCGCGGTGTAGAAGTTAAGCAACAGCATTAAAAAAACGCAGCCGAAGATTAGGCTTAATTTGCGGTACTCGTATTTAATCGGATAGTTTTTCTGAAGGAAAATAAACAAACTTGCCGCCATAACAAAATAGCTTATTAAAATGGCCCAGCCCGCGCCGATAATGCCCGCGCGCGGCACGACTGTAATATTGGTAAGCACGCTTGCAAGCGCGCCGCCAAGGGTAATCCACATTAGAACGCGCGTTTTTTTGGTCAGCACGGGTGCTATCATAAAGTTTATATAAAAGCCGTAAAAGAGATAGCCTCCCAAAACAAGAGGTATTATTTTTATGCCTCCCCAGTAATTTTGATGGATAAGATGATATCCCCAAAAAGAAGTTTTAATTATGGCAGGCATCAAAAACACAAGCCCCAAAAACACCCATGTTGAGAGGGCGGCAAAATAAGTAAATATCTGCGCAAAAATTTCTTTGCAGTTTTCTTTTGCGCTTTCCTGTATAAAAAAGGGCCGCCAGGCCTGGTCAAACATTGAAACCACAAGCATCATAAAAACGCCGATTTTGAAATTGGCCTGATAAACGCCCACCGCGCTTAACCCCGCCAAGTGCGACAGCAGCGGCTTATCTATAACATTTACCAAAATGCTTGCCGCGCCGGCGGGCACAAAGGGCCAGGCAAAGGCAAACATTTTTTTGAAAAGGTTTTTATCAAAATTAAAATGCAAATCTTCTTTTATCACAAAAGCAAGCAGTAAAAGCGACGTGCAGGAAGCAAATATCCCCGCGATAAAAATGCCCTCAACGCCCGTCTTAAAATAAGCCAGCGCCAAAATATTGCCTATGACGTTTA
Source organism: Elusimicrobiota bacterium (assembly GCA_023398295.1). Taxonomy (GTDB): domain Bacteria; phylum Elusimicrobiota; class Elusimicrobia; order Elusimicrobiales; family Elusimicrobiaceae; genus Proelusimicrobium. Next base: position 6,318 of record JAEWSL010000031.1, on the reverse strand, counting down.
CTATTATGGAAGCCGTCCTAACGCCCACAAAATGCCACGCGCGGTGCTCAAAGCGCAGCTTTGCAAAAGGCACAATATTAAGCGCGTCAATTGCCATCACCGCAGAGGAAAGTTTTATAAGATTTGCGTTTTTTGCCCCTATGCCCAGACATTGCGCAATAAGCGGGCTTGAGGCAAAAATTACCGCAGATAAAATAAAAGCCGTCCCGAGCACCGCCAAAAACGGGGTGGAAAATGTATCAAGCGAGCCGTCTTCCTGACGAAAGCGCAAATAGGCTTGGTCCATGCCGTACTGGTAAATTATGTTAATTAGGGCCATGAAGGCAAATACGGTAGCTACAACGCCGTAGTCGGCCGTGGCAAGATAATAGGTGTAGACGGGAACAAGAAAAAAGTTAAACAGCCTTGCGGCAATCGTAGAAGTGCCGTAAATTAAAGTTTCCTTGCCCAGCCTTAAGACATTATTAAACATTTTTTATTTTTCGCGGTACGCTCTGCCGCCGCGGCGGTTTGGCAAAATTCTGCTGATTTAGCAAAGGGGCAGCAAATCCTTAAGGATTTTATTAAATTTGCCCTCAATTTTTTTGCCTTCGGCCAAAGTTTCCTGATGGCTTATAGGTTTTTTTGAAATCCCGCTTGCAAGATTTACCGACCAGCAAAGCCCGCAAACGCGCATGCCCGCCTGCCTTGCGGCAAGCACCTCCGGCACGGTGGACATACCGACGACGTCCGCCCCCAAAGTCTTAAAAGCCTTAATTTCGGAAGGCGTTTCAAAATTAGGCCCGCTTACGGAAAGATAAACGCCCTCTTCGGCGTTAATTTTATGCTTCTTTGCTATTTTAAGCGCGCTTTGGCGCAGCGTTTTATCGTAAGCCTGGGACATATCAAAAAACATAGGGCCAAACTGCGGTTCGTAATTGCCGACAAGCGGGTTTGTGGCCATAAAGTTTATGTGGTCTTTAAGCACGCAAAGGCTGCCCGGCACAAGTTTTACGTTAAGCGAGCCGACGGCCGCCGAAACAATTAAAGTCTGCGCGCCCAGTATTTTAAGCGTTCGCACCGAGAGGGCTAAATCCTTCATCGCGTGGCCTTCGTAATAATGGAAGCGCCCCTGCATAACAACAATTTTTTTGCCTTTATATACGCCAAAAATTAAATTGCCCGTGTGGCCGACGACGGTGCTCTTCAAAAAACACGGGATATTTTTATAGGGTATCACGGTTTTATTTTCCAGTTCGGGCACGCTGTTTGCAAGCCCGCTGCCGGTAATTATCGCAATTTGCGGAGCGAAATTTTTAGTCTTTTTGTTAATATAAGCCGCGGCTTTTTTTATTTGTTCAAACTGTGTCATATAAATCTCCTATAAAATATATTTATCGCTGCCAAAAGCGTTTTGCAGATGCTCCAATTTGCCGTCTGTTATTGTTATTATATCAAACCGAAGAGATTTGTATAAAGGCCTACACTGTTTGATATAAAGAAGGGCTGTTTTTATAATGCGCTCTTGCTTTGCCGCCGTAACTGCGCCCAGCGCGCCGCCGTACTCTTTTGCAAAAGCGCCTTCGCGCAGTTTAACTTCAACAAAAATAAGTTCGTCTTTGCGGCGGGCTATAATATCAATCTCGCCGCTTTTGCAGTTAAAATTGCGCTCTATTATTTTGCAGCCCAGTTTTTTAAGAGCCTCTGCGGCGGCCTCTTCGCCCGCGTTGCCTTTGCGCCGCTTGAAGCTAAACATTTGCTTCCTCTTTTTGCGCTTCTTCTTGAATAATGCGCGTTTTCGCCATAATGCTTTGGCGCGCGGGGCCGCAGCAAAGCAGGCCGCCGCAGAGGGATAAAACGGGCTCAAAAGTTTTGCGGTGCTGCGAACAGGGGCCGTAAGTTTTTATCGCGTCAATATGGGCCGCGCAGCCATAACCCTTATGTGCGGCAAAGCCGTAGATGGGGTATTGTTTGTCAATTATGCGCATAAAATTATCTCTTGTTACCTTTGCAATTACGCTTGCTGTTGCAATTGCAAGGGATTTGCCGTCGCCGCCTACAAAAGTTTTTTGCGCGCAGGAAATTTGCGGTATGGCCCTGTTTCCGTCAACGGCGGCAAAAATGTTTTTGCCGTCAAATTTTTTAAGCGCGCGGCGCATGGCAAGAAATGTGGCTTGCAAAATATTTATCTCGTCAATTTCGCGCGCGGTGGCAAAACCGGTCGCGTAGATTACGGGCAGACGCGTGAGTTCGGCAAATAATTTCTCCCGCTTTTTGGGGGATAGTTTTTTGCTGTCGTTTATCTGTAAAAGCGTTTCGTTTTGGTACAGGTCCTCTGGCACATAGCAGGCGCAGGCGACTACGGGGCCTGCAAGCGGCCCTCTGCCCGCTTCGTCCACGCCGACGAGGATTTTTCCGCCCAGGGAGGATATTAAATTTCTGTCAAACTCGTTTAGCATAACTAGATTTTAGCAATTTTTTTTAGCTGTGCGCTCAGGCGCGCTCTTTTAGTTGTGCGCTTTGGCGCACGCTCCACAAATAGGCTAAGCAAGGCAAATTCCAAGCTTCGCTTTTCCAGTTCTTTTGGTTGTGCGCTTGGGCGCACCCTTGGTAAATAAGCTAAGATTGGCAAATTCCAAGCTTCGCATTTACAATTAAACAGAAGAATTAAGGGGTTATGTTCCCTTCTTTGTGATACGCGGCGGGAGCAGCCCGCGTGGCAGAGGAGCAAACAAGCTTCAAGAATCCACGCGGCCTTCAGGTCAAACGCAAATTTGCCTCAAACTTGAAAAACCGCGCAGGTAACACAAGCGAGCGTTTAACGAACGGCAATGTCAACGGCAAACTTTTGTAAGTTTCAAAAATAATTTCCCGCTTTTTGACTTGCGCGTTGCGCGCGCGCAAACAATTTAATAGAATATATCAAGCCCGCGGGCCTAAGGCCGCGCGCGCGTTTTGCCGTATCTTGTATCGTTTTGGGCAGGAGGCGTCGGCGCAAAGCGCCGTGAACGCCGAAAGTAAGTCATAATATATGGAGAAACTTAAAATATGCCAGCTAAAAAAATAGCAAAAAAGACAGCCAAAAAAACAATAAAAAAGGCTGCCGTAAAAACAGTAAAACATACCGCAAAGAAAGCGGTTAAGAAAGCAGTTAAAAAAGCAACTTTTTCCCCTATAAAAAAGCATAAAGGGTTTGTTTATCACTTCGGCGCGGGCCTTGCAGACGGCAACGGCGCCATGAAAGAACTTCTGGGCGGCAAAGGCGCAAACCTTGCCGAAATGGCGGGCCACCCCAAATTAAAACTCCCCGTGCCCCCGGGTTTTACCATCACTACCGAAGTTTGCACTTACTACTGGAACAACAAAAAAACCTACCCCAAAACCTTGAAAGCCGAGGTTGAAAAAAATCTTAAAGTAGTTGAAAAAGAGACGGGCAAAATTTTCGGCTCGGCGGAAAATCCGCTTTTGGTATCCGTGCGCAGCGGCGCGCGCAGTTCCATGCCGGGTATGATGGAGACTATTCTTAACGTCGGCTTAACGCAAAAGACTATTCCGGGTATGATTGCCAAAACCGGAGACGAGCGCTTTGTCTACGACGCTTACCGCCGCCTCATCATGATGTACAGCGACGTTGTGATGGAAAAAGCCGCCGGCATTGAGCCTAAAGACGACAAAGGCATACGCAAAATTCTTGACGAGATGCTTGGCCAAGTCAAGCAAAAACGCGGCTACAGTTCAGATACCGAGCTTACCGCCGCCGAACTTAAAAAACTTTGCGAAGATTTCAAAATCACCGTCAAAAAAGTTTTAGGGGCCGATTTCCCCGACGAGCCCATGCAGCAGCTTTGGGGCGCAATCGGCGCGGTTTTTGCCTCCTGGAACGGCAAGCGCGCGGTTGCCTACAGAAACATTGAAAAAATCCCCCACGACTGGGGCACCGCCGTAAACGTGCAGTCAATGGTTTTCGGCAATATGGGCAACACCAGCGCAACGGGCGTTGCTTTCACCAGAAACCCGGGCAACGGCGACAGCCATTTTTACGGCGAATACCTTGTAAACGCTCAGGGCGAAGACGTTGTGGCCGGCATCAGGACGCCGCAGCCTATAAACGAATGGTCCACCTCCGGCCACGGCGGCGATAAAGACAGTCTTAAAAAAGTTATGCCGCAGGCCTACAAGCAGCTTGACGAAATACAAAAACGTCTTGAGAAGCATTATAAAGATATGCTTGATATTGAGTTTACCATTGAGAACGAAAAACTTTGGCTTTTACAATGCAGAGTCGGCAAAAGAAACGGCATTGCGGCCGTCCAGATTGCGCTTGATATGGCAAAGGAAAAACTTATCAATAAGGCGGAAGCGGTCCTGCGCGTCAGCCCCGACCAGCTTGACGAACTTTTGCATCCGATAGTGGACCCCAAGGCCGAGGCGGCAACAAAGCCTCTGGCCAAAGGTTTGCCTGCGGGGCCCGGCGGCGCGTGCGGTTTTATAGTTTTTAATTCCGCCGACGCTATTTTAGCCCGCAAAGACGGCAAAGCCTGCATTTTAGTGCGCGAGGAAACAAATCCCGAAGACGTTGAGGGCATGCGCGCCGCGCAGGCCATTTTAACCGCCCGCGGCGGTATGACTTCTCACGCGGCTTTAGTCGCGCGCGGCTGGGGCAAATGCTGCATAGTGGGCTGCAGCGATATCCACGTTGATATCGCCAAAGAAACTATGACCGTAAAAGGCAAAACTTTTAAGAAGGGAGATTTTATATCTCTTAACGGCACGCGCGGCCTTGTCTACGAAGGCAAAATGCCGATGTTAGACGCAAGCGAAACAAACGCCAACTTAAATAACTTCCTTAAGATTTGCGACGGTATTAAAAAGCTTGGCGTGCGCGCTAACGCCGATACGGCTTCTGACGCGGCAAAAGCGCGTTCTTTTGGCGCGCAGGGCATTGGTTTGTTCCGTATAGAGCATATGTTCTACGGCGCAAATTCCGAGAAGCCTTTGTTTGCGTTAAGGAAAATGATTTTGTGCGACACAAAAGAAGAAAGGGTTAAAGCGCTGGAAGAAATTTTCCCTTATATGAAGGGCGATATTAAAGCCACGCTAAAAGCCATGGCGGGATATCCCGTTACGATACGTTTAATGGACCCTCCGCTTCACGAGTTTATTCCTCACAGCGCCGACGCTATTAACGCCATTTGCTCCGAACTTAATATTACCAAAGAACAGTTTGACAAACGCGCCGACGCCTTAAGCGAAAGCAACCCGATGATGGGCCACAGGGGCATACGTTTGGGCATCACTTATCCCGAGATTACGGAAATGCAGTCAAAGGCTATTTTTGAAGCCGCTTTGGAACTTACCGAAGAAGGCCTTAAAGTAACGCCAGAGATTATGATACCCGTAGTATGCATTGATAAAGAAATCATACATCAAAAACCGCTTATCGCAAAAGTGCATAAAGAAGTCTGCGAAAAGTACGGCAAGAAAATTGCCTACACCGTGGGCACGATGATAGAAATACCGCGCGCGGCGATAACGTCAAATAAAATTGCCGACGTGGTGGATTTTTACTCTTTTGGCACAAACGACTTAACGCAGATGACTTTTGGTTTCTCCCGCGACGATATCGGCGCTTTTGTGCCCTCGTATCTGGCGGAAGGCATTTTGAAGGTGGATCCGTTCCAGGTCCTTGACCAGGAGGGCGTGGGCTTCTTAATACGCCATGCCGTTAAGGAAGGCAGAAACGTTAAAAAGCATCTTAAGATAGGCATCTGCGGCGAACACGGCGGCGAGCCTTCCAGCGTGGAATTTTGCCACAGGGAAGGTTTTAATTACGTTTCCTGTTCCCCATTCCGCGTGCCGATAGCGCGTCTGAGCGCGGCCCAGGCGGAGGCTAAGGATATTCTTAAAAAGAAATAAATAAGAAATAAAAGTAAGTAAATAAGCTTATTAAAAAAACCGTCCGCGTAAACGCGGGCGGTTTTTTTGCTTGCGCGCCAACGGCGCGCCATAGCGGGGTAAGCTAAGCAAGGCAAATGTCAAGCTTCGCTTTTCCAGTTAAACATAAGATTAAAACATGCAAATGGTTAATTTCAAGATATTTTTTATATAATGGAGGGAGCTGGCAGCCCACCCGAGTTACAACATAGCCGTTTTGCTTTTATTTGGCTGTCTTTGTATTATCGGGAGGGTTTATGAAATTTTTATCATCTAGAAGAAATGTAAACAGCAGGGCATTTACTTTACTTGAACTGCTTATCGTGGTAATGGTTGTGGCGGTTTTAAGCGCGATAGCGTACCCGCTATATTCCAAGACGGTGGCGAAGTCGCGCATAGTTGAAG
>JAEWSL010000016.1 GCA_023398295.1 Elusimicrobiota bacterium | reverse complement strand
TGATAATTTGGTAAAGAGGGCGGGTTTTGCCTCTTCTTTAAGAACGGCGCGCCAGTTAGTTTTGCACGGGCATATAACCGTTAACGGCAAAGCGCTTAACGTTCCGTCCTACCAGGCAAAAGTAGGCGATAAAATCGCCCTTAACGCCAAATTAGCGGCAAACGTTATGATAAAACAGGGTTTGGACGATAGTCAAAAACGTTCTTTAAGGCCTTCTTTCCTGGAATTTGACGCCTCAACAAACACGGTTACGCTGCTCAGAATGCCTGACAGAAGCGATTTCAGCTATCCTGTCAACGATCAGCTGATAGTAGAACACTATTCTAAATAGTTTGGAGGAAATATGGCTTTTGAAAATTTGGTTTTGCCAAAAAATATTAAGGTAGAAGAAGAAAGCAATACTTACGCTAAATTTGTAGCGGAGCCTTATGAATCCGGCTATGGACATACGGTGGGCAATTCCCTGCGCAGGATTCTTTTAAGCGGGCTTGAAGGCAGCGCGGTTACGGCGGTGCGCATTGAAGGCACTACGCACGAGTACAGCACTATTCCCAACGTAAAGGAAGACGTAATACAAATCCTTTTGAACTTAAAGAAGCTGCGCGTTAAGATGGAAGGCAGGAACAGAGAGTATCTTACGCTTGAGTGCAAAAAACCGGGCATTGTCACGGCAGGCAGCATAAAGGAAGTGGACGGCGTTGAGATTATCAACAAAGATCTTGAAATAGCCTCTATAGAAGCCGGCGGTTCTTTAAGGATAGAGATAGAAATTTCCAAAGGCAAGGGTTACAGCGAAGAAAGCCCCAAGGGGACAAGACCGGCGGGCTTTATGCCGATTGATTCCATTTTTTCTCCTATCTTAAAAGTGCATTACGACGTGGAACCTGCCCGCGTAGGACAGAAGACGGACTATGACAGGCTTATCCTTGACATTACCACCGACGGCACTCTGGAACCCAAAAAGGCGTTGCATCAGGCGGCGGTTCTACTGTCAAAATCTTTACACATTTTCACCATTGAAGGCGAAGAAACCGAAGAGATTGTAAAAGAAGAAAGCGAAGATAAGGAAACCTCCGTAGTTTCTCAGGCGGTTTTGGAAGATAATCTTGAGCAGCCGGTTGATTTAATAGAACTTTCTTCCCGCGCGGTAAACTGTCTTAAATCCGCGGGCATAAAGACGGTCAAGGACCTTGTGCTTAAGACGGAAGACGAGCTTAAAATGGTCAAAAACTTCGGCACGCGTTCGCTTGATGAGGTTAAAGAAAAGCTTGCCTCAATGAAGCTTACGCTCGGCATGAAATTATAAGGGAGCGCTTTTATTATGATAAAGAACACGGGATACCGCAAATTAGGCAAGACTTCTGCTCACAGGAAGGCTATGTTATCCAACATGGCAAACAGCATAGTTTTGCATGAGGAAGTTGAAACTACTTTAGCCAAGGCCAAAGAAGTCCGCCGCGAAGTGGAAGGGCTTATTACTCTTGCAAAGGCGGGCGATAAAGCCGCGCTTAAGAATCTTGTTTCCGATAAAGTTGCATACAAAAAACTTGTGGAAGTTCTTTGCGAAAGATATGCAAAACGCGACGGCGGCTACACCAGGATTTATAAAGCCGGCGTAAGAAAAGGCGATAACGCGCAGGTAGCGGTAATAAAATTAGTAGAATAAAAGAAACGGGAGCGCGCTTTATGGTATTGGACTATTTAGGCGGCCTTTTATCAAACGATATGGGTATGGACCTGGGCACGGCCAACTGTCTTATTTACATCAAAGACAAAGGCATAGTGCTTAGGGAGCCTTCCGTCGTAGCCCTTGACAGGGACACGGGGGAAGTCAAAGCCGTGGGCAGCAAGGCAAAGCAGATGCTCGGCAGGACGCCGGCAAATATTATTGCCGTGCGCCCGATGAAAAACGGCGTCATAGCGGATTTTGAAGTTACGCAGGCTATGATAAAGTATTTTATTCGCAGCGTGCATACCCGCAAAAGTCTTTTAAGGCCCAGAATTGTAATAGGGATACCTTCCGATATTACCGGCGTTGAGCGCCGCGCTGTTGAAGACGCAGCCAAACAGGCCGGCGCGCGCGACGTATATTTGATTGAAGAGCCTATGGCCTCTGCCATGGGCGCGGACTTGCCTATTAACGAGCCGCACGCAAGCATGATAGTTGATATCGGCGGCGGCACCACGGAAGTGGCGGTAATTTCTTTAGGCGGCATGGTGGTGGCAAAATCAATTGACATTGCCGGCGACGAACTTACCGACTGCATCGTGCAGTATTTCAGGAAGAAACACAATTTGATTATAGGCGAAACCACGGCCGAAGACGTTAAGATAAACATCGGCTCAGTATATCCTCAGGAAGAAGAGAAGACCATGGAAGTAAAAGGCAGGGACCAAACCCAGGGTCTTCCGCGCACCATGACCGTTACCTCCGAAGAAATACGCCAGGCTCTTTTAGAACCCGTGCGCGCGATAGTTGAGCTTGTAAAGAACACGCTAGAGGAAACTCCCCCCGAGCTTGCGGCCGACCTTGTTGACAGGGGTTTAGTCGTGGCGGGCGGCGGTTCTCTTCTTAAAGGGTTGACAGAGCTTATACGAAAGGAAACCGATATCCCAGTTAACCGCGCGGCCGATCCTTTAAGTTGCGTCGCTTTAGGAGCGGGCAAGTATCTGGAGTTTTTGGCCGAAGGCCGGTTTAAGAAATAATCCGGCAGTTTTTGCTGATAAACGGCGGGGCAAAAAGCCCCGCCGTTTTGCTATAATATCGTAACAGGGAGGTGCGGTTTATGAAACGTTTAATTTATGCGGCTGTTTTTATCTTTGCGATATTCCCCGTTTTCTCGCCGTATGTCTTTGCTCAAAAGGTGATATCGGGACTTCAGTCCGAGTATCCGGAAACGGAAGACGAAAGAAGGAACAGATATCTCCGCGACAGACAGGTTTTTGCCGACAATAATATTACCGTAGGCTGGCACGAACTTTTTACCAAAGGGGCTTCTTTTGACTCCAAGTATTTTCCTACCTGGGCTATTTGGGACGGGCATTATCTTGCGCGCGAAAACAAACCGCAGGATCCCAAGCATTATTATGAAAGCGTCGTCCTGCAGGAATTATTTTATACCGACCAGGATATAAACATTAACGGCCCGCAGTATCTGGACGGCATTTTTTACCTGACGACGGAAGATGATTTGGGCATTTTTGAAATGGCGCTTAAACTCGGCGCCAAGCCAAAAAGGGTGCTCTCTCAGAACGGGATGGAGCTTACTATGATAGATTCCCCCGAACTTGTGGACATGCTTATCAATTACGGCGGCGATTTGAATTATATTTCAAAAGATAATTATGCTTACGCAACGCTTTTTATGTACGTGGCCGAGCTTGGCAGCGATAAAATGTTTGATTATCTTATAAATAAACCGTCCGTTGATTTTTACGCTACCGATGTTGATAATTACAGCGCTTTTGATTATGCTCTAAGCAATGAGAATGAGGAAAAAGCCCATTCCAGAGCGCACAGAATTCTTACGGCTATGGGTATCAGCAAAAATAATGCCGAAGCCATTATGCACGAAAAATACCGCGGCGCAAAAGGTCTGGCGCAAAGGTTCTGAGAAAGCGAGCCCAAAAAAGGGGTTTATAGGTCTGCTGTTTCTTTTAGTAAAATACCAAAGGAGGGTGTAAATATGAAAAAGATTCTTATGTTTTCAGCCGTTGTTTTATTTGCTTTGCCGTCTTTCTGCGCCGATCCGATTGTAGTTAAAATTGTGCCAAAAAAGCCGGCTGTTAAAGTAAGCGCGGCTGCGCCGCAAGCTGCGGCCCCCGTCGCGCAAAAGGAAATTTCTTCCGTCAAGAAAGCAAGCGCGCCCCAGCCTAAAATTGTGGGCAGCCCTATCTCCTTTAATATCAAGGGCGGCCCGGTCGTAGGCAAAGAATATATCTTTTTTTTGGACAAGAAATATTTTCTTAAAGATATGGCTAAAAACGAGAAAGGTTGGGTAAACGATTATTATCTTGATAAAGAAACAAAAGACGGCTACGTTCTAAAGATGAGCGCTTTTGAAGAGATAAAACCCTCCAAAACTGAAGTGAAGGCCGCCGCGGAAAAATATATAGGCGAAATTTTGTCTGCGAACAGAGATTCGCAATGTTTCCTCAGGATGTTCTCCGATAAGAAAGACGTCGGCGTGGTGGACTGTCTTGTAAAGCCTAAAAAGGGTTCTTCTTATTATATCGCCAGAAAATATACTTCCGCAAACAATACCATCTATTATACCGAGTATGCCGCGAAAGTAAAAGACGCTTCCGCGGACATAGAAAAGCTAAATCCCTCAAGAGAAAGCGTCATACAAAATTTGTTTTTGATTGATATTGTCCCTGTAAACAAAAGCGCGGGGAGCGCTTCTGTAAATAAATAGTTTTTTGCCGGTTTTCAACGCCGCCTCCCCCTTTTGCGGAGGCGGCATTTTTTTGTATAATTTATATAGTAGTAAAGATTCTACGGCAAGAGTAAGGAATATAACTATGGTAGCCGACAAAAATCTGTGCATCCTCATTTTAGCGGGGGGAAAAGGCACAAGAATGAAGTCTTCCTCCCCCAAACCGATGCACCGCGTCTGCGGGCGGGCTATGCTTGGGCATATTCTCAAAACCGCGCAGGAAGTAAAGCCTTGCGCTATGGGCGTATTAATCGGCTGGCAGGCGGCTCTCCTCAAAAAATCCGTTACCGAAAATCTTGCGAACTGGGATATAAAAAATCCCGTGGCTTTTGTCGTGCAAAAAGAGCTTACGGGCAGCGGCACAGCCGCGCGCGCGGCTGTTTCTTTTTTTGGGAAATATAAAAGGGTTTTAATTTTGGCGGGCGACGCGCCTTTAATAGAAAGCCTAACCCTTCTTCGCTTAATCAAACACCACGACGCAAGCGGCGCGCTTTGCACCGTTCTTACCGTTGAAGTGCCCTGCCCCAAAGGCTACGGGCGCATCGTGAGGGAAGATGGCGGCGGCTTTTGCAGAATTGTGGAAGAAAGCGAAACGGACGCAAAAACCTCTTTGATAAAAGAAGTAAACTCCGGTATGTATATTTTTGAAACGGCCCCTCTTATTGAAAAACTTAAATTATTAAAACCGCAGGGACCCAAAAGGGAATATTATCTTACCGACGTTTTGTCGCTGCTAAAAAACGGCGGCGGCAAAGTGGAAGTTTTTAAGGCGGAGGATTATCGCGAAGCTATGGGTATAAATTCTAAAAAACAATTGGCTCAGGCCGCCGCGCTTATGCGCGTAAAAACAAATGAAAAACTTATGGACGCGGGCGTAATTATAATTGATCCGCAGGTAACTTATATAGAAGATACGGTTAAAATAGGCGAAGATACGCAAGTCTATCCCAATGCGTTTATCTGCGGTAAAACCGTTATCGGCAAAAACTGTTTTATAGGGCCCTCCTGCTGGCTTGAGAACTGTCAAATATCAGACGGCGCGGTGATAAAAGGCGGCAGCTACATTGTGGAAAGCAACGTGGGTAAAAACTGCCAGGTGGGGCCTTATGCTTATTTGCGTCCGCAGAGCGTTCTTAAAGACAATGCAAAAGCGGGCGATTTTGTGGAAATAAAAAAATCCGTCATAGGGCAGGGTTCTAAAGTGCCGCATTTATCGTACGTGGGGGACAGCGTTATAGGCAAAAAAGTTAATATCGGCGCGGGCACCATAACCTGCAATTACGACGGCAAAGCAAAACATCAGACGCTTATTGGCGACGGCGCTTTTGTAGGTTCAAACACAAATTTTGTCGCGCCGGTTAAAATCGGGCGCGACGTTAAAATCGGTGCGGGTTCCACTATAACCGAGGATATCCCCCGCGGCGCGCTTGCCATAGCGCGCGCACGGCAGGTCAATTTAATTAAAGACGTAAAAAAGGATAAAACCAAATGACGAGATGCCAATGTTCAAGGGAGTTGAAAGTCTTTACCTGCAATGCCAACCGCCCCCTGGCGGAGAAAATTGCAAAGCATTTGAACAAAGAATTGGGCGCTTTGCGCGTTGACAGATTTGCCGACGGCGAAGTGGACATTCAAGTGCTGGAAAGCGTCCGCGGCGACGACTGCTATATAATCCAGCCCACCTGCCCGCCGGTTAATGAAAATCTTATGGAGCTTTTGGTAGCCATAGACGCCATGCGCCGCGCAAGCGCGGGACGCATTACGGCGGTTATTCCGTATTTCGGTTATGCAAGAGCCGACAGAAAAGGCGGCCCGCGCGTGCCTATTACGGCAAAACTTGTTTCCAATTTAATTGCGATGGCCGGCGCGGACCGCGTTATGGCCGTTGATCTGCACGCGGGCCAGATTCAGGGTTTTTTTGATATCCCTCTGGACCACTTAAGGGCGCGCGGCGTGTTTTTGGAATATTTTCTTAAAAACCGCCCAAAAGATTTGGTGGTAGTTTCTCCCGACGTCGGCGGCGTTGAGCGCGCAAGACAATTTGCCGCGCGCATGGATGCGGGGCTTGTCATTATAGATAAACGCCGTCCCAAAGCCAATGAAGCCGTAGTTTACAACATCATCGGCGACGTAAAGGATAAGACGGCAATCATCGTTGATGACATCGTTGATACGGCGGGCACTTTATCTGTAGTGGCAAATAAGATAAAGGAAAACGGCGCAAAGAAGATAATAGCCGTTTGCACGCACGGCGTTTTATCGCGCGACGGGAACGAGAAAGTTGAAAATTCCGCCATAGAAAAATTGTTTATAACCGATACTCTTCCCGAAACTAGAAAATTCGGCGCTAAAGTGCAGGTTTTGACGATTTCTCATATTCTGGCTGACGCCATAAGCAGAAACCATGACGGCAGATCCATAAGCGAGATGTTTAAGTAGGTAGCAGTAAAAAATTTCAAAAAACAAAAAAACACAACAAGAAAGAGAGGAAGTAATAAAATGGAAAAGTTACAAATTAATGCAGAAGCAAGAGATAAAGCCGGCGTAAAAGGCGCGCTTTCAAAAATAAGGGCGCAGAAAAAGATTCCCGCCGTAATTTACGGTGCGGACAAAAAACCGCTTGTTCTTACCGTTACGGAAAAAGATTTGGCCGCTATACAAAAAGCCGGCGGCAACGTAATAGTTGAAATTTCTGTGGCCGACGCCAAAGAGCAGGCTATTATCAAAGAAGTGCAATACGACGTGGTTAAGGATACGCCCATCCACATAGACTTCCAAAGAATTTCCATGAACAAGATATTGGAAACCGTGGTCCCGGTCATTTTAGTCGGAGATTGCGAGTATATAAAAACTCACGGCGTTATGGTGGACCATACAGTGCGCGAGATTACGGTAAAATGTCTGCCTGCGGATATTCCGCATCATATTGAGGCCGATATTTCTAAACTTACTTTGGATACCCATATTACCGTGGCCGACCTTAAACTGCCTAAGGGCGTAAATGCGGTTGACGACGGCAATAAGATGTTAGTCCACTTGATAGTTCCTAAAGAAGAGGTCATCGCAGCTCCCGCCGCGGCGGCCGCTGGAACTGAGGCCGCCCAGCCCGAACTTTCCGCCGCTAAGGGCAAGAAAGAAGAAGAAGGCGCTGCGGCGCCGGCGGGCGCGGCTAAACCGGCTGCTGCGGCAGGCGCGGCTAAACCGGCTGCTTCACCCCAGCCTAAGAAGTAAAAGTTTATTTCCGTACGGGCGCAGTTTATCTGCGCCCGTATCGGCTTTGGTGCGCTTATGCTTATAGCAGGGCTCGGCAATCCCGGCAGGGAATATGAAAACACGCGTCATAACGCGGGGTTTATGGTTATTGATGCCCTTGCAGAGAAATATGGCGCGCGCTTTGAAAAATGGCCGCGCGCAAAGGCCGAGCATTGCGAAATTGAAATAAACGGACAGAAGGTGCGTCTGCTTAAACCTTTAAGTTTTATGAACTTATCGGGCGGGCCCGCGCGCGCATATGCGGATTTTTTCAAAGTTGAGCGCGGGCATATTGTGATAATTTTTGACGATTTAAGTTTGCCTTTGGGCGTTTTGCGTCTGCGCGCGCAGGGCAGCGCGGGCGGGCATAACGGCATGCAAAATGTTTTAGATAATTTCGGCGGCAAAGATATTATGCGTCTGCGCGTTGGCATAGGGCCGCGTCCGCCGTATTTTGAGGGGAAAGACTTTGTCCTCTCCAAATTCGGCGCGCAGGAAGGGGAACTGCTTTCCGCCGTAATAACGCGGGCCGTAAACGGGCTTGAAGATTTAATAAAAAAGGGTTTTGACGCGGCGGTTTCCGATATAAACAAAGCGGAAGAGTAGGCGTTTGTTTTATTATCAATATTTAATATTGTATTATTGAAAGGTCGGCATGTTTTCACAGGTAAAAAAATGGAAAATAATGAGAGCGGTCTTGATACCGTAAACGAATATTTTAAGGACATCGGCATTCTTGTCAGGGAAATTGACAGGAAGGAAGAAGCCGCCCTCTGGAAACGCGCCCAAACAGGAGATAAAAAAGCTAAGACGCGTCTTACGCAGATGCATTTGAGGCTTGTCGTTCCCACGGCGAAGCGTTTTTTGCGGCGAGGCATGGAGCTTATGGACCTTATAGAGGAAGGCAATTTGGGGCTTATGCATGCGATAGATAAATTTGATCCTTCCAAGGGATATCGTTTTTCAACTTACGCGATACATTGGATAGAGCAGTATATCCGCCGCGCCGCAGAAGAACAAAGCGGCACTATAAAGATACCCTCTCACGCGTGGGAAAATCTGCGCCTCTGGAGCAAGACGTGGGATTCTATGAAAGAGAGGCTCGGGCGTGATCCTTCTCTTAAGGAGATGTCCTCAAAGCTTAATTTATCGGCGCGGCAGGTGCATTCAATTTTAGACACTTTAAGCGCGGCTTACAGCGTGGACTCTCTATCCTGCGCCGTAAACGAGGAGGAGGAAAGCACCCTCGGCGATACAATTGCCGACGAAAGGGAAAAAAATCCGGACGATTTATTTGCAAACAAATCCTCCAATAAAGTTTTGCTTTCAATTTTGGACGAAATTCTCCCGCGGGATAAACAGGTCCTCATAATGCGTTACGGAATAGACAGCGAGCATCCGCTTACCTTGGCGGAGGTTTCCCAAAAGCTTGGCATTTCGCGCGAGCGCGTGCGCCAGATTGAGGAGCGCGCCGTCCATAATGTGCGTAAGCGCGCGCAGATTTTAGGCCTTATTGAACACCGCGAAAAAGATTTTGCCACAAAAAAAATACATACCGGCATGCGTATAAAACAGGGCAAAGACGTTTTGGGGGACGAAATCATTAAAGATAAACTTACCAAGCTTATAAACAAAAGCCATAAAGGTCTGCCTGTCCTGGATATCGGCGTAAATATTGATAAAAAAGCGGACGGCCGCCGCCCGCCTGAAAAATGCGGCGGAAAATCAAAGAAGAAATTTAATAAGGACAAGAAAAAATGACAACAAAACAAATTGCAGCAGAGAAAAATCTTACGGACAAGCAAATTTCAGCGGCGGTAAGGGACATCCCCGACTTCCCCAAAAAAGGCATTTTATTTAAGGATATAACCCCGCTTTTGGGCGATGCAGTTTTATTTAAGAAAGCGGTGGACAAATTTGTAGAACAGTTCAAAGACTGCGGCATAACAAAAGTAGTCGCCATAGAATCGCGCGGTTTTATTTTCGGCGCGCCGCTAGCTGTCGCCTTAGGCGCAGGGTTTGTGCCTATACGCAAAAAAGGCAAACTGCCTTATAAGACCTATAAGGCGGAGTTCTCTTTGGAATACGGCGTTGACAGCATTGAAATACATCAGGACGCGATTTCCCCTTCTGACAAAGTGCTTTTGATAGACGATCTCCTTGCCACCGGCGGCACTACCAAAGCCGCTCTTGAACTTATAAAAAAATTCGGCGCGAAAATAGAAGCCTGCGCTTTTTTGTGCGAACTGGGCTTTCTTAAAGGAAAAGACGTTATTGACGAAAAAGTAATTACATTCTTTACTTTTTAATCTTTTCCTGATTTCTTTGCGTCGCGTTTCAAAAATTGATAAAATAGAAAATAAGCTAATCAGATTGTTTTAATGCGTTTTGCCCCGGTAGCTCAACTGGAAGAGCAGATCCGTCCTAAGGATAAGGTTGTAGGTTCGACTCCTATTCGGGGCGTTTTTACTTCGGCTTTTGGCCTATTTTTAATTTTTTTGAGACTGCGGATATCTCCCTCGCTTCCGCTCGGTGTACTTCCCGATATCCCTTGTCTCAAAAAAATTAAAAATAAGCGCAAAATCCTCGTAAAACCGCTAGGTTATGTTTGAAATACCTCCGCGCTCCGCGCGTGTTGATACGGTAGTCTGCGCCCGCTCAGGCCTCGTATAAAATCAAAATCCTCGTAAAAACCCAGGCGTATATCTAAAAACTTCTTTAGAAGGACAGCTATATTCGGGACAATTTATTTCCACTTAAACAAAATAAATTTTTGTTTATGTTTTTTGAAAAAATTATTAAGCAGCAGATAGGAAAGTACGGCCGATATTAAATCCGCTGCGGGCGGCGCAAAGAAAATGCCTTCCAGCCCGAAGAATCTCGGCAATATTATCACCAGCGGTATTACCAGCAAGATTTGGCGCGAGAGGCTTAAAATCGCCGCTTTAAGCGGCTTATTTATCGCCTGGAAAAAGCTTGTCGCAAGCACTTGCAGGGCCACTATCGGCAGCATAAGATTATATACTCTTAAAGCGTGGGAAGATAATGTTATAAGCTGTAAATCGCTGCTGTTAAACAGGCAGGTTATCGGGCGCGCGAACAATTGTATTATAATATAGCCCGCCGTAGTTATGCCTATGCCCCAGCGTATGGCCATTTTCAAAGTTTGTATCGCGGTGGAATATTTGCGCGCGCCATAATTGTACCCGATAAGCGGCTGCGCGCCCTGGCTTATGCCCAGAAGCGGCATTATTACAATTGTGTTTACGCTTATTACTATGCCTATAGCGGAAATTGCCAAATCCCCGCCGTAAGCCAAAAGCGAGTAATTTAATATTAAATTAAGCGCGCTGCCCGATATCTGGAAGACAAATTGCGCTATGCCTATTACCGCGCTGTCTTTTATAATATTAAAGTCAAGCCTGATGTTTTTAAGACGGATTTTGAAAGGCGCTCTTTCGCTTAAGAAATAAAGTAAAACCCAAGTTATTGAAACGATATGCCCGCACAAAACGGCGAGCCCCGCGCCGTACATCCCCATCTTAAATTTATATATAAGAATCGGCGCGAGGCTCAAATTTACCACTGCGCTTATAATTTGGGTTCCCATGGCGGTTTTGGGGTGTCCGCTTGAGCGTATAAAATTATTTAAGCCCAAACTTAAACTGAAGAGAAAAAAAGAAAATATTAAAGGTTTTCCGTAACTTTGCGCGTAAGGCAAAACAGCTTCCGACGCGCCCAGCATAAGCAGAATTTTATCTAAAAATAAATAACCTGCGGAACTTAGTACTACCGCTATAACTATAAGCGCGGTAAAAGCGTTTCCCAAAATAAGTTCGGCTTCCTGATGTTTCTTCTCGCCTAGGCGTATTGAAAACAACGCGTTTGCGCCTACGCCTATAAGCATGCTGAAGGCCATAAAAATAAAGCCTACGGGGAAAATGATGCTTATGGCCGCAATGCCTAAAGAGCCGACGTCGTGCCCTATATAGACGCGGGAAATTATATTATTAAGCGAGTTTACAAGCATTCCCGTCATTGCAGGGGCAGAAAAAGTCAGCAGTAAGCCCGCTATAGTTTTTGCTTTGAAGGGATTATGTTTCGCCTGAGTCAAGTTTGAAGATGATGCCATAGCCTCTATATACATTATATTATAAATATATATGGAAAAAAAGCCTAAAAATCTTATAAATTAGGTCTGTTTCGGTATAATCAAAAAATGCTTTAATGAAGTGTATGCTTAAAAATATTCTTAAATATTTTTCTCGCGAAGAAAACCAATTTAGAGAAGGGGCAAAGTATAGTTTTTCTATATGGCTGTCTGTAATTATTTTATTTATCGCGGGTTTTGCCTTAAAGATGCTGGTGCCGGACGTCTTTAACCCCGATATCGCCAAACTGTTTTTAGTTTCGGACAAAATGTTTGTGCCCGAACAGTCCGAGAAAGCGGCTTTTTATGGCATTGTTGTTTTAATGCCCTTGGTTTTTCTTCTTTCCTATTTATTTTTTTCAAAATACGGTCGCGGTTTTTTAGAAAAGCTGGACGCGAAATGGGTTATCCTCAGTGCTTTTGCGTCCGTACTTTTACTTATCTTTTTTACTTTTCAGATAAATGATTTTTTCTATCGCGTCTTAGACGCAATATATTCAACCTCGGCGGCGTTTATTATAGGTTTGGGGCTTATTTATCTGTGGCGCGTTTGCGGCGCCCGCGCGCGATTTTATTTTACCTCAGCAATTTTGCTTGCCGCAGCAGCGGTTATAGCAAAAATATTTTTACTTTATTTAGTCCCCCTGTACGCGCAGGATTTTAATTGTTCGTATCATTTTGAGGCGTATTATTTCCCCATATATAAAGTTTTAAGCGGGCAGGCTTTGGGGTACAATTACAATTCTATTTACGGGTTTTACCCGTATGTGTACGAGTTTATTTTTAAGTTTATAGGTCCCGTTTCCATATTTAAGATAAGTGTTATTAACGCCTTTTTAGTTTGCGCGGGTATATCTGCCGCGGGGTATTTTTGATGGCAAACGCTTAGGAATAAAGTCTTTTGGCTTTTTTGTTTTTTCTCCTATGTTTTTTCCGTATTGGGAGCGCTAAAGGGGGGATATTATTTGCAGTTTCAACCGCATCGTTTAGTATTTTTATCCTTTGCCTTAGCTTTGTGCGCTTTTTATTATAGAGCATCGCGGAAAACACAAAAGATTTTATATTATTGCGGATTTTTGCTTTGCGCGTTTTCAGTCTTTTGGAATGTTGAAAGCGGTTTTATATGCCTTGCGGTTTGGGGCGGTTTTCTGATTTATTTGGCTTTTATGCGCAACGGCCTGGACGGGAAGAAAGCATATTTGCATTCCCTTAAAACAGGTTTTCTTTCCTTGGCGTCGGTCTTTTTAGCTTTTGCCGTTTTATTTTTAATATCTTACGTCAAGACGGGGGAAGTTTTGCCCCTTAAGAATATTTTGCAGCCGTATTTGTTCTTTTACAAATACGGTTATATGATGCTTAAAATGAAGTTTGACGATCCCTGGCTTTTGCTGGGCGTTATTTATCTGCTTGCGCTTTCAAAGACTTTGCTTGCTTTGCTTCGCGGTGAGGCGGGACAAAAGGACCTATTTCTTTTTATTTCAACCGTACTGGGCGTTACGTTATTTCCTTATTATCAGGGCAGAAGCCATATTTTGGTTTTTTACGGTATATGTTTCCCCGCAGTTTTTATTTTGGCCCTGTTTGCGCAGGATTACTTGGAGGATTTCTTTACTTCTCTTAAAGATAAAACGGACGAAGGACGTTTCTTTCTCTGCTTTAGCGCGGCTAAATTTGTTTTAATTTTCTTTTTTGCAGCTTTCATGACAGCAAAAGTTACGGGAAATCTTTTTATTTCAGATAAGCTTTTTAGGTTTCGCGACAGGGCAGTTTATCCTATCCTCTCCCAAAATAGTGAGATAGCGCAGCTTTTCCCTCCGTTTGTTCCAGTTACGCTTTTTACCTACGATAACGCCGTTTACTACACCCTGCGCGGGCAGAAAGACGACGCGCCCCTTACGGAAGAATATTTTACCTTTGAAGACTATACAGGCGTTGTTAACTATCTTGCTCTAGCCTCTAGGCCTATAGTTTTTGAAAAGAAGGTTTTTGATTCCTTCAGGAAAATACCGCAAAAGCTTTTTGACGAAATTATCGGCGAAAATTGGCAAAGCAATGGTAGTACGGAGCATTTTGTATCTTTCGTTCCCAAAAAACGGCCTTTGCCGACTCCGCGCTAGCTACGCGCAAAAAGGGCTTTTCCTGTATAAAAATATTAAAATTTAGTAATATATAAGAAAGCGGAAATACGGAGGTCATTTCTATGGCTAAAACTACAGCCCCTAAAAACAAAGCGACGGCTTCTTGCGCGGGCAAGGAAAGTCCGCTGCTTAAAGAAGTCAAACAGATTTATAAATTTATGCAGGACAATAATCTAGCCGTCATCTCCTATGAACAAAAAGGCACTTGCGTTAAGCTTGAAAGAATGGCCCCCGCGAAGGTGGCCGTCCCGGTTTTAAGCGAAGGCCCCGCCTCTTCCCGGCAGGAAGCACAGGTAAATTCGGCGCAATACGCTCAGACTATAAAATCTCCTCTTATGGGTATATTTTTCAGGGGGGCTTCCCCGTCCGCTCCGCCTTTTGTGCGCGAGGGCGATAAAGTTAAAGCCGGCACTCCGATATGCCTTATAGAGGCTATGAAAGTTTTTAATGAAGTCAAAGCCGCAAGCGATTGTATTATACAGAAAGTTCTTGTGGAAAACGGACAGCCCGTCAAGCCCGGTGATTTGCTTTTCGCGATAGAAAAAATTTAGGGGGGTAAACGCAATGTCTTTTAAGGAAACTGTTTGGGCCTCTTCGGCTAAAATAATGGATTTTTTGAAAGATAGGGAAAGCGCGAGCTCCTGGCAAATTAAAGTTGCGCTGCGCATTTCCGGCTCCCTTATGTATCTTGCACTGGGCGTTCTTCTGTGCGAAGGCAAAATTACCGTGGAGCCCGAGGGCCTCAATTATAAAATTGTGAAGGCCGTTAAATAAGGCGGACTTCGGCAGGTAACTCAGTGGCCTATAAAACCGTATATAAAAGGACTAAACAAAAGCCCTCCTCCAGGGGTTCGGGGCTTTGGCTTATCATTGCGTGGATATTTTCCTGCGCGTTCTTTTTGTGGCTCACGTGGGTTTTATGGGTGGGTACGGTAAACGGTCCGCTGGGGGAAAGCGTTTCAAAGGCTTTGTATAAATTCTTCGGACTTGCGGCGGTTTTCCTTCCTCTGTTTTTACTTTATTGGCTTTGGCGTTCGGTTAAATACCGCACGCTTGCAGTGCTTACTTTACTTTTTGGCGTATTTTTAACTCTTGTCGGCATCGGTACAGAGGCGGCCCTCCTTAAAGATATTTTTACAAATAGCGCCTTGAGCGGCGGCGCGGCCGGCGGCTGGTTCTTTGGAATTATGAAATCCGTCAGCGGACGCGTAGGCGCGGCCTTGGCGGGTTTTGTAAGCGCTTTTATCGGAGTGCATATTTTGTTTAACATAGCGTGGGCGGCTACGCTAAGAAAAACGATTGAAATAATAAGGGACGATTTTTCTTCCTGGATGTCGGCGCGCGCGCAATTTAAGACGCAGGTTAAAGAGGCGAAAGAAGAACTTAAGGCCGAAAATGAAAAATTTGAGAAAGGAAATAAGGCCGAACCGCGCCGCGCCGTCGCAGAAGGCCAAAACGAAGAGGATATTTCGGAAGAAGAGGCAAAACCTCTTCCAAAAATAAACCGTCCCGTGGCGGGACAGATTAAACTTCCCCCGCGTATAGAACCCGCCCGCAGCGCGCAGCAGGGGGAGCTGTTTCCAGATATGGCCGTCGCCCAGGCTTTGGATCCGCAGAACGCGCGTAAGGAAAAGATTGATTTTACCCTGCCGCCTATTTCCCTGCTTGACGAGCCGGAGGCCGTAAACGGCGTCATAGGCCCCACGGATCAGGAAATTGCTCTTGCAACGCGTCTTTTAGAAGATACGCTTAAGAGTTTTGATATACAAGCCTCCGTTACCGGAGTTGCCCCGGGGCCCGTTGTGACGCGCTATGAAATAAAGCCCGATGCGGGCGTAAAAATAAGTTCCATAGTGTCTTTATCCAACGATATAGCCCTTGCGATGAAAGCGCGCGGCATAAGGGTTGAGGCGCCTATCCCCGGCAAAGATGCAATCGGCTTTGAAATTCCCAATGAAAAACCTCTGACAGTGTTTATCCGCGAAATTTTGCAGGATAATTCTTTTCTTAACTCAAAGGCTAAAACTACCGTTGCGCTTGGCAGATACGCCGACGGGCTGCCCGCAACGGCTGTTGTAACGCGCATGCCGCACCTGCTTATTGCGGGGGCCACAAATTCCGGCAAGAGCATTTGCGTTCACTCTTTGATAACCTCCATACTCTACCGCGCCAAACCCGACGAAGTTAAACTTCTGCTTATAGATCCAAAACGCGTTGAGCTTACTTTGTACGAAGGCATACCGCATCTTTACGACCCCAAGACTTACTGCGAAGACGTGTCGGTTGTAAAAGATTCCGCCGGCGCGGTTAAATCTTTGCAGGCTTTGGTAAAAGTAATGGAAAAACGCATGAAGATTTTTGAAATCGCAAAAGTAAAAAATCTTGAATCTTATAATGTTTGGGCAGCCAAACACGGGGAAGAAAAACTTTTTTACGTTATCGTGGTAATAGACGAACTGGCAGATTTAATGCTGCAAACAAAAGCGGCTATAGAAGATTCCGTCCAGCGGCTCACGCAGATGGGCCGCGCCATGGGTATACATTTGATTTTATGCACGCAGCGTCCGTCCACCAATGTAGTAACGGGCGTTATAAAGGCAAACTTGCCCTCTAGAATAGCTTTTCAGGTAACCTCTAAGGTGGACTCGCGCGTAGTGCTTGACGCAAACGGCGCAGACGCGCTTTTAGGCAAAGGCGATATGCTTTATCTGGGCATAAGCGACGCAAAGCCAAAGCGCATACAGGGCACTTTTATCTCGGAAGAAGAAATAACGCGCGTAACCGACTTTTTGCGCGCGCAGGGCGGGCCGGACTATCCTTTCCAGCTGCCTTTGGAAGTAAAGGCCGACGGGGAGGAAGCCTCCGACGGCCTTGGCACTACGCCCGAGGAAATGATAAAAGCGCTTTCTCTTATTTTAGAGCGAAGAAGAGTGTCGCAGGATTTGCTTAAATCCCACTTTGGTTCTTCTGCGCGCGCGACAAATATTTTAAGCGTCCTTGAGATGAAAGGTTTTATTTCAAAACCCGAAGGCTCAAACCGCTGGGAAATACATTTTGATTTAATAGAGCAGCAATTGCAGGCTCTTAAAGAAAAGCAAGGCTCGCCCGAAGACGACGGGGAAAACAACTATGAAACCGTCTATAAATAAAGCGGCGGCAGTCTGCTTTTTATTATTTTGCATAAGCCCTTTTGCGGCTGCTGCCCCTACGGCAAAAGACGCGCGCGAGCAGACGCTTAAAGATTTTATTTCGTGGGATAAGAATTTGAAGACGGCGCAGTTTTCTTTTACCCAGACTACGGATTTTGAAGGCGTGCCGATAAGTTCCTCGCAGGGCAGGTTATATAAAGACGGGCAAAAAATACGTCTTGACACGCTTGAGAACGGCAAAATCGTTCAAAGCGCTTTTACCGATAAAAAGACTATTAAGATATTTGACGATGAAAATCGTTTTGTTATGCAAATGTCCTGGGAGGACTGGGGCAAAACGCAGGTCAACAGGGCTTTATTTGATTTCGGCAATTACGAAAACCTGCTTAAAACCCATAAGGTTAAATCTTTTGAAGAAAAAAAAGATTATTACGACGTTGTTTTAGAGCCCGAGGTCAAAAAAGACGGCTCTTACGAATTGGAATTTTTGCTGGATAAGAAAGATAAATTTCCTATGGAAATTATAATTTCAAGCGAAGGCGCGCGTACGCGCACCGAACTTAAAGACGTTAAAAAGAATATGAAGGCTGACGAGGACGCGTTAAAATGACAATGAGAATGACTTTGGCCAACAAAATAACCCTGTGGCGGGCGGCTATTGCAATACTGATGTTTCTTTTAATGACTTCAAATAATCCCTACGCTTTGATAGCGGCTTCGCTGCTTTTTGGTGTTGCCGCCTCCACCGACTGGATTGACGGCAAAATAGCGCGCAGCACGCACACCTCAACGCCCTTTGGCGCGATAGTGGATCCGTTCGTGGATAAAATATTGGTCGGCGCGGCTTTCTTTGCCTTTACGGAAATTGAGGCCTTAAACGTGCCGGTCTGGGCGGTATTTTTCATAATTATGAGGGAGCTTGCCGTTTCAACCCTTCGCGTTTTGGCGGCTTTAGACAATCATGTGCTTGCGGCCGAGCGCTGGGGAAAGTTTAAGACAACGGTGCAGCTCATAGCCATAGGACTTATATTTTTTATAGCCGACGTGCAGATTCTCATTACCATGACAAACGGCGCGGAAAAATTTAATTTAAGCCTTATAAACACCGTCTTATACAAACTGCCGTATCCTATTACGGTTATAACGGCGGCGGTTACGATTTTCAGCGCGTTTTTCTATTTCAAAAACAACTGGGGAATGCTTAAAAAATCATGGAGCCTGCCTTGTGAAAAATGAGTTTTTGCGTTTTCTTGCCAGCGGCGCTTATATAAGTTATCTGCCTACGGCAATTTTAAGAAACAGGAAAAATACCGGTGCCGGGCTTTTGGGCAGTTTTGAAGGGCTGCTGCTTTATTTATTTTTTATGCCGCAAAACGCAGCGGCGCAGTTTTTTATTATAATAATTTTTATTTTGTTTGCGGTTTTTGTTTCGCAAAAAGCGGATTTTTCAGACGGGGGGGAAGATAACCCCAAGATAGTTATAGACGAAATTGCGGGTTTTTTTACGGCGGCTGCGTTTTTGCCCAAAGGAGGTCCGGCCGTAATTTCGGCCTTTATTTTATTTAGAATTTTTGATACAGTAAAACCGTACCCTATAAAGAAACTTGAAGGCCTTGCAAGGCATGCGTCGCCCGCCTTACAAAACAGATATTATTTAAGCGGGGCGCGTATAGTTTTGGACGATATCGCGGCGGGTTTATTTGCAAATTTACTTACGCTTGCGCTTATATATTTTAATTTAATCTGAAGAGAAGAGAGGTTCTGTTATGGATTTTTCGCAAATGGGCAGTTTGAAGGAACTTTTTAAGGCCGGCGGGCCCGTGTTATTTTTACTGCTCGGTCTTTCTGTTTATTCCGTGGGGATAATGATAGACAGATTCTTTAAGTACCGCGCAAACATAAACAAATCGCGCAAGCTTATGGAATTTGTGCGCTACCACCTGCCCGCGCGCAACTTGAACAGGATAATGGACTCTTGCCGCAAAGCGGCTTACGCAAAGACGGCGGCCTCGGTTTTGGTGCTTAATCTGCTCAAATCCGACAAGACGAGTTTGGAAGAGCTTAACGACCTTGCCGATACGATTATTGACTGGGAGATTGCAAATCTCTCGCGCAAACTTTCGGTGCTGGCCACGCTTGCAAGCACGACGCCATTTATAGGATTGTTCGGCACGGTTTTAGGCGTTATGCGCGCTTTTGCCGATTTAGCTTCGCTCTCCGGCGCGGGCGGGCCCTCGGTCGTGGCAAAAGGCATAGCGGAAGCGCTTGTTAATACGGCCGCGGGTTTATTTGTGGCCGTGCCGGCTTTGATTGCCTACAACTATTTTTTAAGCAAAGTAAACTTTTTTGCAAAGAATTTGGAATATCTGTCGCAGGAAGTTATCTCGGCCAAAATCCAGTCTTTGAAAGAAGATAAAAAAGATTCCGCCCTTGACGGCATGAAAATCCTTGTAGGTTAGGAAATTTTATGAGAAAACGCCGCTACCAGAAGCAGGTTATGGGGGATATCAATATGGTGCCTTTTATAGACATCACTTTGATACTGCTCATCATTTTTATGGTAATGACGCCTTTTATAGTGCAGTCCCAGCTTACGGTGGACCTGCCTTCTGCGCGCGCGGTCAACCGCGTTGCGGAAGATAAAGTTATCCGCGTGGAAATTACAAAAGACGGCGCTATTTCGGTTATGGGCAATAAAGTTTCCGCCTCCCAGCTTACGGAAGAGCTTACCTTGCGCCTCGGCCGCTCTTACGAAAAGACGATACTTGTTGAGGCCGATAAAAATGTTCCCGTGCAAAAAGTAATAGACGTTTTTGACATAGCTAAAAAGCTGGGCGCGGCCAAACTGGGCATCGGCGTGGCGGAAAAAAGATAAAAGGGAAGGGTTTTTATGAATTTGTCTTTGGTATATTCCGGCATAATACACGTATTTTTATTTGCGTTCTTATTTTTCGCGCTCGGGCCTGTTGCGCAAAAACCCAAGGCGGTGTATACCATTGACTTTATAGGGCAAAGTTCCCAGACGGCGGCGCGTTACGGCGTTAAAGAAGAGGCCGCCGCAAAGCCCGTCCCCGTTAAAGAAGAAACAAAGGCGGAGGCCGTTAAAGAAATTAAAACTGAAATCCCCGCCCCTCCTAAAGAAGAAAAAAAGAAAGCGGTCTACAACGCAAAAGAGCAAATTTCCAAAACACCCAAGAAAGCTGCCCCCAGGGAAAATCCCGCCCCCAAAGAAGAGAAAATAGTTTTATCAAAACCCAGCATCTTGAAAGACGTTAAAGCCGAAAACCTGGACCCGGCCGCCTCTCACGCTTTAGGCGTTGACGGCTCTGGCAATTTAGTTAAGGCCAGCTTCAGCAATTTCCCCTATCCGTGGTATATAACGCAGGTGCGCAATTCTTTGTGGAGAGAGTGGCAAAAACGCATGCCCAAAGTGGCGGGGCTTGCGACGCTTGTTTCTTTCAGCGTGGATAAATACGGCGTCGTCTACGGCATTATGATAGAAAAATCTTCCGGCGACGAAACTTATGATTACGCCGCCACCTTAGCGGCAAGCGGTTCTTCGCCGTACCCGCCGCTGCCCAAAGATTTCGGCAAGGATACGCTTACCGTCACGGTGGAATTTAAGAACGAGTAGAGGGGGGTTTTTATGAGGCTGCTGCGTCGGTTTATTTTAGTTTTTCTTGTTTTTGCGGTGATGTTTGCCTGTTACTGCGAGTTCACGCATTACGGCCTTTTATAC
>JAEWSL010000047.1 GCA_023398295.1 Elusimicrobiota bacterium | reverse complement strand
GACATGGGGCTGCCGGTAAGATATGTGCGTTCTTTTGGCAGGCCGTTTTCGGCCAGATATCTTCGGGCGTGCTCGCTGTAGCACAAATTAACGTCGCTGATAATATCTACGATGCGGCGGTTTGTTTCTTCGGGCAGGCACTCGTCTTTACAGCGGTTGCCGGCTTCCATGTGGAAAATGGGGATATGCAGACGCTTTGCTCCTATGGCCGATAGACAGCTGTTTGTATCGCCTAAAATCAAAAGAGCGTCGGGTTTTATTTCCGTCATAAGCGCATAGGATTTTGCGATAATGTTGCCCATAGTTTGGCCCAAATCCGCGCCGGCCGCGTTAAGGAAAATCTCCGGCTCTTTTAAGTTCAAATCCTTAAAGAAAATGCCGTTTAACTCATAGTCGTAGTTTTGTCCCGTGTGTGCCAAAATGACGTCAAAATATTTTCGGCATTTTTTAATGGTTTGGGATAAACGGATAATTTCAGGGCGGGTGCCTGCTATAATTAAAAGTTTTAACCTGCCGTTGTTTTTGAATGAAATTTTCTTACTCATTTTTTTCTCCTTGCGGACGGTAAATTCCGTTTAAGACTATTTGCCCCGCTTCTATTTTTAAGCCGCGCGGCAAATGATTTTCGGCTTTTATCATTGCGCCTATGCACAAATGCACGCCTTCCTCCAAAACGCAGTCGTGGTCTAAAACGGCGCCGCAGTTTATAATGCAGCCTTTTTTTACAAGGCAGCCGGTATTTACGACCGCTTTAGGCAAAACTACTACTCCCTGCTCTAGCTTTGCCGCAGGGCTCACATAGGCGGTTTGGTGGATTATAGTCGGCACGGGTATTTTGGCGCAAAGCAGTTTTTCCAGCCATTTTAAGCGCGCTTGATTATTGCCGAAAGCGGGGTACATAGCGGTCTTGCCGTCTTTGAATTTAAGATAATCTTCGCAAACGCCCAAGATAGTTTCGCTTTTTTTTGTATCGTCCAAGAAAGCTATTTCTTCATACTCTTTTTGCTGCTTTAGGATATCTGCCAAAGTTTTGGCGTATCCGCCTGCGCCAAGTATGATTATTCTTTTCATTTTCGCACCTTCTCAAAAAAAGTATCGGGCCTGGCGGGGTTAAAATTTTCGTTTGCCCAGGTAAGGGTTATTAAATTTTCCGTTTCCGATAAATTTGTAATATTGTGGGTATAGCCCGGCAGCATATGCACGACCTCTATTTTATCGCCGCAGACTTCAAAAGTAAGAACTTCGCCGGAGCCGACTTTGCGCTGTTCAATGCGCGCTTTGCCCGCCACCACTATAAAAAACTCCCATTTTGTATTATGCCAGTGTTCTCCTTTTGTTATACCGGGCTTTGAGATATTTACCGAAAACTGCCCGCAGGCCTGTGTTCTTAGAATTTCGGTAAAACTGCCCCTTTGGTCCGCGTTCATCTTTAAGGGGAAGGAAACTTTTTCCTCCGGCAGATACGACAGATACGCGGAATATAATTTTTTGGCTAAAGAATTATCGGGAATTTGCGGCATAAGCAAAGTTTGGGGCTGCTCGGCAAAAGAGTAAAGCAAATCAACGATTTCGCCCAAAGTTG
This sequence comes from Elusimicrobiota bacterium, assembly GCA_023398295.1. Classification (GTDB taxonomy): domain Bacteria; phylum Elusimicrobiota; class Elusimicrobia; order Elusimicrobiales; family Elusimicrobiaceae; genus Proelusimicrobium. The sequence goes on along the minus strand of JAEWSL010000047.1, from coordinate 28,568 downwards.
TTTTATAAGTCGTCTGCGCGCAGCAGTATTTGCCGTTTTTATCGGGCAGGGGGATTAAGCCTTGGTAATTGCAGCGGTGGGCGCTGCCCCGCAGAGCGCATAACATCTCTTCCATTAAGTCGTCAATGTAGAGAAGTTCCAGCTGCGTATTGCGGTCATTTACCGATACGGGTATGCCTCGGGCGATGTTATGGCAAAAAGTCGCCACGGCGGAGTTATAGTTGGGGCGGCACCATTTGCCAAATAAATTCGGGAAGCGGTAAACCAAAACTTTTGCGCCCGTTTTGGCGGAGTAATTAAAAAACAATTCCTCTCCTGCCAGTTTTGATTTGCCGTAGTCGGAATCCTGATATCTGCCCGTCAGAGAAGCCTGCGCGGAACTTGCAAGCATTACGGGGCATTTATTGTTATGTTTTTCAAGCGCGTTTAGAAGCGTTTGGGCAAAGCCGCAGTTGCCCTCCATAAATTCTTTTTGTTCTTTGGGGCGGTTTACTCCGGCCAGATTAAAGACAAAATCGGCCTTGGCGCAAAACGCTTCCAGTTCCGTTAAAGAGGAGTCGGCGTCATACTCAAAGATTTCCTCTATATTGAGGCCGCTTCCGTCGTTTTTATCGTTTTTTAGGGCGTATAGATTAGCGGTTAAATTGCGTCCGACAAAACCTTTTGCGCCGGTAATGAGGATTTTCATTATTTTATACCTTTCAGCAATTTTAGCTCATTTTGCACATAATCGGCGGTTAGCAGTTTTTTTACCGTGCCTTTAACGTCCAAGCGGGTTGTGTTGTGGCTGGTATAGGCCTCTTCGGCCATGGTGTACACCTGGCCTTTTATCATAAATTTATCGTAATTGAGGTCGCGGTTATCTGCGGACACGCGGAAATATTTTCCCATATCGGCGCTTCGCAGGCGTTCTTCGCGCGTCATTAAGGTTTCATATAATTTCTCGCCGTGGCGCGTGCCGATGACGCGTATTCTTGTTTTGCCGAAAAGTTCCTGCAGCGCTTTTGCCAAATTGGCGATAGTGGAAGCGTCGGATTTCTGGATAAATAAATCGCCGTAGTTGGCGTGTTCAAAAGCAAACTGCACAAGGCTGACCGCTTCGTCCAAGTTCATTAAAAATCTTGTCATATCGGGGTTTGTTATGGTAATGGGCTGCTTTGCTTTAATTTGTTCTATAAAAAGCGGGATAACCGAACCGCGGCTGCACATAACATTGCCGTATCTCGTGCAGCAGATGACGGTGCCGCCCTTTTCGGCCGCAACGCGGGCGTTGGCGTAGATAACGCGTTCCATCATAGCTTTTGAAATACCCATGGCGTTTATCGGATAAGCCGCCTTGTCCGTAGATAGGCAAACCGCTTTCTTTACCTTGCATTCCATTGCCGCGTGCAGCATATTGTCCGTGCCTATGATATTAGTGCGCACGGCTTCCATAGGAAAGAACTCGCACGAAGGCACCTGCTTTAAGGCCGCCGCGTGGAAGACGAAATCCACCCCCTGCATGGCGTCTTTTAGGGCTTGGGCGTTGCGCACGTCGCCTATATAAAACTTGACTTTTTTTGCGTGCTCGGGATATTTTAACTGCAAGTCGTGGCGCATGTCGTCCTGTTTTTTTTCGTCGCGGGAAAATATGCGTATCTGGCCTATATCTCCCGTTAAAAAGTGTTTTAGGACGGTGTTTCCGAAGGAACCGGTCCCTCCGGTAATCATCAAAGTCGCTCCCGTGAAATTTGACATTTTATATATCTCCTTAAAATAGTTATTTATTAAATTTTATTTTTTTCCGACAAATATTTTTGCTTCAATCCCAAAGCCAGCGCGGTTATGTACTTTATTCCCTGGCATTTTATGGTCAGGCAAAGCGCAAAATACAAACCTCCCGCAGCCAATACCGCCCCGCCGCAGGCAAGCCAGTATGCCATATGCAAATTTAGCAAATTATAGACGCGGTTTGCAAAGAAACCTATAAGAATTGTAAGCATAAAACATTTGCCCAAATCGCCGCGGATATCCAGCCAAAGGGCGCTGCCGGTTTTTTTTATGAGGAATAAAAATAAAATCAACGCCGAGCAGGCGTTTGCTATGCTTGTAGCCAAGGCCAAACCCGCCACGCCCATAAACGAGGAAAGATAAATATTTAACACCACGTTTACGGCCATTGCCGCGCAGGCCACAAGGGAAACCAGTTTTACTTTATGCAGCGCGTAAAAAGCCCTTGTCAGGACGATATTGAAAGAGAGGAACAATAAGCCCAAAGAGTAGTAGCGCATAGCGGAGGCTGTTAAAAAAGCGGCTTTTTGGTCAAAGGCGCCGCGGCCGAACAGGAAGGATATAACCTCCTGGGAAAACAAGAAAATAAAAACGGTGCAGGGCAGCATAACGATGATGACTATATTTAAGGATTTGGCCACGCTTTGCGTAAAGGATTTAATATTATCTTTGGACACGTAATTGGAAAAAGCCGGGAACATCACTGCGGCTAAGGATAAAATAACGATATTTTCAATGACATTATTTACTTTATTTGCGTAATTTAAGGCGGATATGCCGCCCTCAATTGCTGAGGCAAGCGTCCTGTCCACCAGAATATTTATTTGGTTTGCGCCCACTCCCAAAGCCACCGGCAGGAACAATTTCATCATTTGCGCGATATGGGGATTAAACAAAGACAGCTCGGAGAAACTGAAATGCGGTTTTCTTTTTATTACCGATGGCAGAATAAATAAAAATTGGGAAGCCGAAGCAATGACGATACCCCAAGCGAGCAAAGACGGGTTTGTATGAAAACCGATGAAGATAGACAGAATAATGATTATATCAAAGGGCAGGCCTACGGCCGCGGGAGCAACAAACTCGTCGTTAGCCTGTAAAAAGGCGGAGTATATGGAAGTTGTAATTCTAAAGAACATCGCCAATACGGCAATACGCACAAAAGTTACGGCAATTTGCGCCGTTTGGCCCTCAAAACCGGAGGCGAAAATCCAGACTACTTCTTTTGCAAACACGTTAACCAACACGGTCAAAACGCAGCATAAGAGCAGGCATAAAATCAAAAGATTATCGGTAAGCAAAAAAGCTTTCTGCTTACTTTCCTTGTTAAAGACGTCCATATAAATAGGGATAAAGCCTATGGCTACAGTTTGCACCACCAGACTAAATAAAAACTCCGGAATAATTTGCGAAACAAGATACGCGTCCGTTACCGAACCCGCGCCGAAGAAGTAGGCCAGCGTCATATCTCTCAAAAAGCCGAAGCACTTTGAGAGTATGGTAATAAGCATTACAATGATAATAAGTTTGCCTTTGTTAATTGCCATTCTTCTTTATTCTTCCGATTAATTTTCTTATTGCGCAAGCCAGTCCCTGCGGCAAATTTTCCATAAGATTTATCTTGAAAGACGTTTTGGGATAAATATATTTTTTAACTAAAGCTTTCCAGGGCAGCGTTTTAGAGGAAGCAAAAAACTCTTCATAATCGGCGGGTTTGCGTTTTGTGGGACTTATGGAACAATCCTGGCTTGCTTTTGCCCGCTTTTCCGTCTGTCTTTGCAGGTTCGCTTTTTCGGCTAAGTCCTTAAGCAAAAAATTGGAGCCGCGGGGCGTATTCGCCAAAATTAAGGAAACGCCTTTTTGAGAATCCAGATTCCAAAAATCGCCTAAAGTCAGATCTCCTGTTCTGCGCCAGCTTCTGTAGCGGCAGACGAAACAGGAGGGGCGGATATACCCCGTTCCCAGGGTTCTCATAAAAGCGGCGTCTGTTCCGCGCAAAAGAATCTTTTTATTTTTTCGGGTGGTTATTTCAGAAAGCAAAAATCCATAGCCGTATTTTTTGCTCCTGAAATTAAAGCGTGTGATTTTATCCTGAAATTTATTCTCAAGCGTTTTTATATATTTTTCAAATAATCCCGGGGAGGGCGCCCCGCCGCAAAGCAGGTCGCAGGTTATTAAGTTTTCATATTTTTGCGAGCCCAAATATTGGTATAGGCCGGCTATTTGGCAGGGCAGCCCTATAAACAAAACGGGTTTATTTTCTTTAAGGCAAGCCCGGGCCTGCCTGTAGCAGAGGCCGGTATCGCTTTGGACATATTTGGAGCCTTGCAGAAGGGGCAGATCTTTTTGCGATTTTACGCATATGTGCCTAACGCGCATATTTTCGTCGTAAGCCGCGCCGAGGACAACGCCTCCCTTTTCAAGAAGGGTCTTTGCCAAACCATAGGCTATCCCGCCGGAGGAAGACAAAAGTATTTCCTCCCGCGAAGTTATTGCGCCATTATAGACTTCGCTGTCGTCGGCAAATTTTGCCTGTAAAGCGGAAATTTCGGGGCAGGCTTTTTGGCATAACCCGCAGCTGCTGCATTTGCTTTTGTCAATGACGGGATAGTCAAAGCCTCTTTCGTCGCGTTCCATGGAAATGCAGCCTAAGGGGCAGATGTTTAGGCACGCTCCGCAGCCTGTGCATTTGTTTTTATCGCATAATTGCGCCATATTAAGCCTCTATTTCCCGCAGCAGGAAATTTTTTGATTTTTCTGTTTCCGCCTTAAGTTTTTGTTTGTTTATTTTGCCGCCGTTTTCGGGGGGCGGCGCTTCTTTTGTTTTGACGTCCACTATGCAGGCGTCGCCTTCCAGACGTTTTAATAAATCAACCATGCGGGAGGATAAATCTTTTTCTCCCGCGCCCGCGTCAATTACGGAAAATACTTTTTTCCCAAAGATAACGGAAAATGCCGTCCCGTGAAAAGAATTTGTAATTACAATATCCGCATTTTCTATCAAACCTACAAATTCCGCAGGGCCCGCGCCGCCCAAGTTATTTTGCCAAAAGAACAGGCGGGCATATTCTCTTTTTCCTATATTGATAATTTTTAGTCCGAGTTTTTTTGAATAATGCCGCGCCAAGGCCGCTATTTTCCTTTCCACCTTAGGAAATCCCGGCATATAATAGCATAAGATATAGCCTTTAATTTTTGGAGGAACGGCAATGCCTTTCCAAACGGCTATATCTATCAGGAAAACGGGATCAAGAACAACCTCAGCGGGTTTATCGGAAATACGGCTTATAATTTTTTGCGCGGTTTCTTCCCTTACGGAAACGGCGTCTAAATTTTTCAAATATTTCTGATAAACGCCGCAGTATTCTTCCGGCAGAGAAGGTATCCCGAAACTTGCCCCGTAAGCAATTTTGCGTCCTTTGGCAAAGGAAAGAAACCAAGTATCGTCTTTACCGGCGTACCTGGGATTCCACACCTGGTCGCTGCCGGCTATGGACACGTCGCATTGTTCTATTTCTCTTGTCAAAGTGTTTTTATCGTAATAGACGGCGCTGTAAGATATATATTTTTTCTTAAATTGTTCCGTCTTATTTATGCGTTTATAATCTCTTAGGATAAGTTTCAAGGTATTCTGCCATATGCGGGAGCGGAGTTTCTGGAAACGGGAGCGGTTATCCGCGCAGGTCGGGGGGCGGTAATCAATTGCCTGCGCCTGATATCCCAGGTCCTTGAGATATTTTTGCAAAGCGTAAGTTTGCAGCACAGCGCCGTAATTTATTTGGCTGTACAAGGCCAAAGCGGATATTTTTTTAGTTTTCATATATTTTTTCTCTCTCGGCCTGATAGCTAACCAGTCCGTCAACATATCCCCAAAAGCCAAACAGCAAAATGCCGATATATCCCCCGTAGCCTGTGCTTATGAGTGACAATAACAAATAGAAAGCCGTCATCATGCAGCAGGAGGGGGCATATTGCGGAGCCTTGCGAAAAATTTGAAAAGAGCGTTTTATAAAGCTGAATATTAAAAGAGCGTACAAAATAAGGCCGATAAGGCCGTAGGTAAATAAAAATTCCAGCCATTCGTTATGCACGCCGGTGCCTAACAATATGACATTGGCTCCCGCTCCTTTGCCCAGGAGGAAAGAAAGGGCATCTCTTTGGCTTATGTCCGAAATGGCTATATAATAAAGCAAATTGCGGCCGGAGCCGTCTACCAGTTGTTCGTGGGAAAACCGCTGAACAATAAAGCCTTCCGTCCAAAAATCCGCCAGGGAAAAACCTAAAACCAAAAGGCCAGATATCAGCAGTATTATAAGGAATTCTCTTAATAATCTTTTTTCGGTAATACAGCGCGCCAACGCTTCGGAGGCAAGCATAATCGGCAAAGCGATAATGGCGCCTCTCTTCATGGAAAGCAGAATGGCGCCTAGAACCAGTATATAGGCGAGATATCTTTGCGTATTGCTTGCTTTGAGGAAAATCCACGGCAAAAGAGCTACCGCGCAGTAAACGATATTAAGCACCGGTATTCGGTTGAAAGTGCTTGAGGCGTATATGAAATAATAGACTGTGGCTGCGGTGTAAAAAAGAAAAAGCAGCCAGCTTAAGCGATGCAGTTTTGCCGGGGCGGAAATTGCCTGAGAGAAAAAGAAAATATAAGAAAGCACCCAAAGCGCAGACATATTTAGGTGGACCACAAACTCCCAGGAAAACTTTTCGTAAAAGAGGTTTTCAAACAAAATCCATACCGCCAGCATTAGCAGGGAAGATAAAATAAGGTTAAACTTAATTTTTGTTTTTTTAACAAAAACGAGATATAAAGACAGGTAGAAAACAAGCGAAGCGATGGCAATGTGCGTAATGCCGCGGCTGGCCAGTTCGTTGCCGGTTTGCGCGCTTGTTTCCAAGTCCGCCAAAGAAAAAAACATATAAAAAAGCAGGAAAAGCAGCAAAGACGGAGATATGGAAAATCTTAAATGTCCAAAGTTAATCGTTTTCATATAATCCAGGGAGCTTTGGGTTTTGGTCCCGTTGCTTTTTCTTTGAAAAGATAATTCAAGACCGCGATAAAATAATCAGCATTTGTTTCCGCCGTCATATGTTTGCGGTATTTATAGGCGGCCGCCTTCCACTCGTTAATTATGGAGGGGTTTTCCATTACTTTGTCCATCGCCTGCGCAAGCTCTTTTGCGTCGCAGGCTTTTACTATCGCCCCGGCTTTGCTGTATTTAATCATTTCGTCGCTTACGGCTTCGTCGCTTGATATGCAGCCTATTGAGGCCATGAGGGCTTCGTTTACGGTAACGTTCCAGCCTTCGTAGCGCGTCGGCACTATGCACACATCGTAATTATGAAGTCTGTCGCAGGCTTCTGCTATAGGCCAGGTTCCGCCGAAACTGACATTGGGCATTTTTTCAATCCAGGCAAGAACGGCGTCTTTAAGATCTCCGTAGCCGCCCGTCATTTCCAGCGTATAGTTATTATGTTTTAAGTATTTGCAGGCTTCCATCAAAATATCCGTTCCCTTTGGGCCGGCGGAAAATCTGCCCAGAAAGATAAATTTTATTATTTTATCTTCTTTTTCTTTGCGAGGACTTTCCGCCAGGGTTTCGTTCATGACGGGAAGATAGAGGAAAGGGAAAAGTTTTTCTTCCGGCCAGCCGTATTTTTTATATTGCTCTATTCCCTTTATTCCCAAGGGCAGCATGGCGGTTATTTTGTTTTTGTATTTTCTTGCGTAAAAGCGATGATACAGCGACCAGGGGAATTTTGCCTTCCATTTAGGACACGGACGTTCCGCCCAAACTACGGTTTTGGCTTTATTGTTTAATTTAAGCAGCAAGTCCAAATATTTTGCGGTGGAACTTTTATAACCGTTGAAAATATGGATATCTTCCAAATGATTTTTTATAAAAGAGGAAACGAACTCTTCTTTATTTTCCAAACCTTCCAGGGTAATCATTTGGATTTTGCCGAAAGTTTCGTTCCCGCCGAGGATTTTTAATCTGTTGGCGTCGGATTGTCCGCTGCAGACGTAATAACTTTTCCCCTGCCATTTATTGCCGGCGATATCAAATATTCCTCTGCAGCATACCGGCGGCGCGTCCAGCCAAAAAATTAAGTCCATATTAATTATCCTCTTTTTTAAGCGGCGGCATCGGGGAAGTCCTCTAAAGAATTTATCACTTTTCCGCCGTAGAGCCTCGCTATTTCCGCGCAGGCCGTGCCTTCATAGACGACGGCTTTGGCGCCGCAGTATAAAGCCTCCACCGTAGTCATGCCGAAGGTTTCCTCCACCCCCGGATTAAAAAATATATCCGAAGCGGTATAAATTTCGGCAAGTTCCCGCGCATCTTTTGTGCGCGCAAGCCCCAATATTTCGGGGGGCAGGCTTTTTATTTGCGCCTTATTTAGGCCGACAAGAACTATTTTATATTTATTATCCAGCATTTGCGAAAGTTTTATAAAATCCTTAAGTCCCTTTCTTTTGTCCCATACGCTTGCCGCGCCCAAAATAATTTTTTTATTTTCCAAACCGTATTTTTTTCTAAAATCGCCGCGCGTGGGCTTAAAAATATTTTTATCAACGTAATTATAGTGCACTTCCAGGGGATAATCTCTTAAAAAACTTTTTTTAACCAAATCCGCCAGCCATTTGGAGGGGGTAATTAAGGTCATATTTTCCACATTGCGGAAAGTTTCTTTTTTAAGTTCAAAATTAGCTTTGGAGTTATCCTTGTAGCTTGACGGATACGCGCTTTTTTGCGGGCAATTTGAGCACTGCGTTTGCCATTTGTCGCATTTCTCCGCGGTAAAAAAGGAACAATGCCCCGTAAAAGCCCAGCAGTCGTGCAGCGTCCAGCGTTTTATCGTATGCGGGCGTTTTTTTAGCCAGTCAAACAAGAGGCCGACGTGGATATAATATCCGTGCAAATTATGCAGCCAAATTAAATCGGGATTAAAATCGTCGGCCCGCTTCAAAAATCTTTTTGTCGCCCAGTAAGAGCAAAAACCGTGATTATCAAACAAACGCGTGCATAAAGCGTGCAGCTTTACTTCTAGGTTTGAGCCTATTCTAAGGGCGTATTTTTTGAAGGGTTCGGGCACGTTGGAATCCCTGCCGTAGGCTATTTTGACTTCGTGGCCCTCGCTCTCAAATTTTTGCGCCAAGTCGGCGCATATGCGTCCTGTGCTTCCTACTCCGCAAACGGAATTTATAAGTAAAATTTTCATATTTTTATCAATTCCTTAAGTTCGGCTTCCAAAATCTCAAAATGTTTTTCTTTGGTAAAATGTTTTTTATAATACTCTCTTGCTTTTTCGCCGCAGGAGAGATATTTTTCTTTATTTCGCATAAACTCAAGCATTATTTTTGCCAAACCTTCGCTGTCGCCCGCGCCGACGCAAAGGCCGCAGCCGCTTTCCTCTATTATTTGCGCGCCCGCGCCATTTACGGAAGCAAGCACGGCTTTCCCCGCCGCCATATAGCCCTGCATTTTAACGGGCAGAGTATCGCCGATTTTACTGGCGCCGTCCAAGGTTAAAAGGCAGGCGTCGGCTAAACGGTAAAAATCCTGCATTTGAGCGTAGGGCACTCTTCCGCAGAAGACAATCTTATCAGTCAAAAATTTTTCTTCGGTCATTTTTTCAAAAAACTTTTTGGCGGAGCCGTCCCCTGCGATATGTACCTTAAAGGAGGGCTCGTCCTTTATTTTTTCAACTGCTTTTATAAGGCAGTCCAGATTTTGCGCGTATCCGATATTGCCCGCCCAAAGGAAATCGGTAACGCCGTTGTCTTTTGCGCCGAAGTCTTTTTGCAGATATTCCTGCGCGCCGTATTGGGGCAGATAAATTATTTTATCTTTGGGATAACCGTTTATTTCTTCAATATAGCTTGCAAATGGTTTAGAGGTTATCGCAACCTTGTCAAAGCGTTTATAAATCCATCGGCATAATATTTTGACGGCTGTAAAAACGGGGTTTTTGTCGCTTACATTAAAAGCTTTCATGCTTTCGGGCCATAAGTCCAGACAATAAAAGAAAATAGGCTTTTTGAAGCGTTTTTTAAGCGCGATTGCCGGTATTGCCATTGTAACGGGGGAAACGCCCCATACGTAAATTACGTCAAAAGGCTCAAATTTTTTGAAAGCGCAAAAGATGCTGCCGCTTACGGCAAAAGATAAATAATTAAGAAACCGCATAATTACCCCGCTGCGACGGGCGATAATAGGCACGCGCCAAACCTCCGCCCGGCCCAAACAATCGCGGTGTCTGCGGAAGTACTTATATTCTTTGGGCACTTTGCCTGTCGTATAATCGGGCAGGCCCGTCAGCACCGTTACCTTATGCCCCCGCTGCTGCATATCCTCAACGATATGGTTTATATGGTAGTTATCCGGATAGAAGCCTTGGCTTACCGCTAAAATGCGCATTTTAATTCTCTGATAAAACTTTTAATAACCGTCTGTTCCTTAAGCGTTACACTCTTGGCGCAAAAGGGTGAAATATATTAAGCAAAAGCCCCCTTTTTAACCTTTTTTGGGATTATATAGTTATATTTTATTTATTATATAAAATTTGCTTTGTTTTTTTTGTTGTCTTACGGGCGTTCGCCGGCGGGAAATAAGCGTTAATTTCAAGGCGGTTTTCGGTAAAACAGGCCGGCGGCCCGCAAAATCGCGCGGGCCGCCGGCCTGTTTTATATTATAGCGTCCGATTGAAAGGGGCTGGGATTAATGTTTTTACAGGTTGAAGGAAAATTGCAAAGACTCGCGGAATTCCCGTACAGACAGCTTTATAAAAGTTTTCTTTTCCGCGTCAAAAACATATACTTCGCTGATTAAAGAGGGGGAGTTTCTGTCCGGATTTATATAGAAGTCTTTTTCTATTTCGTCATATAGAAACGCATTTTTATCTTTGGTTGAAATTTTGAAAATGGTAAAGAGATGTTTTTCCTCTAAAGTAAAACGGTCAAGGGTGGGTTTAGAGTCTATGTTTAACGGGGAAAGATATTTTCTTTTTACCGAGTCCGGCGAAAGAAAGGTAAAAGCAAACGTCGCGCCCTGATAGGCCGTGCCGACAAAAGCTTTTTTATAAATGCCTAAAGGCAGTTCGCCGTCTTTTATGAAGCGCTGCATATCGCCTCTTTGCAGTTTATATCCGCGGTATACAAATTTATTGTCCAACAGATCTTTACCGCCAAAAATTGCATTTTCCTTCTGAGAGGCCGCAAAAGCGATCTCTGCCTCAGTCAAATAAGAATTAACAGATAACATATTTATTTTTATAATATCATCTTTAGCTTTCGTATATATATCATTCCAAATAGAAGGGTTCTGATTGTTAAAATTGTTCATTAGCTCATTGTAGCTGACGAAATTATTACGGAGGTTCGTCCCCTTTTGGGGCAAAGTTTTTTGCGGCTGGGGGTTTATCGGGGCAAAAGCCGCGGCGGGGGCGGCCGCTTCGGCGTTATTTACCTGTCCGCTCGGGAAAATAGGGATTGAGTTTTTGTCGGTTTGCTTAGGGCTGATGCTGTTTTCCAAATTTAGCAATATTTTTTTATTCCTGGGATTGGCCGGGTCTAAGGATTTTTCAAGGTCAAAATAAGCCCTTGTAAGGAAAGATTTTATAAAACGCGGCGGGATAAACATCGTGTATCCAGGGATAATGACGCTGCCATCGTGATACTCATCGTAGGGTATGCCGTAATACATCCAAGCGTCTGAGGGGGAGGGTTTTATTTTATAGTAGGCCATTCCCTGCAAGTCCCAGACTTTGTTTTTATCTTTTAATGTAAGAGCGTCGGCCGAACTTTTGCCCATAACGTTGTCCGTGTGAGCGTAGATTAGTTTTTCTTCATAAGGGCCTGCGCGCATATCGGAGGCGTTGTGAACTTCCGCGTTGAATATATTATAGCGGTATTGGTCCATATAGCCCTGCGTTATTAAAGGGGCGCCGGGGGGTATTATTTGTTCGGAGGGCAGCTTAAAAGTCATTATTCCCTTAAAAAAGCCCGGGTTTTTTGGGACGAGCAGGGAAAAATATTTATCCATATCTTTATCCAAATAATTTTTCAACGGCTCGCTGTATATAAGTTCTGCGCTTCCTTTTCTTTTGGTAAATTGGTTTAGAACAAAGAAATCGCCTTTTGCGCGCTGCGCGGGGTTATAAGGAAATATTGATAGAATGAAGCCTTTGCCGAAGCCAAGCGCCGTCCCGAAGTAATAAGGCACTGCTTTGTTTCCTATCTTAAATACGCTTCCCGCGGAGGAAGGTATGCCGCGCGGCAAATCAAGCGCGTCGGGCGAGAATCCCGTTTTTGGATAATAAGCGGGCGGCGGTATAATATGTTTGCCTACGACGGTGTTTGGCGTCTGCGGTATCGGCGGGGCAGAATTTGCAGAAGATTGCGCAGGGGGAGGCTCCTCCCCGAACAAAGACAGTTGGCTGTAATTATCGGAAGGCTTTTTGCCGATTGGCGTTTGCAAAGAATTAAGCTGTTTTGTCATGGGTTTATTGAAGGATAAACGCTTAAGAATCAAACTCGGTTTTTGCGGTATTTGGCGGGCCGTTCCAAGCGATATGTTTTTTATTGAGGTCGCATTGAGGCCGAAGGTTATTTCTACATTGGGCTTATTTGCAATATCTGCGGGCAGATATTTAGTTACTAAGGTTTCTATCCTGGATTTAAGTTCGTCATAAACAAAACTTCGTATTTTTTCCATAGGCGTAAAGGAGGAGTTAATATCTTTTATATCCCGCAGCTGATAAGCAAATTTGGGGTTCTTATATATCAGGGAACCTATTTCGTTTATTCTATCGTTTAGGTCATTTGCAAACAAGCTGCCGTCATGTAAAGCGATCAACTTGCCGTCTTGATTAAACAACCCGCTTCCGCTGAGTCCCTTCATTGTCATTAAAGAGGATATCAGGTGCTGCTCGTGCATGCCGCGCAGGACGCCTTGCGTATTTATTGGTTTGCCCGCAACATTTCCGAAGGAATATACGTCGGAGGGCATGTCGTAAATTCCTCCAATCTCGGCGGGGATTATATTTCCTCTCTCCAGGAGGGAGGGATTATTTATATCAATTATCGCCAGATCTTCGGAAGTATTATAGGATTTCAGTTTGGCTTTGTGCCAAGATTTCCCTTCAAAAGGTTTTATTCTTAAGGAAGAAGCGGAAGGATTAAATATTCTTTCCAGCATATTGCTTTCGGAAAGAGGGGCTGAAAATCCGCTATTGATAAAAGGATGTCCAGTGGAAAGCAAAGTCGGCACGGCAACTCTTATGCCGTTGTCTAAAGTAAAGAGGAATTTGGCAAGCACGCCGTTAAATTCGTGGCGCATAAAGGTTGTGTCGTAGAGGGTTTTTGCTGTCGGCACTTCATATTGCATACTTACGGTTGCTTTTGCCATTGCTTTTTCAAAAGGCGAAAGCTCGGCGTTTTCCGCCGCGGGAAGTTTAGCATATTGCGCTCTTAAATTGCTCAAAAGTTTCTGCGCTCTTGTCAGCGGTTTGGGGGTTTGCGTCAAAGGAGGCATTACCTGCGGAGCCAAAAAGGGGCTTTTCAATATTTCCGTAGCAAGCGCGTTTTGCGTATAGGTAAAGTTTTGATAAAGAGATTTCGGTTCGCCTGTTGAAATGGAAGAGTAAAGTTTATCCATAGCTTTATTCATTATATTTGCCTGGTTTGAGATATTATTCATATTCTGGAAAAAATCTGGATAAAGAAGAACTGATAACATAAAATTTAACGGTTTAACGGCTATGCTCATATTTAGTCTGTATAAAATGTCCAGCAGAAACGGAAAATAAGATATGTTTGAAGAGTTCAGGGGGAAATCCGTTGCGTTCAAGTCTAAAGCCGATACAGTTTGATAATACAAATCTTTATTTTTATCAAGATTGCGCAATATTTTTTTCAAAGACGGCAGTTTGGCGTCCTCAAAAAGTCCGGGCTCAAAGGGGTTTTCATTTTGCAGAGGGAAGCGCAGTCCCTGATTTCTGAATTTTGGATTTGTCTTCCAAAGCTGCGTCGGCTCTTTTATACTTATGTCGGGTATCTGCGGCAGCACCTTAGTGTCAAAGAAATTAGCTATGGAATTTGCCGTAACCTGCAAAGAGGAAGGTTTGTTAAGCCATTTTTGCAAAGTCAGCGGACGGGCAAAATCGTGCCCCTGATGTATGCCGATCAGATGGGAGTTGCCCAGTAAATCGGTATAGAAAACGGGGGCTCCGCAAAACCCCATTTTAGCGTTATAGGTGCTGCGGTGCATAATGGCGGGGCCCTCGCTTAAGCCTTCGTAGTAGGCTTTTCTTGCCTGCACTTTATCATTTGATATGCCGTAAGTGGTTATTTTTGAGCCTGCTGGCACTACTCCCAGATAAAGAGGGAAACCTTTGCCGACCTCATTCCAAAAATTATTTGCTTTTGCGTCGGCAATTTCTATTAAGCTTACGTCCTGCATTCTCTGTTTATTAAGCGTTTGGACGGCCCCCGTGTAGTAATTGCCGTTATTGGTTTTTAAGGTAACAAAAGAGCCTTCTGCCATATTATGCCCGCTGGTTATTACAAAAGGGATACCCTCATAGTTTATGACCGTAGCGGAAAGTTCGGCATTTTGCGGCGTAATTACTTTTAAGACGGAATTTGCGATATTTGGATTTGACGGCAGCCAAAGCGCTTTTGCATTAAAATACCATTGCGAAAGAGTATTTTTCATCAGCGAAAACTGCAAGTTATCCTTAGCCAGGAACACTATATCGGAATGATCAAAGTCTTTCATCGGCATAAGAAAAGGATTGTTCCCCGAAGACATTTTTATAAAAGTATTGCGCGGACTGCCGGGTATGAAGAGCCCGCCTTTTCCTGTGGCTTTGCTTAGGAAATTTGTAAAAAAACTCGGCTTTTGTGCGTTGAACGCGGAGGGCAGGCGTCCGGCTATTTGTTTTGTTTTATAGATAAAACCCTCTTTGGGGAAAAAAGATAAATCGTCGCCGTAGATTTTGCCTTTTATAGGGTTGTAAAATGAAATTCCCTTATCAAGCGCGGTTTTATAAAGTTTATTCAGGTATCTGTAATCGTTTACGAAGGCTTCGTTCTGCATTAGCCCTATTAAGCCTTTTGTTTTTGAGGAATATAAAACGCTTCTGGGCAGGTTAAAGGAATATTGCGGTATTGCGGTGTTTGCGGCGGCCGCGTCTTGTGCGGCCGCGCCCGCCGCGTTTACGTTGAGCGAAACGGCCGTTACATTTTTCTTTATGTTATTGACCGTCAATTCGTATTTTGATAAATTCAGGCCGTTTTTGTAATCGTCTGCGTAGGAATAAATCAGCCCCGCCTCCTCTTTATTTTTCAGGAGGGTGGGCACAGTCCCGCCTTTGCCCAAAGCGCTTAGGCCCAAAGAAGAGGCTTGCTTTATATCTTTAGATATTCGCAGTATTTCTGGCGCTTTGGCGGAGGTAAGATAGGGAGAGGCAAAGTATTCTCCTGTCGGCATGCCCTCAACCATTTTTATGCCGCCTTTTTCGGCTATTTTCATGGCGTTGCGGTATTTGGCGTTTTTGAGAGCGTACTGCGCAAGCGGCATTTGATTTTTCTGGGACAAATATTTAAGCGCGCCGTAAATTCTTTTTGTTCTCTGGGTATAAGCCGCAATACTTTTTGCGCCTAAGGAAGCGTAGGCGCTTTTTGCCGTTATTGCAAGTTTAGGCAGCAGTCGGTTGGAGCTTTTTACAAGCCCGCCTGCAAGGGAAAGGAACATCCATAAATTTAACGCCGATTCGGTGGGGGAATCCTTAACGTCAACTAAGGAAGCCCATAAATTTTTTTCTTTGTTTGTGGAGCGTATTTCCGCCCTGATTCCGCCTGAACTTACTATCTGCGCATTATCTGTGTAAATGCCGTTTATCAAAAAATAACTTTCGGCCAAAGCGTTTTGGAGGGGGGCTTTTTCCTCCTCCTTTATATATTTGCTGCGCTTTGTTTCAAAGTACGCGTTGCTGAGCGCGGCGGAAAAATATTTCTTAAATTCGTCCCTTTGTCCCATGCCCGCCGGCGCAAAAGCGGCCAGTTCCCCCACGATTGCCACGCGGTACATTTCCGCCGCGGGGGAAGAGTTTAGCGGCAAAGTATAAATATAAGCAAAAGCGTCCTTCCAATTTTGTTCGGTGTCCCCAAAGAAATCCGCGTAAGCCTTAAGGGCTTGAACTAAAGCGTAAGGTTCCTGCGTAGCTTTACTTTTGGTTAAGGCGTATTTTAATATTTCGTCTAAAACGGCATTTTCCTTTATAATCGGTTTTGCTTCGTCTTTTTGCCTTTGCAGATTGCTTTGCATCTTGGCTAATTTTTCTTTATTAAGCTCAATTAAAACGCTGGTTTCTTTGGGCAAATACTGATATTCGGCAAAAGGTTCCTTGAAATAGGCCTTTGCGCCTTCAACCGCGCCGTCTTTATGCAGGATAGTTTCTTTGTTAAATCTGTAAACATTATCCAAAGCTTTAACGTAACTAAAAGGGTCAAAATAGGCTTCCTCAAGATTAATGGAGGGCGTTCTGCTCGTTAAATTTTCTATTATTTTTTTTAATTCCTGCCTGTTGTTCCCGTAGGCAAATATCGGGGCGGCGTATTGCAAAAGTTCTTGGCGTTGCGGTTCGTCTAAGTTTTTGTTTAAGACAAATCCGGTCAGTTTTTCAACGGAAACGGGGTTATCCTCATCCAGAGATAACATTAAAAATGAGGTGCCCAGCTTTTCAAAAGGGCAGTTTTTATCGGCGGGATTTTGGCGGCATTGCTCCCAAACATTTGCATATATTTTTTTGACTTCTTGACGCGCCGCGCCCGAAATTTTATTTGTCGGGTACATTTGCGGCAGCACAACGCCGTATAAAACGTTTGCGTCCTCGTTATTATTTTTAATCGCTTCGGCCACTTGTTTAAGATGCGCGTTTAAGAGGACGTTAAATTCTTCGGTTTTTTGGGAATCGTAAGATTGGGCGGCCAGTTCTGATAATTTTTGCGCTATTTCGCCTATGCTCTTTCGGGCGATGGTGGTTTGCGTGTTTTTTGCGGCCATTTCGTTAAGCTTGCCGCTTAGGTCGGCGCGCGTCTGGTTAAAAGTGTCAATATAAGTTTTTGAGTTTTTTTCCGAAAGCAAAACCTGCCCTAAAGCTTGAGGGTAAACAAGGCATAAAGATAAAAGCGCCGCGATAAATTTCTTTAACATATATCTGTAATACATAAATATGGACATATACTCATATATCCTATACCTTAGAATATCATTAGCATAATTGCGGCACAAGGGAAAAAAGACCTATCCAATACAGTCAATTGGACCTACGGCAATATCAGCAGGGCAAAGAACAGGCGCGTATTAAAAAATACGCGCCTGTCTTATCATGCAGTATATTTATTTTCTATAGTTTAAGGCTGTCTCAAGGGTAATATCGGCCGCTTTGTTATAGATATTAAGGTCCAAGAATTCTTCGGTCGTATGTTCTTTGCCGTAGCCTATGCCTATAATGGGGGTATTTAGGCCTTTTGAGAACAATATATTTGCGTCAAACCCGCCGCCGCTTAAAGCGGTTTTAAGGTTAAGGCCGTGCTTTTTTGCCGAGTCGCAGATAAGTTTAATTAATGCCGATTTTGGCGGTATATTAAGCGCGGGATATTTCTCTTTAACCTCAACTTCTATTGCGGGCTTGAAGACTTTGCCGTCAATTTTCTTGATAAATTTCTTTTCTGCTTTTTTGAAGCAGTCTTTCATATGCGCCACCTGTTTTTTGAGTTTGGCCATATTTCTGCTTCTTGCCTCGCCCTGCATAAAAAGCTCGGGCGTGACAACGTTTGTCGCGCTGCCGCCGTTTATTATGCCGAAGTTGGCCACAGTTTCAAAATCTATCCGGCCCAGTTTCATTATTGAAAGGGCGTAAGCCGCCATTTCAATTGCCGATACACCCTTTTCGGGCGCGGCGCCAGCGTGGGAGGCTTTACCCTTTATCTTAACGTTAAAAGTAACTGCGGCAGGCGCGCCGATAATAAGGAAATCCTGCTCTTCGCTGTCTAAGATAATGCCTTCGCGGCCTTTAAGTTTTTTGATGTCAATATTTTTTGAACCGTACATGCCCGTTTCCTCGCAGAGGGTAAAAAGGGCTTCCACCGGCGGATATTTGGCTTTGCTTTCTTTTAAGGCGCGCATAACTTCAATTATTATGGCGATGCCGGCCCTGTCATCTGCGCCGAGAATTGTGGTCCCGTCGGAAAATACCATATTCTTCTTTATTACTGGTTTAATATCCTTGCAGGGCGTTACGGTGTCCAAATGCGCGGCAAGCACAAAGGGCGCGCTTTCTACCGTGCCCTTAAAGGACGCTGTTAAATTGCCTTTTGCGCTGGTTTCGAATTTTTTGCCCGCATCGTCATAGGCGGTTTTACAGCCTATTTTTTTAAGTTCCGCTTCAACGGCTTTTGCTATATTTCCTTCGTCGCAGGAAGGCCCGCACACTTTTGTCAGCTTAATAAAAGTGTCCAGCATTCTTTGGTAGTTTATTTTAGGTGTCATTACAATCTCCTTATCATTATTTCTTAAACCGCGCCGGCGCTTTTGAATTTGCCTAAAGTCAAGGGCGCCGCGGCTGCCAAAAGGCGTTTTGTCTGCTCGCTTTTTGGGTTGCTAAAAAGTTCCCGCACGGGAGCAAGTTCGGCCAAAGAGCCGCCGTCTAAGACGGCGGCCCTGGTGCATAGGAATTTGCATAAAGCCAAATCATGGGAGATAAAAATAAGCGTCAAGTTGCGCGTTTCTTTTATTTGTTTGAGCATATTTAATATTTGGGCCTGTATGGAAACGTCCAGCGCGCTTACGGCTTCGTCGGCAATAAGTACGCGCGGGTTTAAGGCAAGGGCGCGGGCTACGGCTATGCGCTGTCTTTGCCCGCCGGAAAACTCGTAAGGATATTTTTCCCGCGCCGTAGAGGGCAGCCCTACGGTGTCCAAAAGTTCGTTTATTTTATTTTTGCCGCAGGGGATTTTATGGATAAGGAAAGGCTCCTCCAAGATATCTTTTACGGTCATGCGCGGGTCCAGCGAGGAATAGGGATCCTGAAACACTATCTGCACTTGAGCGCGCAGGGCGCGCAGCGGGCGTTTTTTAAGCAGGCTTATATCTTTGTCGTCTATAAATATTTTGCCGCTGTCTGCTTTTTCAAGGCCGAGTATTATTTTTGCCAAAGTGCTTTTGCCGCAGCCCGAAGGGCCTGTGAGGGCAAAACTTTCCGCCTCGCGCACGGTAAAGGAAATGTCTTTAAGAGCCTGTGTGCCCGCCCTTTTGAAGAGGGGGGAGCCGCCTTCAAAGGTTTTGCTGATATGCTCAATTCTCAAAATGTCGGCCATAGAACTTAATTGTAATTAAAAAACGGCAAATACGCAAGAGGGATGGCCGTTAAATTGTTAAGGTTTGGCAAAAATGGTAAAATAAAAACATATGATTATCAGACATACGGATCTTTACAGCGCCCTGACGCGCAGCGCCTACCGCAAGCCTGAAGCCGCCGCCGTTATCTATAACGGTAAAAGTTGGACTTACCATGAACTCCTTATGACGGTAGACCGCGCCAGCGATATGTTTTGGCAGCACGGCGTCCGAAAGGGCGATAAAGTTGCCCTTGCCCTGAGGAACTCCGTTGAGGCGGTTATTACCAATTACGCTCTCTATAAGATAGGCGCTATATCGGTGCCTATAAATTTTATGATTTCAAAGCCGGAAGAGTTGAAATTTATATTGGGCGACTGCTCTGTAAAAGCTGTTGTTACGCAAGGGGAGTTTTTGCCCCACTACGCGGCTATAAAAAAAGATTTACCCTCTTTTGAATATATTTTTTCTATAGATGAAATTCCCTCTTCCGCAGCGGACTTGAAGGACGAAAACATCAGACTTTTTTGGCCCGCTGTCAAAGAAAGCAAGTTTAATACGGAAACTTTATCTTGCGCCACCTCGCCAGAAGATGTGGCTATGCTTCTTTATACTTCGGGCACTACGGGTTTGCCCAAGGGCGTTATGCTTACGCACAGCAATATAATGTTTGATATACAGTCCACGATAGTCTGCTTTAAGATTACCGATGAAGACGCCTTCCTTTGTATTTTGCCTATGTTTCACACATTGGCGTGGACGGCCAATATAGCAATTCCTCTTACTTTAGGCGTAAAAGTTATAATTATGGGCAATATAACGCCGGCTTCGGCGTGGCTGCATCTTATGGGGCGCGAAAAGGTGACCATAATGATTGCCGTTCCGCAGCTTTATAATGTTCTTGCCAAAGAAGCAAAAGGGTTAAAAAGGCTTTATCTGCAATACTGGGCGTTTAGAAAAGTACGCTTTTGCATTTCCGGCGCGGCCCCGCTTAACAGAGAAACGCAGGACCACTTTGAAAAGCAGCTTGGCATACCGATACTTGAGGGTTACGGCCTTACCGAAACAAGCCCGATTATCAGCGTCAATACGGAAGAGAACCGCAAGGGCGGCTCCGTGGGGATAAATCTGCCTTATGTTAAAGTCAAAATTGTAGATGATGACGGCAACGAACTCCCGCGTAATGTTGAGGGCGAAATCTGCGCGAAAGGCGAAAATGTTTTCAAGGGCTATTTTAATAATCCGGCCGCCACGGCGGAAGCTTTTGACAAGGAAGGCTGGTTTAAGACAGGCGACATCGGCGTGCTTGACGACGAGGGTTTTATCTTTATCCGCGACAGGAAGAAAGATATGATAATCATCAAAGGGCTTAAAGTATTTTCGGCCCAGGTGGAGCATGTCATAAACGAATTTGCCGGCGTGGCAGAGTGTGCGGTGGTGGGCGTGCCCGACGGTCACGGCAACGAATTTATAAAACTTTACGTTGCAAAGGAACGCGGGGCGGAGTTTAACGAAGCCGCCTTCAGGAAATTTCTTAAAACAAATCTTGATAACTACAAACGGCCGCGCGACATTGAGTTTATGGACGAACTGCCCAAAAACTCCCTGCGCAAAATTTTGAAGAGGGAGCTGCGCAAAGACGCCATAGAAAAATATAAGGCGCGCGTAGCCGCTTCGGAAGAAAGAGAAAAAGAGGAAATTGCCGCAGCCTGAGGATAAATTTTAATGTCCGTAAATCTAGGCAAAATTATATCGGCTTGCGCGCCGCGGGCTTATTATGTCGGCGGCAGTTTGAGGGACGGCCTTCTTAAGCGCTTCAGCGGCGACATAGACTTGGCCTTGCCGCGCGCCGACGTGAAAGAAGCTTCCCTGAAACTTGCAAAAATCCTTAAAGCCGACGCCTTTGAAATGGACGAAAATTTCTGCGTTTGGCGCGTCAGGAGAAAAGACGGCCTACAAATAGACCTTTGCGCTTTAACCGGCGAAAATATTAAAGAAGACTTAAAACGCCGCGATTTCACCATAAACGCCTTTGCCTTGGAAACCGGCCGCAATCCGAAGATAGAAATCAAAAAAATAAATGGCGCGCCTGCCTTTAAGATAAAGGTTTTTGAAAAAGATATTATTGACGTGTGCGGCGGACTCGGGGGCTTAAAGACGCGCGTTGTGAAAATGACGTCAAAAAAAGTTTTTGAAGAAGATCCCCTTCGCCTTTTACGCGCTTTTAGGACAGCGAGCGAGCTTAATTTTACCGTTGACAAAGCCACCCTTGCGGAAATAAAAAAGCAAAGCGCGCAGATAACAAAACCCGCCGGAGAAAGAGTGCAGGAAGAGTTCAAAAGAATCTTTGTCTGCGCGTCCTCCGCCCAAACTTTTAAGGTTATGGAGGAGCAAAAACTCTTAAGCGCGCTTATGCCGCAGATAGAAGAGCAGAAAACCTGCGCCGTCTGCTACTACGGAGAACTTGGCGTCTGGGCGCACACGCTGCTTGTTTTGGAGCGCATGGAATATCTGCTTGATAATCTGCAAAAAGTATTTCCGAAATATTACAAAAAACTTTTGCCGCTTGCGCAGGATAAAGCGCTCTATAAGATGGCGGCCTTATTGCATGACATAGCAAAGCCGGCCACCGCAAAAATTATGCGCGGCCGCTTGAGATTTTTTTATCATGAAGAGCGCGGCGCGCAAATGGCCAAAGAGATTCTGGCGCGTTTTAAGTACAGCTCCGCCGAGCAGAAACTTATTTGCAGGATGATAGAATTTCATCTGCGGCCCAGCAATTTGGCCAGCAATGAAATTATTACCGATAAAGGCGTCTACAAATTTTTTAAGGAACTTGGGGAGGCGGCGCTGCCTATGCTTCTTTTATGCTGGGCCGATTACGCAAGTTACGTAACGCCGCGGCAGCTTAAGAGCTTGCTCAAAAAAAGCGCAAAGCCGATAATTACCATTGAAGAAGGCAAAAAGGACGGCAACCTAGGCAAGACTTTGCGGCATATGCAACTTATAAATTTCCTGTTGCAAAAATATTTTAAGCAGTCCTCAACGGTAATAAAACCGGAGCGTTTGATAAACGGCAACGATGTTATGAGAGCTTTGAAGATAGAGCCTTCCCCCCAGGTCGGCAAATTGCTTGAAGAGGTTACGCTTGCCCAGGTGGAGGGCAAAATTAAGACGAAGGCCGCCGCTCTCAGGTATATTTTAGCGAGGAAAACCGGCCCCTCAAAGAAATAAAAAAAATATATTGCGCTTTTTATGTTTTTTATTGTATAATTTATTTGAGGGATATCCCTCTATGGTCTCTGAGAGACTAAGTCCAATAAAAGGAAGTAAATGTAAACATGGCAAACGGTAAAGTGAAGTGGTTTAACGATCAAAAAGGTTACGGGTTTATTACCCCTGAAGACGGTTCTAAAGACCTTTTTGTGCACTATCAGGAAATTCAAGGCGACGGTTTCAAAACCTTAGCTGAAGGTCAAGAAGTCACTTTTGAAGTCGTGGAATCCGATAAGGGTCCCAAAGCTGTAAAAGTCTCTAAGAGATAAAACTTTTTTGACTTAACGACTGTGTGCGTATTTCTTGATATGCACACAGTTTTTTTGTCCTTGCTTGCCCTTCTTATTCTTTGCCCGCGTTTCATATTTTTTTATGCTTAAATTTTTGTCAAAACCCGTTAAGGGGGAAGACGGCTCAATAAGCCTTTTGCTGCGTATTGCGCTGCCTTTAATTATCACCACCTCGTCCTCAAGCCTTATGCAGTTTGTGGACAGAATGTTTTTGGCTTGGTATTCCGCCGATACCTTGGCGGCCTGCCTGCCTTCGGGCATAATGTCTTTTGCCATAATATCTTTTTTTATGGGCACTTGCGGATACACAAGCGTTTTCATTGCCAACTATTACGGGCAGAAACGCTACGCAAGTTTAAGCGTTGCTTTATGGCAGGGCGTGCTTTTGGGGGCGCTCTCGGGCGTAATTATCGCGTGTTTCGTGCCTTTGGGCAATTATATTATCAGTTTATCCGCCCACGCGCCCGAGATAAAAATTCTTGAGAAACAGTATTTTACCATTCTTGCTCTCTTCGGCGGGTTTGTGGTTGTAAACAACGCGCTGGCGGCCTTTTTTTCCGGCCAGGGAAAGACGGCTGTTACGATGATTGTAAACCTGCTCGGCAACGGCCTAAACGTGTTTTTGACTTACGCTATGATTTTCGGCAAGTTTGGTTTTCAGGAGCAGGGCATAAGGGGCGCGGCTTACTCTACGGTTATCAGCAATATTGTTATTACCGCCATATTTTTATCGCTTATCTTAAGCCCGCAGATAAGACGCAAATTCAGGACGGGCAAACTGTTTGGTTTTAATAAAAAATTTGCCCTTCGTCTTATAAAATACGGGCTGCCCAACGGCTTTGGCTTTTTTATGGATATTTTTTCTTTCTCGGTTTTCGCTTTTTTTACGGGCAATATAGATAAGATATCGCTTGCGGCAAGCAATATAGTTTTAACTTTGGAGTCGGTGGTGTTTATGCCTATGCTGGGGCTTGCTTTGGCAAACCAGATTTTAATGGGCCAGTACGTCGGTAAAAAGCAGCTGCATTACGGGATAAAGAGCACTTTTAACACTCTTAAGATAGGCAGCGTTTATGTTGCTTTCATGATAGTCTGCTTTTTATTTTTTCCCGATTTTTTCGTGCAGCTCTTTGCCGGTTCGCGCGATGTGGCGGGCACGGCCATGGGCTCGGTTCTGGAATCGGCGCGGCCTCTTCTTAAATTGCTTTGTCTGTTTACTCTGGGGGATTTAGCTTATCTTACTTTCGGCGACGCCATTAAAGGCGCGGGCGACACTAAGTTTCATATGAAAGCCATGATAGCGGCCTCTTTATTTTTAGTTATCGGCAGCTATATTATGGTAAATGTTTTGCATATGAGCATAGGCCGCGTCTGGTTTTGGATAACCGCTTACGCCTGGAGCACCGGCGCAATTATGATGTGGCGTTTTTTAAGCAGACGCTGGCAGGGCATTGACATTACGAAGTAATTTCCCAAAACGCGGGACGGGCAAAAAGCAAATCAAAAGGGCAGTTAAAGTTTGATGGGCAAGGTTCCCCTTGCTTCAATATTGCCCAAGATAACGTCGGCTGCGGCGCGCGCGGAGATTTTATTTACGCCGTATACGGCAATGATGTTTTTTGCCTGCGGATAGAATTTTATGTCGTAAGGGCTCATTAGGGAAAGCAGAATTATATCCTGGTTTTTTGTCAACAAATTATCAATGGTTTTTTTCTGTTCGGCGTAAGGTTTATCGGCCCACTGCAGGCTGCCGAGCACCGTCAAGTCCGCATTCTGCATACATTTTTCTATATATTTTACATCGTTTTCAGAAGGTCTTAGCATAGCGTTATAATATTGCGCGTCCCAGCCTTTTTCCAAAAACGGCGCGCGGAAATAGGGCAGCTGGTCGGCAAAGCGCAAGGGGGAGAAAAATACCGCGCAAAGTTTTGGCTTTTTTGTCCCGCGCTGCGCGCCCACTTTATATTTCCCTTCCGCAGTTTTTGCTTGCGTTTTGGCGGCGGTCTTTTTGGTATAAGGTATGATGCCCTGCTGCGCGCGCACTTTTGTTATGGCTTCCTCGGTTATTTTTTGGGCATAATAATTAAACGAGGGAAGCGTGCTCTTAAGCGGCGGCGCCTGCTTTGATATGTCAACAAGCCCCAGCCTCTCTTTAAGGGCAAAGATTTTTCTTGCCGCATCCTCAACGCGCCGCCTGGGCACTTTGGTATGCACGCAGTCCATCAGGAAACCGTGCGCCTTTTGCGGATCGCTGCGGCTTATAAGCAGCATGTCAACGCCGGCGTTAAGGGCGCGCGCGGCGGAAGTTTGCAAATCGCTTGTTTTTGTAGCCCCGCCCATATCAAGGCTGTCGGACACCACTATGCCCTCAAAGCCCATTTGCTCTTTAAGCAGTTTGGTAAGAATATTCTTTGAGTAAGTGGCGGGATTATCTTTATCTAAAAAACCGTAAACTATATGCGCGGTCATAACGCCGGCCACGTTTTTTGAGATTGCCGTCCTAAAAGGCGGCAGATGGGTTTTGTAAAAATCTTTTTTGCTTAAACTGAAATAGGGTAAATCCATATGGGAGTCTGTTTTAGTTTCGCCGTGCCCGGGGAAATGTTTTGCCACGGCCATAACGCCGCCTTTTTGCAGGCCTTCAATTAAAGCTGCGCCCATAAGCGAAACTGTTTGGCTGTCGTCGCCGAAAGAGCGCACCCCTATTATGGGATTATCAGGATTTATATTCACGTCTAAAACGGGAGCAAAGTTAATATGCACGCCTATGTATTTAAGGACTTGGGCTGCGGTATAAAAAAGGGCGGCGGTATCGCCCTCGTTTTTTGCGGCGGCAAGCATCATATTGGTAGGCAGATAGGGCAGCCCCAGCGTAACGGGGGTATAAACGGTGCCGCCCTCGTAGTCAATGGAAATAAGCAAAGGTATTTTTGAGGGGCTTTGCTGCGCCCATGCCTGCATTTGCGCTATTGCTCTTTTAGTCTGGCGCGCAGAATAGTTGCCCCATTGGATCAGCACTCCGCCCACATAGCCTTGTTTTATGGCGTTTTCGTATTTGGAAATATTATCAATATCGGTTGATATAACTATAGTCTGCGCCAGTTTTTCTTCTAAAGAGAGGGAGTCAAAACTAATCAAAGCGTTCTGCCTCAAATAAGAAACAGCTTCAAAATCTTCTTTTGCCGGCGCTGTTTGCGAGGGTAGAAATCTTTTTGGTTTCTGTCTGTTCATAAACTCTTCGGCGAGGATATCGTTTTCGTCTTCTTCGGCGGGGAGGGACGCTTCCTTCAGCTCATTTTGCGCGACGGGAAGCGCGCTTAAAACTTCTTTCAGGCTGTTTTGCCCAAACGCAAACGCCGCCGTCAAAATTATGGCGGGAAAGCAAATAAAAGAGCGCAATAATTTTTTCATAAACTCTTTGCCCGCCGGATTTTATTTTGTCCCGAAAAAGTAATTAAAGGTATTTCGTTATCCGTCAAGAAACGCATCGGCGGGCCCCAGTAAAACGCGCCGGAGGTTACATATAAAAGACCGCCCGCTTTGCCTTTTCGCGGGCCGTAAACGTCGTCAAAATAAATATGGTTAAGATACTCAAAGGGCCAAATTTGCCCTCTGTGCGTATGCCCGCTTAGCATTAAGTTTACGCCGGAAGCGTCGGCCTCGTCAAAATAATAAGGTGTGTGGGAAAGAAGAATGTTTATTTTGTCCGCCTTAACATTTTCTTCTACTATTTTTACAAAGTCTTCTTTGCTTAAATTTGCGGTTCTTATATCATTTACGCCTATTATGTTAAAAGCGCCTGTTTCGCGCGAGGAATTTTTTATAAGTTCAAGGCCGCTTTTGGCAAAGAAGTCTTCGCTCCTTTGCCCGCCCCTGTAATACTCGTGATTGCCCAAAACGCCGAATTTGCCTAAAGGCGCGCTCATGCTTTTTACGAGTTCAATAAAACGCTCGGTTTTGTTGTTGGAATGCTCAAAGATATCGCCGGTAAAAAGAAGCAAATCTGGTTTAATCTGCTCAATTTTTTTGACAAGCCTCTCAAGCTGTTCCACGCTTACGCTTTCGCCCAAATGCATATCGGACAGCTGGATAATTTTTATCTCTTTGCCCTCCTGCATTAAAGGCGAAGATACGGCAATTACCCTTACCTTAGGCGTTTTGTGCGCATTTATAAAAGCAAAAACCGAACACAGCACCGCCGCGCCTAGCGCCAGGCGCACAAGAGAAAGGGAAGACGGCCGCGCAATATGCAGCAATTTTATAGTTATGTTTGCGTAGATTAAAATTACCGAAAAGCTAAATAAGATAAAAATAAAACCCAGGAAGCAATAAGCGCAGTTTACCAGCATTTCCGTGAGCTGCGTTCTGTACAGGCGGTTAAGCCACCGTGCCGCAAAAAACAGTATTGAGGTTAAAACGGGCAGTATTTTAAGCCAAAGAGAAACGGCCTCCCCTTTGGGCAGGGCGGCGGCATACCAAGCCAGCGGCGTATATTGCATTATCAGCAATCCGCATATTATTATCAGCAGGAACATTATTTTTTGCTTTCAAACACTCCGCGTCGTTTATTTTTGAAAACGTTGTCGTAAGTAAAAAGCTTGCCATTCATGGCCACGTAAACGCCGCCTTTTAGCGCCTGGGCAAAGGCCATGGCGCTGGCAAGATTAAAAATACCGTCGGACGCGCCGAATTTATAGGGTATCATAGCGCCTGTAATTACCACGGATTTATCTTTGATTTTATCTCCCAGATAAAGGGCCGTTTGTTCCATGGTATCGGTGCCGTGAGTTACAACTATATTTTTTTCCTTGCACGCGCGGCAGGTTTTAAGGATTAAAGCGCGGTCTTTTTCCGTCATAAAAAGGCTGTCTTTAAGCATAAGCGGGGTAATTTTTACCGGCAGTTTGCAGCGCCCGAGTTTTAATATTTCCCTCAAATGGGTTTTGGCAAAAAACAATTCTCCCGTCAGCTCGTTATACTCCTTATCAAAAGTTCCGCCTGTGACTATTATACGAAGAGCCATAGAGCCTCCTTCCAAAAAATACTTTTAATAATAGTATAATATATTTGTTAACTTTGTACGAGATAAGAGAGGTTTTTTTATGTCAGTAAGAGTACGTTTTGCGCCCTCGCCCACTGGGCATTTGCACATCGGCGGGTTGAGGACGGCTTTATTTAATTATTTATTTGCAAAAAAAGAGGGCGGCACATTTATCTTGAGAATTGAAGATACCGATGAAGAACGCTCTACGGAAGAATCCGTAAAAGCCATTTTTGACGGTATGCTTTGGGCGGGCCTTAATTGGGACGAAGGCCCTATGCCGGAGGGCACAATAAAAGGCCCGCACGCGCCCTATTATCAGGCGCAGCGCGCCGACGATGGGCTTTACAAAAAATATATTGATAGGCTGCTTGCCGAAGGCAAAGCCTACAAATGCTACTGCACGCCCCAAGAGCTTGAGCAGATGCGTCAGGAAGCTCAAAAGAATCATCTTCCTCCGCGCTACGGCGGCGCCTGCCGCAATTTAACCAAAGAACAGCAGGCCGCGCTTGAAGCGCAGGGCAGAAAATATGTAGTGCGCTTCAAAATGCCTACGGAGGGGGAAACCGTCTTTAACGATTTAATCCGCGGCGAAGTCAGCTTTGCAAACAAAGATTTGTACGACCTTGTCATACAAAAAACAAGCGGATATCCGACGTATAATTTTGCCTGCGTGATAGACGATCATCTTATGGAAATGACGCATGTTATCCGCGGCGACGACCATATTTCCAACACTCCCGCCCAGTTAAATATTTACAAAGCTCTGGGCTGGAC
>JAEWSL010000042.1 GCA_023398295.1 Elusimicrobiota bacterium | reverse complement strand
GTCCAGGTGGCAGGCCAGTTTTTGTTCATTACCAGTACCTCGTCATTACGCCAGGCCGATGTAGGAGCCGAAATAGCGCACCAGGACGCCGACAACCATGCCCAGGAACGGGTTCTTGGACCAGGCGGTCACACCGAGCGCGATATACCCGCTGACCGGCTGCTCCATTAAAAACCCCGTGAAATCATTTTGATGCGTGCGCTGCATGATAATTATTATTTTGCCGTTTTGCTTGTCATTGAGACGGGAATAAAGCGTATTGCTGTACCAATCGTTTGTCTTATTTCTTATGGTCACAGATATTGTGTCGGCGGGTTTTATGGGATCGTCCACAATAATATAATCCCCGCCGCGTCCGGTAAGCGTGCCGCCCACTGAAGTGGAAAAACGCCCTCCGCCCGCGGTAGTTTCAAAGTCGTTTACCGCGTTTTTATTTTTGGATATTCTTGCAAGCGGGAAGGCCGTTTTGTACCAATCGCTTTCCATAATTTTGCGGCAGTCAAGGGCCATTTTGGCGGCAAGATCGTCGGAATAACTGGCGCAGACGATATTTGTCTTCGGATTACGGCCCAAAATAAAAGCGGGCAAAGCAACCGAGCATATTATGGATTTTAAGTAGCGCGGCGGAATATTTATTATAAGGCGGTTTTGAGCGCCGTTCATAACCCCATTAAGTTCATGACAAATAACGTTTATGTGCCAGTTGTCTTTATAGACGGAATTTGCCGATATTTCATTAAAAGTTTTTATAACAAAACTTTTGAAATCGCTGCGCAGCAGGCTGTAAAAAATATCGGAAGCTGTCATTTATTATTTTCCAAAAACGCGTCCATAATCTTCTTATCTTCTTCGGACAGAACTTTGACTAATTTTTGCTTCTCCTCTTCGCTTATATCGTTTTGAAGCAAAAAAGGCATCAAGGTGCTGATGGCTTTTATGTCGCCTTTTGCGCCTTTGTTCATAAGCTGTATAAGCATGGCGGCTTTTTTTGTTATTGTTAATTGTTTGCCGTTTTCCATTACGGTAACTTTTTGATTGGATATTTTTTCTAACAGCTGAAGCGTGTTTTTTATCCCGCGCGGGCGGCCTTTGGGGTTGCCGCTTTGGCCTGGTTTGAATTGACTGCCTTTTGGCGCTTTGCAGTAGCCTACTTCGTAATTATTTTCCATTCTGGGCCTCCTTCTCTGCCAGTAAATTTGAATACGTCTTACCGCTGCCTTGCAACACGGCTTTCTGTCCTGTCAAATCCTGCCAGCGGCGGATTGTCGTGTCAATGTAAAGCGGCTCAAGCTCCACGGCGCGGCAGACGCGTTTTACCTTCTCGCACGCTATAAGCGTGCTGCCGCTGCCCAAGAAAGAATCCAGCACAATATCGCCGCGCGTGGAAACATCCAAAATAGCGTCCCAAATCATCTCTACTGGTTTTACCGTCGGGTGGAGTTTTAGAAGACTGCGGTTTTTGCCGAAAGCGTTTACGCCCGCGTAATCCCAAACGTTTGTGCGGTAGCGGCCGTGCACGCCCAGTTCCACATTATTTATATGCGGCGTTTTGCCATTTTTGAATAAAAAAATAAACTCGTGTTTGGAACGGTATAAACTGCCCATGCCCGCGTTGGTCTTATTCCAAACGCAGATGTTTTTGAACTCGTCATATATTTTACCCGCGGCAGAAATTTCGCCTGTATGGCGCCAATCCATACATATATAATGCAGGCTGCCTTCCTTGCTAAACGCTTTAAGCAGGCCGAAATTTTGGGAAAGAAAATTTGTAAATTCGCTTTCCGTAAGCTCGCCGCTGGCCATGGCAAATTCTTTATGCTGATTCGCGCCTTTGCCACACACATGGCCTTCTATTTTCACGTTATAAGGCGGATCCGTGAAAACCATATCCGCCTTTTCTTCGCCCATAAGCGCGGCAAAACTTTCTTGCTTTAAGGCATCGGCGCAAATTATGCGGTGCGCGCCCAGCTGCCAGATATCGCCGGGTTTGGAAACTATTTCTTTCTCGTCAATAAAGGGGATATTATTCAGTTTCTCGTCGGCCTGCGCGGGGTTGAGAATGGTGTCTATTTCTATATTATCAAAGCCGGTGATATCAAGGCTGAAGTCCAGGTTAAGTTTTTCAAGCTCGCTAAACTCCAGTTTTAAGAGGTCTATATCCCACTCGCCGTTTTCGGTAAGTTTATTGTCGGCGATGCGATAAGCGCGTTTTTGCGGGGCTGTCAGATGCGTCAGACGGATTATCGGCACTTGCGTAAGGCCTAAATGTTTTGCGGCAAGCAGACGTCCGTGGCCGGCGATAATCTCGTTATTCTCGTCAATTAGGATAGGGTTATTGAAACGGAATTCTTTAATTGAGTTGATGATTTGCGTGATTTGCTTTTCGCAATGCTGTTTTGGGTTATTTTTGTACGGCTTTATCCCATCAATAGGGATATAAGATACTTCGAGGTTGACATTTTTGTCCATAGTTAGGCTCCTTTAAGTCTGTTGATACAGAAATAATAGGAGTTTTTTTATAGGAAAGTTAGGTTTTGGGTACAAATGGGATTAAATGGGACTGAATGGCACTAAATGGGATTATTTGCCCTTTTTGAGAATAGAAAGGGGATATAATTTTATAGCTTTTAAGGTGGATCTCTTTACGGGATTGTGAAAAACAACCGTGTTTTTATTAACTTTAAAGAATATTTTCTTTAAATCTCCGCCAAAACCCAATTGTTCAATTATTTTATGCACAGATTTCCCTTTTAAGCCAATATCAGAAAGGTTAATGCTGGAATTTGGGTGAGCATATACAGCACGGAAAAAAATTTCATTTATAGAGTCATATTGCGGCTTAGATAGCAGGAAATTATTACAGACTATTTGAGAAGTCATTTCATCGTATTCTACTTGATAAGCAATATCTTCGGATAAAGTTTTTTGCTCGTTATCCGCTCTAATGTAATCGGTTTTTATTTTCTTGTAATATTTATCAAAAGAAGGATCTAATTTTATTTTATAAACAGTGAATTCATATTTTGAAGAGGAAAAAACGGCAAAACTATCAATAATAGGCTGGAAAGGATTCCTGTCATCTTGGCATGTTTGATAAACCAATACCTTATCAGCGGTCAACTTATCCAGCATTTTCCGCAGAAAATCTTTAGGAATGTCAGGCAAAGCTTCGGGATAAAGCTTAAAGCACTGATTTTTATCGCTGACACAGGCATTTAATTCGTCTAATTTAGACAGTAAATCATAAAGAGGTTTTATACTCATTGGAAAATCCTTTTCCTGCGTATTTAACTAAATTCTAGTAAATTAACACGATTTTTAAAGGTTTTTTGCTTATTTATACTTTTTAAAGCCCTGTTATAAATGGAGTCTATTTAGTAAATTGAACTTGAATTGGTTTAATCAAATTTAATATTCAGACAAACATATTACGCACCATATATACGAAGCAAACCTTATGCAATTACCTCATAATAGTATATAATAATTATGAAGATACTATTATATTATTCTATATAAATGTACTACTTTACTATGCTCACTGAGAAATGAAATGTAAATATGAAAAATGGTTCCGTTGTATTTAAATGTGGGAAGTTCCGCACTAAAGAAAACAGTCAAAAAGGTGAGGAAAACCTTCACTTTGATATTTTTATGGGAACAAAAGAGGGAAAAGCATGGCATGATGATAACGGGATTATTAAGAAGATAGATAGCGAGAAGCCAGATTTTGTTTTTAAAACAAAGTCAGGGGAAAATATTGGCTTAGAAATAACAAATATCATCGTAAAATCCTCACAATACCACAGGGAAAAATATGAAGCTACTTCCGCCTTAATAACTATTGCTAACAAAGTTTGCGAGTATTTCAAGAAAAACAAAGGGATTTCTTTGAGTTTGAATATAGATTTTTGGGATAAAAGAAAATGGTGCGCCCGTACCTATAAAGAACTGCTTACGGCGGCGTATGACCCGGGATTTAGGCATCTGGAAGCTAAAAACAAAGAGATAAAACAAAAGATAATAGACACTTTATCAAAAAGTGAAATTACACCTGCTGGGCTTGTAAAGAGAAGAATAGAAGTGGGAACCCAGATATTCAATGTTACTGCAACAAGGTGGAATGAACCATATACTGAGGTCTGCATAAACAATGCAGGAATGTGTAAGGAAGACCCTGTTGAAGAACTCCAACAGGCGATAAACTCTAAAAATGATAAACACATAAAATACCTCAAGAAATGCGATGAGTGCGATCTTCTTGTTGTATCTGATAACGGCCACACTGGAAACTTTGCCATTTTTACAAATAAAACAGAGAACCACAGGTTTAGTTCATCTTTTAGAAATGTTTACTTGCTAGATTTGGGCTTCCATACCCAAGTAATAAAATTAAAAACAAAACCTACCACGATATAAAAACCATCCATATTGTCCTATTCCTAATAATAAATTGCCTGTTTATATAATTTAATTCCCTGTTAGGTTGCGTAGGGGATTTTTTGTGAGATAAATATTCCGTATTGGGAAGGAATGGGGTAAAAACACTTTGAAGGGGTGTTTAAGGGCCTTAAAATTGCGTTTTACCCTGTTTTTTGCCTGTTTTGCAGGGAATTCCCCCCGCCCCTCCCTCTTCGTCATAGCCGCAGTCTTGTAGGGCCGGCGCAGCGCAAAACATCTGCCGCATTTTTATCTTCGTCTTTTGCGGTAATACGGCGTCGCTTGGTCGGTCGGATATTCGGGGCTGCCGCCCCCTCGCGATATACCTCCCTCCCTGCTTATGTCTTCCCGCAAAAATACTCGTAAAAATAATCCCCGCTCTTAGGCCATAAATATTTATTTCTTAGGCACACCATTTGACTGAGGCATCTCACGTGAGATGCCTTTTTTGTTGTATGTTTTTGAAAGCCCCCAGCTAAGTTGGGGGCTTTCAAAAACTTAAAATAAAAACTGCTCCAAAAGTCGCTTAGAACAGTTTTGGTTTAATAGGTTTAATAGGTTTAATAAACTTAACAAGCTTAATCGTGTTTTATATTTTCCATGCGCGTCCAATCGCTCACCGATTTATATTTGCATATTTTGGATATGCTTGGCTCCTTGGGGTTTACCCAAACAATAAGCCCGATATCTTCCTTGGGGGCTTGGTCTATAATATCTTTGCCGATATACTCTTTATCCTTATAGACGTAAGAATATTCCACTTCTGAAACGTCGGGATAGATTCTTGCCATTTCAGGCCCTCTTGTGCCGACTTGCGCAACGGACATTTTTAGCACTTTTGCAGGAACTTTATCCCAACTCATATGAAACAAAAAATCTTTCGCCTTAAACGCATACGATATGGATTTAACCCACAAAAGATATAATATGCCCAGGCCGACTGCTATTGCAATGACATATAAAAGCCACATATCGCTTCCTCCCGTTTTTGTCTATATTTTGTACTGCGCCATATATATAAAGGGTATCATAAATATGGCCGTTTTTTGCATATAAACGTACCCGTTATATAGTAAAATATGGCATGGCAAATACTTCTGATATTGAATGGACGCACGCGACTTGGAACCCCGTAACAGGCTGCAACAAGATATCCTTAGGCTGCCAAAATTGCTACGCGCAGCGTATGGCCAAACATTTGCAGGCCATAGGCGCGCCGCATTATGAAAACGGCTTTGAAGTAACCCCGCACGAGGATTCTTTGCAAATCCCTTTCCGATGGAAACGCCCCCGCCTTATTTTTGCAAATTCTATGAGCGATTTGTTTCACAAAGAAGTACCTAAAGAGTTTATTTTGAAGATTTTTGAGGTAATGAGGCGCGCCAACTGGCACAAATATCAAATACTTACCAAACGCCCCGAACGCCTGCTGGAACTGGATAAAGACTTGCCTTGGGCGGCCAATATTTTAATGGGAGTAACGGTTGAAAGCGCGGCCTATAAATACAGGATAGATTTGCTTAGAAAATGCGGCGCAAAAACAAAATTCCTCTCGCTGGAGCCATTATTATCCGATATCCCGAATTTGGATTTGCGCGGGATAGACTGGGTTATTTTAGGAGGCGAGTCCGGTCCAAATGCCCGCCCGATGGAGGAAAGCTGGGTTTTGAGCGTTAAAGAGCAATGCCTTGCTCAAAAAATTCCGTTTTTCTTCAAGCAATGGGGCGGCGTTAACAAAAAAACCGCCGGCCGCTTACTGCAAGGTCAACTGTACGAAGAGTATCCCGCTATTCTAAAACCCGACAGTTTGTTTTAGGACGCCTTTTGCCATCTTCGCCTAAGTAAGGCTCAATTTGCATACTTAAAACCGCCAAAAAAGAGAAAGGAAATATATCTTTTTATTTCAATACCGTAAATTTAACGGAATATGTCTTAGAGGGAGTGAGAAGTTCTAAGGTAAACTCCCCCTCTTTAAGCGGCCAAAAGCATTCCTGCGGGCATTTATATTCTTGTCCGTTAAGTATCCATTTCCCTTGCAAATTGGCCTTGAAAAGCAATTGCTGCCCTCGGGCGGGGACGGAAGGGTCCAGCTTGAAGACGTCCCCGTCCGAAGGGAATAATATGCCTTGCTTCGTCGGCAGGGAACTTTGCGGTTTTTGGCCGCTGTGCTCCTCTTTAGACAAGCCGCAGGTTTTTTGTGGGGCTTTGCCCCGGGGGAAAACTTCCTCCGTGCGGTACGAACAATTTGTTCCCGCAAGCAAACCGCTTACCTGGCATATTTCCGCGCGGACAATGCCGGAAGGTTTATCAAAAGAATTTCTTTTATTTTCCGCCGCTTCCTGCGGGTAATGCGCCTGTAAAAACATAAAAATATATCCGAGCAGCGGGGCCGCGCCGGTTATGCCGGAGACTTTTCTCATAGACTCCCCGTTGAAATTGCCCACCCACACGGCGGCGGTAAAACGCCTGTTGTAACCCGCGGCGATATTATCCCTATAATCTTTTGAGGTCCCTGTTTTAGCGGCAAAAGCAAAAGGCAAATTAAGCGGGGAGTTAAAACCAAAAGCGGGGCTTCTTGCATTATTATCGCTTAAAATATTGGTTACCATAAACGCGCTTTCTTCGGAAAATACGCGCCGCGCTTTACCCTCCTGCAAAATTAAAGGATTAAGGGCGTATCTTAACGGGCTCCACTCCCCGCCGTTTGCAAGCACGCGGTAAGCGTTTGCAAGCTCAAGGAGGGTAACTTCCCCGTTGCCCAGCGATATGCCAAGGCCGTACTCCTGCGCGGTTTTTGTAAGCGAGATAAAGCCGCATTTGCGCAAAGTGTCAAGCACTTTGCCCGCGCTAAGCGAGTCGGTAAGCGCGGCTGCGGGGATATTGTAGGAACATGCCAGAGCTCGGCGCAAACTTACGGAACCGTGGAAGCCTTCGTCATAATTACGCGGGCGGAAACCGCCTTTGAAAAAAGTATCTTCGTCATTTATTTTATCCGAAGGCAGGTAACCGTTTTCAAACGCGGCCGCATAGACAAAGGGTTTTAGGGCAGATCCGGGCTGTCTTAAGGCAAGGGCTCCGTTTACAAAGCCCTGCGCCTCGGCGTTAAAGTAATCGGCCGAGCCCGCAAAGGCAAGTATATCGCCCGAGGCGTTATCAAGCACCACTACGGCGGCGTTTGTAACGCGGTGCGTCTTAAGTTTTTCAAGATAAGAAGGCAGCAGGCCTTCTATAAAACTTTGTATATTACCGTCTATCGCGGTTTGTATTTCCCCTTTACAATCGGGAACTTTTGCGGCAATAAACTCGCTGTAATGCGGGGCGGTAAAAGCGGAGGGGTTTGAAGTCAGTTCAATTTTCTCTTCAAGCGCGGTTTTATAAAGTTCATCGTTGATGAAACCGTTTTCGTACATAAGGCCCAAAACCGCGTCGCGGCGTTTGAGCGCGGCGGGAAAATTTTTACGCGGGTTATATCTCGCAGGCGATTTTATTATCCCCGCCAGAAAAGCCGCCTGCGACAGAGATAACGCGCAGGCCTTTGAGCTAAAATATATCCGCGCTGCCGTTTCCACCCCGTAAATATTGCCGCCCAGATTTACCGTGTTAAAATAGGCCTGCAGTATCTGGCGTTTGGACATTTCTTTTTCCAACTTAAGCGCGCCCGCGGCCTGCCCGATTTTTGAGATAATGTTCTTGTTTTTGGGATTACTTGCGCTGACAAGCTGCTGGGTAATGGTTGAGGCGCCGGAAACTATTTTGCCCCCGCTTATATTCTGCCACATTGCTCTGGCTATGGCCTTTAAGTCCACGCCGCCGTGTTCAAAAAAACGCTTATCTTCCGCCGCCAAAACGGCCAGCACAAAATAAGGGCTTACATTATCAATATCCACCGGCTGGAAATAATTATCTTTGCCCGAGAGGATATTTCTTAACGGAATATGGTATCTGTCGGTAACGTCGCACGAGGGCGCAAAAACAGTATTTTGCGCCGCGGCCAGCAAATCTGCGGCGCAAAATAAGATAAATATTGATAAGATACAAATACGGTTTAACTTTAGCCTCATTTTACCTGTAAGGCGGCCTCGGAGCGGGAACGTCCCCAAACGTCGGGGGCATACATCTGGCTTACAGTCGCCGCAGGCAAAGCAAAAGCGCCTGACGCTATGACTCTTGCCTGATAGCGAAAAGTATATTCGCCCTGAGGCATTAAGTCCACAAAGGCGGCTATATGGTCGTCATAAGTTTCGCTGCGAACTAAATCGCTGCGAACTGAGCCAGAACCCTCAGAATCGTAAGAACCCTCAGAATATTTGTCGTAGGAAGAGGAACTGCCTTCCGTCGCAAGCGCCTTATTTATAACCTCAAAACCCGCGGGAAGAGCGTCGTCTATTACGACAAAACTCCTCTCCTGATCGTTTGAAACGGTTATTTCCACGGTAACGGTCTGCCCTTCCTGCAGAGGGCCCGCGGGAATTATGGTTTTGCTTACTCCGAAACCCGCGTTTTGCGCCTCCTGCGAGGGCCGCGCATAATAATTTAACGCCGCTTTATAATAAAGAGTTCCTTCGCCCTTTTTTGAGAAATAGGCTTTAGCGATATTTTTATCTCCGAACAACTGCGTTAAGCTTTCCTTAAAAGTCCGCAAAGGATTGTTTTTGCCGCGGAAGTCCGCCTTGGCAAAAGGCGCGCCATTAAGCAGAACCGAAGCGGCAAAATCAGTATTGCTTTCCTTGGCTTTTACATAAGCGCTTAAAGCCCTGAAAGCCAAAGCATTATCCGTTGTGGTGCCAAAAGAGGGAGAATTTTTAACAGAATTATTAAGCCACGCCGCAGCCTTAAAATCCCCTTCAAACCCGCCGCCGCCGAGCAAACCCTCCAAAGCAAGCGCCGTTATTTTTATGTTGTCGGAATATATCCATAAATTAGAAGCGGCTTCAAAGTGCATTTCCGTATTGCTTATTTGGGCATAATTCAAAATATCCTGTTTCAAAACTTCGTAAGAACTTTGCAGTTTAAGAATATTGGCCGCTTTGAGAAGATAAACCTCCGCCTCGGCGCAAAGATTTTGACGTAAAGAATACATATTGCTGAAATAGGCCCCCGCGTTACTGTGCCCGTAAAGAGCAAGAACATAAACGGCGTATGCTCTGGCGATATTGTTTTCAACGGAAGTGTAGCGATACGAAGTTGTAAACTTAGCCGAAGATAAATAAGAATTAAGCCACGCCAGCGCTTTGCCGGCCATATCTTTATCTACCGCGTATCCCGCCTTTTTAGCGGAAAAGAGAATATCAAGCGTGTACGCCGTCAGATAAGGATCCCCTGCGGACGCGTTTGTCCAATAAGCAAGCCCGCCGGAGGGCGCCTGGTAGGCAATAACTTTATTTAGGCTTTCCTGCGTCTCTTTGTCAAGAGCACCCTTATTATCCCCGAAGATATACGGCGTAAGTTTGGACATGCGCTGCTCCAAACAATAATAAGGATATTCTGCAAGATACTGCGCCGCGGAATTTATGTTAAGCGCCGCGCTTGAGCCTAAGGTAATTTCAAGAGAAGAAGGCGTATCGGCTAAAATATCGGAAGGTTTTTGGAAAGCCTCGCTTTCGGCTTTCTGCGTTGCGCCGGAGGTTGCAAAATGCTGCTGCGCGCTGAGGCCCAGCACGGGCAGTTTAATTTTAATCCCGTCGCTGCCCTGCGCGTTTTGGGCGGTAAAGTTAAACTCCGCCTCGCGCATTTCTTTTGCAAAACACTTCCCCCTTACGGTTAGGCTTTTGCCGGAGCCCAGAACCGCTTTTGAGCGCGGGTTTTCCTTAAAGATTATCCCGCCTTTAAGCGTAGAAGTAAAAGAGGTTTCCAAATTATCCGCCTCGGTATAATTATAGACTGTAAAGCCGCAGTCAAAAGTATCTCCTATGCGCGCAAAACGCGGCAGAAAAGGTTTTATTGCAACAGGCTTTGAAACTTGTATGTAAGTTTGGGCGGAGCCGAACTTATCTTCCGCGGCGGCAACGGCCATTATGCGAAATTTAGTAAGATTATCGGGCAGAGTAAAACTTAACTGCGCAATGCCGTCTTTATCCGTTTTTACCGTTGCGGCATAAAACGGGGTAAAGCGAAAGTCGCTCCTCAGATCAACGCCGCGCGGCGCGGCGTCTGATTCATATCCGCCGCCGCCCCTGTTCTCTCCCTTTTCCCCGAAGCTGCGCTGCCCGATAAGGAAAAGCCTGTTATCGGCCGTTCTTACAAAAAGCGGCGCTTGGGAATAAAAATAGCCGAAGATATCGGGCGTATTATACCTGTCCAGCGCCAGCATGCCTTCGTCCACCGCAAAGACGCTCAAAGTCGCTTCCTCCGCTTTGCCCTCATAGTTATTGACTTTTATATCAAGCTTAACTTCCTGCTTGGGTTCGTAGGAGGTTTTATCGGTTTTTATCTGCGTATCAAGTTTGTAGGCGCGCGGGGAAACGTCTAAGGCTATATAGCCGAACTTGGCTTTTGGTTTTGCAAGGTCCGACCCGTCTTTGGCGAAAGTATTTTTGCCCGTTCTGCCCTGCACAAGAACTACGCTTACAAAAACATTAGGGGCAAAATCCTCCGAGACGGGTATTTCTATCTGCCACGCACTATCTTTTACCTCTATAATCTGCTTATATAAAATGCCCTCGCGCTCCACGGTAACAAGCGCGCGAGCGTCTTTAAGAGGCGATTTTATTAATATTTTTGCCGTTTCTCCCGGGGAATAGCTTTTTTTATCGGATACAAGTTGTAAGATATCGTCTTCGGTCTGCTCCCACGAAACCGTCCCCTTGCCCGAAACATAAAAACTGGTGCTGCTTGTATTTTGGCGGCCCTGTTTATCTTTGGATTTTAAGATAATATAATATTCTCCCGTTTGGGAAGGAGTATAAGCCCATTGCGTTTTGCCGTCGGCGGCAGATAAAGTAAACTTTTTCATCTCCGTTATGGTTTGGGAATTTACCCACTCAAGCCTTCCGCTAAGACCGGTTTTTCTTGCTCCCAGGTATTCTCTGCGCACAAGTTTGCCTTCTATCTCTGCGGCGGGCAGGGGGACGCCCTGCGAGTCCGTGACGACGATATCAACCTTAAAAGGCTTGCCCGCCGAAGTAGTATAAGAGGGCTTCTTTATGCCTACAAAAACATCTGCAGACAAAACTTCTACGGAACTGCGCGCAAAAAGCTGCTGGTTTTGCGGGCTTAAAACCGTCGCCTGCGCGGAAAGTGAAGCCGCATAGTCAATATTTGGTATATCTACGGAGATAGCGCCCTCTCCCTTATCGTCCAGCCTAAGAGTGCGGGTTAAAAGATCTGTTCTTTGACGGTCGGCCCCATACGCCGAAAACGAGTCCGAAAACTCATATTCTTTCCATCCCTCGGGAGTATACGATAAAGGATAAAGATCTATATTCCACTTAACCTCGGCCCCGTCAAGAGGCGCGCCAAACATATAACGCGCGTTTACCCCGAAATCAGCCTTACCGCCTGCAAAATAAATCTTGGCAAGGGAATTGAGCTGCACCTTAAATTCCGCAGGTTTTACGGCTTCCACGTTAAAATCATCAAAGAAACTGTGCTTCCCGATTTTTAGACTTACGAGATACTGCCCCGTAGACGCCGAGGAAGGAATGGAATACACATAATCTGCGGCGGAATTTTTATCAACGTTCAAAGTTTTGCTTAAGACTTCCCTGCCGCGGGAATCCTTTATTATAAGATCGGCCGAAGAAACATCTGAGGCATAGGCAAAAGAGTTCCCTTTTATCTTTCTTATAACGGCTTTAATATGAACCTCTTCGCCGGTTTTATATATCCCGCGGTCAGTAAAAATAAATACTTTATAAGGGGCTTGGGACGAATAGAAACTGTCGGAATATATATTGAAACGGTAAGGTTCTATACCGTCGTTAAACGTATCGGAAATTACCGCTATATTATCTCCGTCTTTTACAAAGGCCCAAACTTCGCGGACACCTTCACTCTGCGGGCCAAACTGCCGCCAGCCTGGGGCCATAGCAAGGCCGTTTTCGTCTGTCTTACCCCGCCAAATGATACTGTTGCTTCTGTCGCGCAACTCAACATCTTTATTTTGGGCCGGAAGGCCGTCCTTCAAATACGTGGCCCATACAAGCGTATCCTGAGGGGAATTTTTTATGGTAAGCCCGATATCGGTAACAACGTCAAAAGACCTTTTCCAACACCCTTGCTCGTCTTCGCACGGGGCTAAAATCTGGGTAAAAACTATTCCCGATTTCTGCGGGGCCAGCTCTTCGCGCAAGTCAATAAAAGTATTCAGTTTTTCGTTGCTTACCGATGAGGGGGACCATAATTTTTCCGTAAAAGAACCTTCCAAAAACTTCTTTCCGCCGTAATGCAAGTTTTCGGATTGTTTGTAAAAAGGAATAAAATCATTATAATCTATTTTCTTTTTTTCAAGCTTTATGTCTTTTAAGTTTACTACGCCGACGGGGTGAAAGGGTTTTAAGTAGCTCTCCAAAACCCCGAAGCCGCCCTTAAAATTAAGCGAAGGGCAATAGCCGTCGTTGCCCCATTCAAACTCAATATCACGGCCGAGTTTCTGCCCGAAAATATCTTCCAAATCCCCGTTTATTTTAACTTTATAAGTCTGCCCGGGCTTAAAAGTAAGCTCGCCAAGGGCGATATTATAACAACTTCGTTTAACGTTATCCGGATCGCCTTCTAAATGCAGGTAAGTCGGGGTGCCGGAGTAGTCCCCGTTGCTAAACTCAAAATTTATAGCGGGAGTAAAGGAAATATTTTTGTATATATTCTCCAGCTTTACGGGATTTGAAAATATTAAAAAGGGAGCAAAAGGCAGGCAGCTGTTTTCGGGCGTTTGGATAAGTTCAAGCGGGCCGTAAGTGTTAAAACTTGAAAGATAATTTTGCGGCATTCCTATATCGCCGTTCAGCGGTTTGAGGCCTTCTTTTAGAGTAAGAGTATATTTCTTGCCTTTTTCAAGGGGATTTAAGGGCTCCAGCATTACAATGTTTGAGGCGGGAACGCCGGAATATTGAAAATATGTGTCAAAAAGCTCTTTCGTAATTGGCAGCGTCCTAAAAGCAATACGGTTGTTGCCTTCGGCAATTTCCGTGTATTTGTTAAAACTTTCTATATTTACCGGAAGGTTAAAAGCAACCATAATCTTAGGCGCGGGAGACACCCAGCTTTCTCTATCATACGGAATTGCAGACTTAACTCTAAGAAGGGGGGTGGTAAAACTCCATACAAAATCGTCCAAAAGGATATCGCCCGTTGCGGCCGATTTAATCCCTTTTTTTACCGTTACCATATATTTTGTCGCGCTCGCAAGAGGTTTTGCGGGTACAAAAACAAGCGTCTGCGTGCCGGCCCAGCGGCATTGTCCCTCAACAGCGGGGACTATTTCTACAGGGCACTCCCCCCCGCCCAGAATATTCTGCGCGCCCAAAGCCGCAACGGGTTTATTAAAAGTAACGCTGATTTGCGGGGAGGGCAGATCTTCGTTAAGCGCGCCGGAAGGAGAACAAGAAACTGCCTTAAGCTGCGCAAAAGCGCAGGAATAAAAAACAAAAAAGGATAAGACAAAAAAAATGATTTTTTTCATTAGCTATTTCTTCTCAACCTTACCGAAATTGTAATGGATAGGACTTTTAAGCGCATCTAAACTAAATAATTATATCATTTTATGTCATCATTGTAGCAAAGTAGCAAATAAAATCGGGGGCAATCCCCTTTCCACACTATTAAAACAGGGCATAATCAAAGGCGAGGAGGTTTAATTTCGGCGTAAAAATCCCTGATATTAATAACAAATGGTCTTTTAAGAAAATCGGATTGCTCCGCGGTTAGGCTGATATCGGCAGAAGGCAAATTGAGCCGCCGCAAAAGTTATCTTGGCGCGGCCTGGTTTGCATAAAATTTGTCCCTGAAGTAAAACGCAAGGTTAACAAGGCCTATAAGCACGGGGACTTCCACCAAAGGCCCGATTACCGTCGCAAACGCTGT
Source organism: Elusimicrobiota bacterium (assembly GCA_023398295.1). GTDB lineage: Bacteria > Elusimicrobiota > Elusimicrobia > Elusimicrobiales > Elusimicrobiaceae > Proelusimicrobium. The sequence continues at coordinate 614 of JAEWSL010000042.1, read as the reverse complement.
TTTTGAGGCTATGCCGAAGACGGCAATGCTGACGGCTATGGCAAGCTCAAAATTATTACCCGTCGCCGTAAAAGATATGGCCGTGGCTTTAGGATAATCCGCCCCAAACTTTCGGCTAAGCAGAAAACTGCATATAAACATTACCACAAAATAAACGCACAGCGGCAGCGCAATTTTAACGATGTCAAAAGGCATCGCTATAATCTGCCCTCCTTGTATTGAAAACATAACTACAATTGTAAACAAAAGCGCAATAAGAGTTATCGGGCTTATTTTAGGCAGAAATTTAGTAGTATACCAAACTTCCCCTTTTGTTTTAAGGGCTATAAACCTTGTAAACATACCCGCAAAAAACGGAATGCCCAAATAAATAAAAACGCTTTTTGCTATCATAGCTGTACTAACGCCTATGTCCCGTCCTTCAAACCCCAAAAGCGGAAGCAAAAAAGTAATAAAGAACCACGCGTAAACGGTAAAGAAAATAACCTGAAATATGCTGTTAAACGCCACAAGGCCGGCCGCGTACTCCGAATCGCCGCCGGCAAGGGAGTTCCAAACTATAACCATGGCAATACATCTTGCAAGCCCTATTATTATAACCCCCAGCATATACG
>JAEWSL010000037.1 GCA_023398295.1 Elusimicrobiota bacterium | reverse complement strand
CTCCAAGAAGGAACTGCCCGAGGGCAAAGTTATTCCCAACGGCTACGGCGCGGTTTTTGAAGGCGTTGACATAAGCGCCACGCCCGCTTACAACATCGTCCGTAAAAATAATGACGGCAAACCTTTCCATGCGCGCGGAGAGGGCAACGGATATCTGCTTAACTTCGGGGATTTCAGGCTTTATATAGGCGGCGATACGGAAAATATTCCCGAGCTGGAACTTTTGCGCGGCGTTGACGTCGCTTTTCTGCCCAACGATCCGCAGTACACCATGGACGACGCTATGTTCATTGACGCCGTGGAAAAAATGCAGCCAAAAGCGGTTTATCCCTATCACTACGATAAAACGGATAAAGCCAAACTGCAAAACGCTTTAGGTAAAGGCAAAGATATAAAGGTAAAATAAATTTTATTTTTTTTTGACGACGAGGCCCGCAAAAGATTAATAAGTTTTAGGTCTTTTGTGGGCCTTGACAATTACAAGCCCCCGCCTATAATATCGGTAAGACTGCAAAGGGCGTTTTAGGCGGGTGTTGTGAGCGCGGGCAGCGGTGCCCCGTCATAGCAATAAGCCTCCTTAAATAAGTTGATCCGGCAGTTCTTAAAGGAATAGTATAAATGACCAAAGAGTCACTAACTAACTAAACCCCCGAATTAATACGCGGGGGTTTATTTTTTTGTCCTAAGAAGTATCTTCCCAAGAACTCGGCGGAATTTAACGGATATGCGGGTCCAGAATATCGCGGTAAGCGTCGCCCAAAAGATTCCAGCCCAGCACAAAGAGCATCAGCGCGCCGCCCGGCACGGCCACGGTGTGCCAATAGGCCAAAGCGTCGCCGTGGCGGCCCAAAATCCAGTTGCGCGAAAGGGCGACAAGCTGCCCCCAGTCGGCCGTGCCAAGCGGCGCGCCGAGCCCCAAAAAGCTTAGCGAGGAAGCCGTCAGCACAATATAGCCTATATCCAAACTTGCCACTATAACGACTGGATAAATTATATTGGGCAGGATATGCTTAAAGAAAATTCTTCTTCTGCTTGCGCCCAAAGCGGTGGCGGCCAAAACAAAATCCCTTTCTTTGACGCTCAAAACGTCCCCGCGTATGAGGCGCGCGTAAGAGGGCCACGCAACGACGGTAAGGGCCAGCATCATATTTTTTAAGTCGGGGCCCAGCATAGCGGCAATTACCATGGCAAGCACCATTGAGGGTATGGCAAAAATAACGTCGGTCATGCGCATTAAAACCTCGTCCCACCAGCCGCCCAGAAACCCCGATGCCCCGCCCACAAAAATACCGATAAGCAAAGCAAAGAACACAACCGTTACGCCCACCTTAAAGGCCATGCGCGCGCCCCAAACAGTGCCGTAGAAAATATCGTATTGATTTTCCGTAGTGCCGAAAATATGCTGCGCGCTTGGCGCGGCCGGGGCGACTTCGTAGCCGGCCTGCGGCATTTTATAGGCGTCCTGCGAAACGGCGGGCGCAAGAACGGGTGCAAAGAGCGCCGTTAGAATAAAAAATAAAACTATGGCAAAACCGCAAAGGAAGTTTGTGTTTTTAAGAAGTTTTTTTATAAGTTTTTTATAATCCATAATTTTGCGGCCGCCTTCAGTTTGAAAGTCTTATGCGCGGGTCCAGCGCGGTGTATAAAATATCTGCGGCCAAATTACCCGCCACAAACAAACAGGCCACCATAAGCGAAAAGCCCAAAACCCCCGCTATATCAAGCTGCTGCGCGCATTGCACGCCCCAGCGGCCTATGCCGGGGTAGTCAAAAACGGTTTCCACTATTACCGTGCCGCCCAAAAGGCGTATAAATTGTATGCTTGAGAGGGTTACCACGGGGCGCAAAGCGTTTACCGCCGCGTGCTTATAAATTATGCTTTTCTGACTGAGGCCCAGGGCGGCGGCGGTTTTTATATAGTCTTTGTTAAACTCCTCCAACATAGACGAGCGCATCACGCGCACCATCAGCGCAAAGGAGCCTAGACATAAAGTAAGCGACGGCAAAATAAGATGGCGCAGGGTATCAAGGAAAACAAAGAACTTAAGGTTAAGCAGGCTGTCAATCAAAAGAAAGCCCGTGAAATGTTTGAAAGCGGGATTGTTTACTATTATATCGGAGCGCAGGCCGAGCTCCCCCGGGGGAAACCAGCGCAGCTTGCCGTAGAAGAACATTAGCAGCAAAAGCCCCAGCACAAATATTGGGACAGAAAATCCCGCCAGGGAAAACATACGGAGGAAATTATCCAAAAATTTATCCTTATACTGCGCCGAGAGAATGCCCAGCCAAACTCCGAAAAATATCACCATAATCATAGTGCAGACGGCCAGCTGCACGCTTGCTGGCAGGTAAGCTTTTATCGCAGCGCTGACTGGCATTTTTGCCGTTTCGCTGTAGCCAAAATCGCCTTTTGCTATCCCTTTAAGCCAGCGGCCGTACTGCACAATGAGAGGATCGTTGAGGCCGTATTGATTTATTACCTGATCTATATTTGCCATTTGGCGCGCGTCTTTGATGTAGAGCGCAGCGCGCATCTGGGGGGACAGGCGCGCCGTCAGCAGGAATAATAAAAACGAAACGCCCAGCAGGACCGGCGGCAGCATTATGAGGCGTTTTGAGATATACTTTACCATGTATAAAGTTTACAAAAATATTAACAGTATATGGTAGGACAACGGCAAACCGTCGTTGCCGTTACCACCAATTGCCTTATTATTATATAATCTACTTATGAGAATCTTGAAAACCGATTGCCTTGTAATAGGAAGCGGCATCGCCGGTTCCGTCTATGCCTACACCGCCGCAAAAGCGGGGCAAAAATGCATTCTCCTGAGCTGCGGGGAGATTGACGAGTGCAATTCCTCCCTCGCGCAGGGCGGCATAATATACGAGCCAAATCCCGATATCCCCCTGCTTATAAAAGATATCCAAAACGCAGGCTGCGGCCTTTGCAACGAAGAGGCCGTGCGCGCAGACGTGCTTGCCGGTTTTGAAGTTACCAAAAAACTCTTCATTAACACCTTCAAGACCGATTTCAACCGCGCCCCCGACGGCAAATTACAATTTACCCAAGAAGCCGCCCACAGTAAAAAAAGAATAATTTTCAGCAAAGACACTACCGGCCGCGCCATAATTGACGCTATGCAAAAGCATCTCAAAAAACTTAAAAACCTAAGGCTTTTGCCAAATACCATAGCCATTGATTTAATGACTTTATCGCACAGCTCCAAAGACCAAATGGATATTTACAAGCCTTTAACCTGCTTCGGCGCGTATGTCCTTAATAAAAAAACGGGCGAAGTTTTTGCCGTAACCGCCAAGAAAACAATCCTGGCCACCGGCGGCATAGGCCAGATTTATAAGCATACCACAAACTCCCCCTCGGCCTTCGGTCACGGGCTTGCCATGGCCTACCGCATAGGCGCGCGCGTTATAAATTTGGAATACACCCAGTTTCACCCCACCGTGTTTGCGCGTGGGCGAAGCGCGCTTATTTCGGAAGCCGTGCGCGGAGAGGGCGCCGTCCTGATAAACGCAAAAGGGGACAGATTTATGGCCGCCTATCACCCTCTTAAAGATTTGGCCCCGCGCGATATAGTGGCGCGCGCAATTGAGCATGAAATGCTAAAAAACGGCGACGATTGCGTCTATTTGGACCTTTCCTCCATGAAGCCCGCCTTCATAAAAACCCGCTTTCCGCATATTTACGAAACATGCCTTGAGGGCGGCGTTGACATAACAAAACAACCTATACCCGTAGTGCCCGCCATGCATTATTTTTGCGGCGGCGTGTTTACCGATATAAGGGGACGCACCAATATAGCCAACTTAAACGTCGTCGGGGAATGCGCCTGTAACGGATTTCACGGGGCAAACCGTCTGGCCAGCACTTCTCTTCTTGAGGCGGCGGCCAGCGCGTACCTTTGCGCAAAGGCCGACGCTAAAGAAATAAAGCGCGCAAAATTTTATTTACCAGAGCCTAAAGAGTGGGTTATGCCCACAAAAGAGCCAGATAAAAATCTTATTTTACAGGATATTTCCGCCATTAAAAACACCATGTGGAACTATGTGGGCCTTTTGCGCAGCCAGATGCGCCTTGCCCGTGCGGAGAAAATTTTGCGCCACCTTAAAAATGAAATTGACATCTTCTATAAAGACGCCAAACCGACGGAAGATTTGCTTAATTTGCGCAACGCCGCCCAAAGCGCGCTGCTGGTAACTTACGCGGCGCTTAAGAACACAAAAAGCCGCGGCACTCACTACAGACAGGAAGATAAATAAACCCTGTCCGATAAAACAATTCTAAAAAAATATAAATAACGATAAAAAAAACAAAAAAAGAGGTTTTCTATGACAGCCCGTAAAAACAAACAAAAAATAACTGCCGCCAAAAAGATTAAAAAAGTTGAAAACTTTATATCCAAAGAACAGCGGGGGCATATAAAATTTTTATCAGCGGCCGTTGCCGCAGCGCAAAAAAGCGCGCGCGGGGCAGGCGGGCCTTTTGGCGCGCTTATAGTAAAAGACGGGCGCGTAATAGCCAAAGCAAGCAACACCGTAACCGACAAAAACGATCCCACCGCCCACGCCGAAATAAACGCCATAAGGAAAGCCTGCAAAAAGCTAAAAACGTTTCAGCTTAAAGACTGCGTTATTTACGCCAGCGCAGAGCCCTGTCCTATGTGCCTTGGCGCAATTTACTGGGCGCGCCCCAAAGCCCTTTATTACGCCGCGCCAAAAAAACTGGCGGCAAAAGCGGGCTTTGACGATTCCTTTATATATAAGGAAATATCCGTCAGCGAAAGCAAAAGGAAGATAAAAACTTTCCGCCTGCCGCTTAAAAACGAAAACGCCCCCTTTGAAGTTTGGCTTTCAAAAAAAGATAAGGTGCATTATTAAATTTTAAGACTTGCAAAACCGCTTTGCGCAAAGCTTTCAAATAAAAAAGCGGCGGGTATTTTTTGTATGACCGAAAAGACAAAAGGCATAGTAATAATTTCAATAGCAAACGGGCTTATCGCGCTGGGATACGGCTTGTCCGTCCCGTTTTTTGCGATATATTTAAGCGTGCACAAAAACGTTTCTTCGGGCGTCATAGGCTTGGTTTTATCTCTTGCTATGCTTACAACGGCTGTGGCAAGCGCAATCAGCGGCGAAGTTTCCGACGCTTTCGGACGAAAGCGCGTTATGACCTTATCTCTGCTGCTGCGCAGCATAACCATGCTTGCCATAGGGTTTACCATTTATCTTGATACTTATTATCTCTGGCCGATTGCTTTGCATTTTGCGGGGTGCTTTTTCGGCGCGTTTTTCCGCCCGTCGTCTAATGCATGGATTGCCGATAATACCACGCCTACGGAGCGTATAAAAGCCTTCGGTTATATCCGCATCGGCCTCAATTTAGGCTGGACCATAGGCCCCGCCATGGGCGGCTTTCTAGCGGGGACTTCTTTCGCTTCGGGTTTTTTCCTTACGGGCTGCATTTTTCTCCTCTCGGTTTTTTACGTTCATAAAAATATTAAGGAAACTTTGGCCAAAACCGAGAGGAGAAAAAGCAATTTTGTCCAAATGCTGCTGGAACTTAAAAACGGCACTTTGGCAAAATTATGCGCCTATGAATTTTTGATTTCCACCGTCACAGCGCAGCTTGTGGTGGGCCTTTCTCTGCACTGCGCAAACCGTCTGCATCTAAACGAAAATGTGGTCGGCATGCTCTTTGCCATACAAGGATTATCCGTCGTAATTTTGCAATATCCGGTAACTAGGGTTACCTCCAAACTGCGCCTTACCCTTGCCCTTGCCATAGGCTGCTTTTTGTACGCGGTGGGCTTTGGCTCCATTGGTTTTGCTTATACTTTTTTTGCGCTGGCAGTCGGCGTGATTTTATCGGCTATAGGCGAAATGTGCGTGCTGCCCGCAGGTCACTCGCTTGCCTCCAACCTTGCGCCGGATAATAAACGCGGCAGATATCTGGGGCTCTATACGCTTGCAAATCAGTCCGGCATCGCGCTGGGTATTTTTGGCGCGGGCATTATGATGCAGCATATAAGTCCCGTCTATGCTGCCGGCCCCTGGCTGATAGTGGGCGCAGCCGGCTTTGCGGCGGGTATGCTGTTCTTCGGGTTGAAACGTCATCTCACGCTGACGCAGGACGGCCTTAAGCCAACACAGTCCGTGCCCATAGTAAAACAATTCCCGTCGTAAACTGCGCGTTAAAAACGGTGTTGATTATTTCCTAAAAAAATACCATAATTATATATGGCTATTAAGCCTAATCTTTATAAGTTAGGAGGTTAAAGATATGCCCCCCACAGCGCGCAGGAAGACAAACCGCAGCAGGGCTAAAGCGGCGGCCGGTAAAAAAGAAGAAGTATCCCCCGTCAAAAAAGCGGTTGACAAAAAAGGCAAGCGTTGCGCACCCAAGTCCCACAAGATAAGAATCCTAAATCCGGCGCAGGCGGTTTTAGTATCAATGCTAAGAAGGGCAGGCTGGCGCATAATAAATTTGGAAACCCTGCTTAAAGAAAACGATAAAAAAAGCAGGCATTGATTTTAGGGGAAGCCTGTTTTAAGCATGGGCGAACGGTTTTTATTTTCCGTCCTTTAATTTGCGGAATTTATTTAACGTTTTAAGATTTAGGGATTATAAAATTAAGCGCAAAAATTTTTAGCCGTCCGTTTTAACGACGGGCGGCATTTTTGCGTCTGTTTTTATAGCTCTTAAGTATTTGATATAATAAGATATAAGAAGTTTTGAAATAAAAGAAGTTTTAGAGCGCTCTCACTAGCCAGAGAGCTAAAAGTATAAGAAGTTTTGGAGAGGTGTCCGAGCGGTTTAAGGAGCAGTCCTGGAAAGACTGTATACGGGAAACTGTATCGAGGGTTCGAATCCCTCCCTCTCCGTTTTTTCTTCGGCTTTTTCGTTTATACTTTGTCGCTTTTGCAACTCGGATATACCGCTCGCTTTGCTCCGCTCCTTGATATACCTCGTTGCAGGCTCCTCGTATAAACAAAAAATCCTTTGAAAAAATATATATTACCCGCTTAAACTATAGATACTTTCGCTTCGGCTTCCTAAAAAGGGCAATTTGATTAAAAAATGCGCTGAGCAAGCTTATCGTTTTTCTATCTAAAAATTATTTAATATCCTTTCTATCTATAGAATCTTATTCTATGGTAAAATAATAATATGCTTGAGAATATAAAAAAAATCGATAATCCATTAACAATAGTTGCTATTTTTGCTGGTATTTCGGAAATAGCTGCGACGATTTCTTTAGGTATCGTAGATACAGAAATGCAAAAAATTTTTATATGGTTCGTTATGCTTTTTCCTCTTGCTTTAATATTGTGTTTCTTTATAACTTTAAATTTTAATCCTAAAGTAATTTATTCTCCAAGTGACTTCAAGGATGAAAAAAATTTTTTGATAACATGGGGCATACATAAAATAAATGTTCCTGCAAATAGTTTTAATGACATATCAAAAGCGATAGAAAAACAATACAATCTTATTAAGGAAAAGAGAAGGGACGCAAAATATGTCAATGAATTTAAAATTTATGCGGATGATTTCTTTGCTATTTTTACGGAAAAACTTGGAGATTACATAGATCGTAAATATATTTCTGCTATTGGATTTGGACCTCAGCTCAAGGGTTTTTATATCCTTGGCGTCAACATTTCACCCAAATATGCCCCTCTAGGAATATGCAATCATGTCACATATTTGATACATATTAGAAAAGTTGATAACCAAATAGTTGCTGCTGCGGCTGGAGTTACAAAGGAAACTAAAGATTTAAATAAACTTTCGTTAGATATAGTTCTAAGTTTGAAAGAAAGTATAAAGATATGTATACATAATGAAAAAATATCTAGCAAAGCCAAACAATAGAGTCATGTATATTAAACTAGAATAGCATCTAATTCCTTTTGTTCTTTATGCATTAAAAACTTTTAGTATGAATATTTTTTTCGGATAATACTGTCAGCTGGACTGCGCCTCTGTTCATTGCTGTTATCTTTTGTAAACTTACAAAAATATAAGCCGTCTATGGTACCGTTTATGATACTGATAAACGATAATTAAAATCCAATATGCTTATCTTATGTTTTATTGTATAATATCGGCAGGGCAGACTGCTGATATTATCTATTCTTGATAAATAATTAAAAGTATGTATCCTTGCCCCGCAAATAAAAAGTACTATAAAAACCGGTATTAAGAGCTTTTTGATAGCAAAGTTAAGCGGCTTGCGACAAAAGCGGCAAAGTCTATATGGGGGTGATGCTTTGCTTGAGTACGGTTAAGAATTAAGGTGAGTTAATAAAAAATAAAACAGGAGAAATATGTTATGAATAGAAAAATGAAAGCAGTATTGTTGTTATCTGTTGCCGTTGCTTTATCTGTAAGCGCATCCGCGTTTAAGATGCCAAGCGCAAGCAGTCTTACGGGAGCGGGCAGTTCCTCCGGCTCCTCCTTGGATGTAAACTCAGTTAAAACAAAAGTCCAAAATATATTAAATACTTCAAATGCAACTACGGAGTCTTTTAATAAATCGCTGGTTGTGTTAAACACTATTTTAGCGAGTAAAGAAGAAGTCGCAAAGTTAAAAGAAGCGCAAGAGGCCGCTGAGGGTAAAGCTAAAACAGCCGCGGCAAGCGCTATTGCCGAACCCGTTGCGGCGGCATCTGCCTCCAACCTTATCGCCATAGCCGGACAGGTTGACCTAAAAGATAAAATCCAGGCTTTGACAAAAGAACAGAAGCAGCAAACTGTAGACGCCGCTTTTAACGTCGCTCTTGCCAATCTAGGTTTTGCCACAGTGGCAACCGACTCGGCGGATTTAGTTAAAGAAATTTCTTCCGACTCCGGCGCGGCTGTAAAACTATCTTCTGAACTTAAATCTCTAAAGACAATAAGCAGCAACGCCGTGCAACAGATTAAAGCTTCTGCCGATGTAACCGGCGCGGTTACAAAAATTATTGCCGCAGGCGATATAAAATTTAAAGCGCCGACATCCGCTGCGGAAAAAGCCAAAAAAGTTTCCGTCGTTTGGTAGTTTCAAATATAACAAGGGGCATGCTTCACGCCCCTTGTTATAACATAAGCTAAAGTATACTACCCTTTAGACCTATTGCCTCATAGGACTAAGAGCCCTTGTTTGAAAAATCGGCCCTTGTTACAATTAGGGTATGAGAAAATTGCTGATGCTCCTCGTTTTTGCATTTGTTTCTTTACCCGCTTTTTCCTACGAAGGGATAAAAGCTTCTTCTTTTGATAATTTGGCAAAAGAACAATATAAGAAAGTCAATAACAAAAATCTCTCGGGTGAAATCCCGGCGGAATTTGACTGGAAGAAAACTCCTCCCCAGGATTTAACGAACATCTTTACAAAAGTCCTAAAAGAAAGTCTTGCCATAGAAAAAGAGTATTCCGTCAAAATAGATTTTTATTCCATGCCGGTAAATAAGCAATGCGAAGCTTTTGCTTATTTTACGGCAAAGTCTGTTTATCAAAAAGAGATTAAGATAAATACTCAGGATTATATCTTAACAGGAATGTATATTGTGCAGGCCACCGGCAAAAGAAATTATCATACGCCGGGTTCCTCTTTAGCTTTTTTGCAGAATACGGGGGTAGACTTAATAACGGCGGAAGGCTCAAACTTTTTTGTAGACGAAAACGGTAAAAGACATATTCCGTGGAGCCGCCACGCCGTAGTTTTATTTGTTGTTCAATCGGCAAAAGACGGAAATATTTACTACATCATTACCGACCCTTTCCTATATAAAAGAAGCGTCGGTTTACTGGAATGGGTAAAACGCTACCACGTGGCGATGACAGATTTTCAGGTCACCCTTTTTAATAGAAACCCTAAACTTGAGATGAGAAGAATATCAAAAAACGAAACTTTTGCCGCAAAAACAGAAGAGTTTATTAAACAGCTCGCGGAAAATATACCCGCGGATATCTCAATAAGACGCTAGATTTTTAATTATCAAAAAAAGCCCCGCCTGAAAGACGGGGCTTTTTTGCGTCAGTTAAGCGTTGCAATTGCTTAGAAATTTATCCTCACGCCGGCCATAAAGCCAAGGGTGTTCATATCAAGCTCGGATATATAGTAATAGTTCATGCCGAAGTCAAGATTTACCATATATATGGCAAAGCTCATGCCCAGATATGCGCCGCCGATGAAGGCGTAGCCGTCGTCGCTGTAAGTATGGCCGAAGGAAGTAATCTCCGACGACCATTTATTTACGCCCATGCCGCCGCCGATATACATAGAAAAGAATCCCGCTTTAACAAAATCATAATAAGCGTTAGCGATCAAGGCGTCGTTATCCACAAAAGCGGTAGTAGCCGCAAAGAGGTAAATAGCGTCCGAAACGGCGCCTCTCTTTTGGTAGGCCAGTTCAAAGCGGCCTCTTTTATAGCTTGCGCCCAAGGCTAAATTGTAAATACCCTGGAAGCCCGTCAAATCCTGATCTCCGTTTGAGCCCGCCAAGGTAAAAGCGCTGTAGGCGGCCTGCGCGTCAGCGCGGAAATAAGGGCGCCAGGAAGCCTCTTCATAGTCCTGCGCGAAAGCGGCGGCTCCAAAACCAAGCAAACAAATACAAACTGCCAATAATCTCTTCATAAGAATTTTTTACTCCTTACGCAGCTGATTTTACGGCTTTAAGTCTATTCCAAAGTTTACCAAAATAGAATACGTAAAGCAATCGTTTTGCGCCGCGCTCTAAAAATGCGCAGAATCGTAAAACGCCCATAAGTCCCAATGCCGTTAATAATAATGTAAAATAGACTTGTAACCCTGCGCAACAAGCGCAAAGGAGAGTATTTATGAAAGCAATTTGCAAAACAAAAGCCGCCCCCGGCGCGGAGTATATAGACGCTGATATCCCGCGTATTAAGAGCGACGAACTTCTTATAAAAATCCACGCAACCTCCATCTGCGGAAGCGATTTGCCGATATATCAATTTTCCTCCTGGTCGGCAAAGCGTATGCCGATACCTTTTATTTTCGGACATGAGCTTTGCGGCGAGGTCGTGGAAATCGGCGATAAGGCAAAAGGCTTTACCAAAGGCGATTTTGTGTCGGTGGAATCCCATATTTTCTGCGGTATGTGCTACCAGTGCCGCAACGACCAGCGCCATGTTTGTTCCAATCTCAAAATTTTAGGCATTGACGTACAAGGCGGCTTTGCCGAGTACGCCGCCGTCCCCGCCCGCTGCGCGTGGAAGCATACCGATGACACTCTTAAGGACATCGGTTCTATAATGGAACCTTTGGGCAACGCCGTCTTTGCAACCCTATCGGAAGATATCATAGGCAAAACCGTTCTTATCTCAGGCTGCGGGCCCCAGGGGCTTTTTGCAACCCAGATAGCAAAAGCCTGCGGCGCGGCTAAAGTTATTGCAATTGAAACATCTGCCTTTCGTACCAATCTTGCCAAAAAGATGGGGGCGGATATTATCATTAACCCGGCCGAAAGCGACACTTTGGCCAAAATAATCCAGGCCGGCGGCGAAAAAAGCGGCATTGATATTGTCATAGAAATGTCGGGCAACCAAAACGCCATAAATACCGCCCTTAAAGCCGTCAAGCCGGCCGGTAAGTTTGTGGCTTTCGGCCTGCCTAAGGAAGATATTACTATTGACTATGCAAACCAGATAGTTTTTAAGGCAGTACGTTTGCAGGGTATCGCGGGAAGGGAAATTTTTAAGAGCTGGTACAAAATGGAAAGCCTCTTAAAAAGCCACGCCATTGATCCGCGCCCCATAATCACGCATACCTTCAAAATGAAAGATTTTGCCAAAGCTTTTGAAGTTGCCGCCGATCCCAAAAAGGAATGCGGCAAGATTCTGCTGATTCCGTAATTTTCGCCTGCCCGCCGTTCTTTTTGAACGGCGGGCAAATCACGATAAAACAAAAGGAGAAATAAAAATGCCCGTTTTAGATTTTTTGAAAGAGGAAATTGACACCTTAAAAAAGGAGGATCGCCTTATAGTTCCAGCCGTTCTGCAAAGCGCCCAGGGGCCCGTTGCGATAATCAACGGCAAGGAAGTTATAAATTTGACTTCAAATAATTATCTTTGTCTTGCAAACCACCCTAAACTTAAAGAAGCCGCCAAAAAGGCGATAGACGATTTCGGCATAGGCACGGCTGCCGTTCGCACCATAATAGGCACTACGACCATGCACGAAGAGCTTGAAAAAAGGCTTGCCGAGTTTAAGGGTACCGAGGCCGCTATTTTAATACAATCGGGCTTTACCTCAAACACGGCAGTCTGCCAAAGCCTTATGACCGCCGCAGAAGACGTTTTAATTTCAGACGAACTTAACCACGCCTCCATAATAGACGGGGGCAGGCTATCCAAAGCAAAAAAGAAAATTTACCGCCATAGCGATATGAAGCATCTTGAGGAAATCCTAAACGAGCCCGAGGTTAAATCCGCCCGCCGCAAAATGCTTGTTACAGACGGTGTTTTCAGTATGGACGGCGATATTGCAAACCTGCCGGAAATTGTTAAGCTTTGCAAAAAATACGGCGTCATTTCCATGGTTGACGATGCGCACGCAAGTGGCGTCATCGGCCCGCAGGGCAGGGGCACGGTTGCGTATTATAATCTTAAAGGGCAGGTGGATATACAAATTGGCACGCTTTCAAAAGCTTTTGCCGCCGTAGGCGGCTATGTGGCGGGCTGCAGCGAGCTTAGGGCTTATATGCAAAGTGTGGCGCGGCCTTTCTTATTTTCCAGTTCGCACCCGCACAGCGTCGTTGCAAGCTGCATGGCCGGCCTTGACATAATTTACAACGAGCCTGAGCGCATTAAGAAACTTTGGGAAAATACTAAATTCTTCAAAGAAGAACTAAAAAAAGCCGGTTTTGACATCGGCAACAGCCAAACCCCCATTACTCCCGTTATGGTCGGCGATACAAGAAAGGCGCACGCTTTAAGCAAAATGCTTTTTGACGAGGGAGTATTTGCGCTTGCCATAGTATTCCCCACGGTGGCAAAAGGCAAAGAGAGATTAAGAACAATAGTTACCAGCGGGCACAAAGTTAAAGACCTTGAAAAAGCGGTTGCGGCCTTCAAAAAATGCGGCAAAGCTTTGGGAATAATATAGGAAATATAAGGAAAAATAAAGATGTACCCGAAAAACAAATTGATAGTAACGGCAGTATGCCTTATATTTCTGCTGATTGTTATTTTAGGCAGGGCAAGACGGCAAAACGCCGTCTTGCCCATGCCTGCGCAAGTGCCGCAGGAAGCGCGTAAGATAAAAGTTTTGGCCTCAAGCTACGCGCCCTATATTTTAGCCAAAGCCGCGCTTAGGGACGCGGCGGAAGTTTCCATGCTAACGCGCCCGGGCGAGGAAATGCATACCTTTGAGCCTTCCGCCCAGGACATAATAAAGATAAAGGAAGCACCCTTCTTCTTTTTTATAGATTATTCCATGGCCCCGTGGATGAAAGCTTTTGACGAAGGCAATGTTTACCCCGCGGCCCAAAACCTGCCCGAAGTTATAGACGGCGATCCGCATGTCTGGCTGAATTTGGATAATGCTTACGCCATGGCCTCAAACATAGCGCAGGCACTTGAGCAAAAGTATCCCAATATGCAGGACACGCTTTTTAAGAACGACTTGAATTTTCAAAACGAACTTTCGCTGCTTAAGCGTATGTACGCGCAAAAACTTTCCGACTGCAAAACGCGCGACGTTTATCACATAGGCCATAAGGCTTTTGCCTATCTTGCAAAAGAATTTGACCTTAATTTTAAGCCGCTCTCAGGAGTAAGTTCCCAAGGGCAGGAGCCCGCCGTAAAAGACCTTGCCTTGATGATAAAAGAAATTAAGGATAACGACATCAAATATATTTTCAGCGAAGAGGCTCTGCCGCCCGACTTTGCAAATTTAATAGAAAAAGAAACGGGCGCAAAACCGCTTATGCTCTACACCGTTGAGCATATCTCAAAAGAAGATTTTGAAAAGCAGGTTTCCTACGCCGAGCTGATGAAAAGAAACCTTGACGCTTTGGCCTTGGGTCTTGGCTGCCAAGGGCAAAAAGACGACGGCGCGTTATGAACATTATTGAAGTAAAAAACCTCTCTTTTAACTACGGGGAAGAAGCCGTCCTCAAAGATATCTCTTTTACCGCCGAAGAGGGGGATTTTATATCGGTAATGGGCCCAAATGGCGGCGGCAAAACCACTTTAATAAAAATTATTTTAGGCCTGCTTAAGCTGCAAAAGGGCGGCGTTAAAATTATGGGCAAAGATATCGCGGCTTTTGAGGGCTGGCAAAATATCGGCTATCTGGAGCAAAAAAGCAACGCGCTTTCCCTTATGCCTTTAAGCGTTTTTGAAGCGGCGCGCCTTGGCCTTTTAAGCGGCAAGAAAATGCCGCAGGTTTTTAATAAAGAAGATAACGAGCTTACGCTGCAAACCTTAAGCCTCTGCGGCGCGCTTGACTATAAAGATAAATTATTTTACGAACTTTCCGGCGGGCAGCAGCAGCGCGCTTTGCTTGCGCGCGCGCTTGTAAACAAGCCGCGCCTTTTGATTTTAGACGAGCCTTCCGCCGCCCTTGACCTTCGCTCAAAAGAAAATATTATGGGCCTTATATTTTCCCTTAACAAAGAAAGTAAAATGACCGTTTTGTTTATTACCCACGACGTGGGAGAGAGCGGTCCTTATGTAAACAAATTTCTTGTGCTGGACAAAAAACTTATCTTTTTTGGCGGCAGGCTGGAGTTTTGCTCCTCCAAAGACGTTACGCGCTACTTCGGCCCTTATACGCAGCATATAATAGATCATCTTCACAGCGAAGACAACTGCCCCTTCAAAGAAGACTGCAAAGTAAATATCTGCGCCGCGCAAAAGGAGGGCAAATGAGTTTTTGGGAATTTCTCTCCTACGGTTTTGTCTGGCGCGCTTTAATTACGGGCTCTTTTATAGCCGTGGTGACGGCTTTGCTGGGCACTTTTTTGATATTAAAACGCCTTTCTCTTTTGGGGGATAGTTTGAGCCACGTTGCTTTAAGCGGCGTCGCCCTGGGGCTGCTTATGAAGACAAGCCCCGTCTTTGTAACTTTGCCTGTTGTGATGATAAGCGCGCTTGGCGTTTACAAAGTTTCGCGCGCGGCCAAAGTTTACAGCGACGGCGCCCTTGGCATAATAAGCGCGCTTGGCATTGCCCTTGGGCTTGTAATTGCAAAACTGGCCGGCGGCTTTAACGTTGACTTAATGGGTTTTTTATTTGGCAGCGTGCTTACGGTTACTACGGCGCAGATGTGGGTTTCAATTGCGCTTACGGCGGCGGTAATTGCGCTTATATACCTTTATTATAATTCCCTAATCGCCTGCACTTTTGACGAGAATTTTGCAAAAACCGCCGGCGTTGACACCGATAAAATAAATATTTTGCTTTTATTTATGGCCTCTGCCGCAATTGCCGTTGCGCTTAAGGTGGTGGGGGTTTTGCTGGTTTCGGCCATGACGATAATCCCGCCGGTAAGCGCGCTGCAGCAGGCCAAAACGTTCAGGGGCGCGCTTGCGCGCGCGGCCGTATATTCCGTCCTGGGAGTTGCCGGCGGCATTTATTTTGCTTTTTTGTTTAACCTGCCCAGCGGCGCTGTTATAATACTGGCGGATTTATTTATCTTATTTATCTGCGCCTTGGTGAAATATGTTAATAAAAAAAGAACTTCTGCCGCGCGCGGTTGAGGACTTAAAAAAATTATATCCGCGCACAAAAACCGCTTTGCATTATAAAAGCGCTTTTGAGCTTTTATGCGCGGTAATACTTTCGGCCCAGTGCACAGACGAGCGCGTAAATAAAGTAACGCCCGTCTTGTTTGCCAAATACCCAAACGCGCGCGCGGCCGCAAAGGCAGATGTTAAGGATATTGAGGTTATTATAAAATCCACGGGGTTTTACAGGGCAAAAGCAAAGTCAATTTCAGAAACGGCAAAAAAGATTATAAAAGATTTCGGCGGGCGCGTGCCGCAGACTATGGAAGAGATGCTTACCTTGCGCGGCGTTGCGCGCAAAACCGCAAATGTGGTCTTAAGCGATTTTTACGGCGTGGTGGAAGGCGTTGTGGTAGATACGCACGTAAAAAGGCTCAGTTTCCGCCTCGGCCTTACAAAAAACACTTCTCCCGTTAAAATTGAGCAAGATTTAATGAAGACGTTTGACAGAAAATATTGGCATTGGCTTTCGCACGCTTTAATATGGCACGGGCGCAAAATTTGTTTTGCGCGCGGGCCCAAATGCGCGCTTTGCCCTCTTAATTCCTATTGTCCCAAAAACGGCGTTAAAATAAAATAGTCCCGCAAATCCTTTTGACTTGCCCAAACGGTTAAAAAAACTTATACTAAGGTTAAGCCCCGCCTATTCCGTCTTTACAAAAACTAGGGAGTTCGGCGGCGGAAATATCAGGAGGTTCTTATGCCGAAAATTGAAGTGGACGAAATGCGCTGCAAAGGCTGTAAGCTTTGCACGAAAGCCTGTCCCAAAGGCTGCATAATAATGTCGGATACATTCAGTAAAAACGGTTATTACCCCGCGAAACTTAAAGACGACCATTGCTGCATAGGCTGCGGCATGTGTTATCAGGTTTGCCCCGATTTGGCAATAACGGTATTCAAAGATTAAATTACAGAGGTTATTTTGACTATGGCAGAAAAAATTTTGATGAAAGGCAATGAAGCCCTCGCCGAAGGCGCAATTCGCGCCGGCTGCAGGTTCTTTGCGGGATATCCCATTACCCCGCAAAACGAAGTGCCGGAATATATGTCGTGGAAGCAGGAAGAAGTGGGCGGCGCATTTGTGCAGGCCGAGAGCGAAGTCGCCGCTATAAATATGGTCTACGGCGCGGCCGCAACGGGCGTGCGCGCGATGACGTCTTCCTCCAGCCCGGGCGTAAGCCTTAAGCAGGAAGGCATTTCTTATATGGCAGGCGCAGATTTGCCTTGCCTTATAGTCAACGTTATGCGCGGAGGCCCGGGCCTTGGCAGCATAGCCGGCGGGCAGGCCGATTATATCCAGGCCACGCGCGGCGGCGGAAACGGCGATTACAGGCTTATAGTTTTAGCCCCTTTCAGCGTCCAAGAGCTAGGAAACTTTCCCAAAAAAGCTTTTGAACTGGCGGAAAAATACCGCGTGCCTGCCATGATACTTGCCGACGGCACTCTGGGCCAGATGATGGAAGGCATGACTTACGATTTTGAGCCCGTGGACGTCTCCAAATTGCCTAAGAAAGACTGGGCTTTGGGCGTCAACGACGGCAGAAAGCGCAGGACGATATCCTCCTACGGCTTAGGCGAAGGCGAACTTGAGGCGATGAACTACGCGCGCGCGGAAAGATATGCTTTGATAGAGCGCGACGAAGTCCTCTTTGAGGAACGCCTTACCGAAGACGCCGATGTCATTATAGTAGCTTACGGCATATCGGCGCGCGCAAGCATAGCGGCTATGGAAAACCTCAGGAAGCAGGGTATAAAAGCGGGCGTTTTGCGTCCTATTACGCTGTGGCCTTTCCCGACGCAAAAGATAGCGCAGCTTGCGCAAAAATGCAAAGCGTTTTTATGCGCGGAGATGAGCCTGGGCCAAATGATTGTTGACGTTAAGCTTGCCGTAAACGGCAAAGCTCCCGTGCATTTATATTCCAAGTCCGGCTCTTTTTACCCCGTGGCCGAAGAAATTGAAACGGCGGTAAAATCCATAATTGCGGGCAAAAAAGAGCAATTATTTGAACTTGCAGATTTGGCAAAAAAAGCAAGCGTAAAAGTGCATAAGCCCGAAAACTGCGCCTGCAAGGAGGGCGCTTTATTATGATAGCGGTAACTAAAAGACCTAAGGCTTTAATTGACGTTCCCACTCACTATTGCCCGGGCTGCGGGCACAGCGTGGTGCACCGCCTTGTGGCGGAAAGTATTGATGAGCTCAATATTTTAGAGAGGACCATCTGCGTAGCTCCCGTGGGCTGCGCGGTATTTTCCGACAAATATTTTAACTGCGACGCCATACAGGGCCCGCACGGCAGAGGGCCAGCCATAGCAACCGGCCTAAAGCGCTCAAAGCCGCAGTGCATAGTATTTTCCTATCAGGGCGACGGCGATTTAGCCTCCATAGGCATGGCCGAGATAGTGCACGCCGCAGCGCGCGGGGAAAATATTACCGTGATATTTATCAATAACACTATCTACGGCATGACCGGCGGGCAGATGGCCCCAACTACGCTTGTCGGCCAGGTGGCAACAACGGCCCCCAAAGGCAGAAACGAAAAGCTGCAGGGCAACCCGATAAACGTAAGCGAGCTTTTGTCCCAGCTTAAGAGCGCAAAATATATAGAACGCGTTGCCGTTGACAGCGCGCCGCACGTCATGCAGGCAAAGAAAGCCATTAAGAAAGCTTTTGAAAACCAAATAAATAACGTCGGATTTTCTTTTGTGGAAGTGCTTTCAATATGCCCGACAAATTGGGGCGTTGATCCTATAAAAGCCTTAGATTTCCTGCGGGAGAAGATGATACCGCAGTATCCTCTGGGCATATTTAAGGATAACGGCGTCATCATAAATAAGGAGGGCAAATAATATGTATCAGGGAATTAAAATAGCGGGTTTCGGCGGGCAGGGCGTAGTTTCGGCCGGCATTTTGCTTGCCCACGCGGGGCTTATTGATAAAAAAGAGGTGTCCTGGTTTCCTTCTTACGGGCCTGAAATGCGCGGGGGCACGGCCAATTGCTCCGTCGTAATTTCAAGCGGGGAGGTGGCAACCCCCATAGTATCTTTGCCCGATACCGCAATCGTGATGAACGAGCCTTCCTTAACAAAGTTTGAGCCGCTTATAAAAAAAGACGGGCTTTTGATTATAAATACGTCTTTTATAAAAACAAAAGCGGCCAGAAAAGATATAAAAGTTTTATATCTTGACTGCAATAAGGTGGCCGAGGAAATAGGCTCCATAAAAGCGGGCACTATGGTGGCTTTGGGCGCTTTTGCAAAAGCAACAGGCGCCGTAAGCCTGGACTCAATTGAAGGCGCGATGAAAAAAGTTTTCAAACGCGCCAAACCCGAGATGCTTGCCCTAAACCGCAAAGCGCTTGAGGCCGGAGCCGCTTTGGTATAAAGTTTGCCATAACGGCTGTTTGCAATATTAAAACGGCGCGCTCTTAATTGAGCGCGCCGTTATTTTTACCGCAAATTATTTTTGCTATTTATTTTCTTTTTCTTTTGCTTCTTCGGCTTCGGGCTTTAGCGTGGGAAATAAAATTATTTCCCTAATGCTGTCCTGACCGGTAAGCATCATGGTAATTCTGTCAATCCCTATGCCCATGCCGCCGGTGGGGGGCATGCCCGCTTCCATAGCGCGGATATAGTCAAGGTCAAGGATATCGGCGTCGGTATTTTGGGTATCAAGGGCTTTGGCGGCGGCTTGGTCTTTAAGACGCTGATATTGGTCGGCCGGATCGTTAATCTCGCTGTAGGCGTTTGCAATTTCCTGCCCGCCTGCCACAAAAGCTTCAAAGCGTTCCACCAGGCAGTCGTCGTTAGGTTTGTTTTTGGAGAACGGGCTTACGGCTGTGGGGTAATCCATCATAAGCACGGGGTCGTCATATTTATTTACAATGCGCTCGTCAAAAAGCGCGTCAAAGATTTTACTTGAAGGCTCGTTTTCGCCGACGTTTACGCCGGCTTTTTTTGCAAGTTCCATAAGAGCGGGGCGGTTAAACTCGCGTCCGTTTAGGATATTATGTATATCCTCGCCAAAAGTTTCCTGCCAGACGACGGGTATTGAAACGCGCTTAAAAGGCGGCTTTACGCAAATGTCTTTGCCGCGGTAATGCACATGCTCTGCGCCTATGGCCAGGGCGGCTTGTCCCAAAATCTCGTCAAATAAATCTGCCATCACGTTGACGTCGCCGTAAGCCTGATAGAGTTCCATCATAGTAAACTCGGGGTTATGGGTAGTATCAACGCCCTCGTTGCGGAACATTTTGCCTATCTCGTAAATCCTCTCAAGCCCGCCGATGACAAGGCGTTTGTGATAAAGTTCCAGGGCAATGCGCATAAATAAAGGCACTTTTAAGGCGTTGTGGAAAGTTTCAAACGGCCGCGCTATTGCGCCGCCCGCGCCGGGCGTTAAGGTGGGCGTTTCCACCTCAAGATAGCCTTTGGCGTTTAAGGTTTTGCGTATGGAGGAAATTATCTTTGCGCGTTTGATAAAAATTTCTTTTACTTCATCGTTAGAAATTAAATCAAGATGACGGTTTCTGAAGCGGACTTCGGTGTCCTGAAGGCCGTGAAATTTTTCCGGCAGAGGGCGAATTGCTTTTGAAATTAGAGCCACGCTGTGCGCTTTTATAGTTTTTTCGCCCGTTTTGGTAACAAACATATGGCCTTTTACCAAAACAAAATCTCCCAAAGCGATATGTTTTTTGAAGAAGGCGTAATTTTCATCTCCGAGCAAATCTTTCTGCACGTAAATTTGCACTTTTGCGGTAAAATCTTTTATGTGAGCAAATGCGGCCTTGCCCATTATGCGCAGCTGCACCAGACGGCCGGCCACGCTTACCTCGGTATTTTCCGCGGCTTCTTTGGCTTCAAGCGCGCTGTTTTTTGCTTCTATATGGGCGGGATAGGGGTTTTGCCCAAGGGCCTTTAAGGCGGCGGCTTCCTGATACTTATTCTTTATGATATCTTCCAAAGCGGAAAGTTTTTGTTCCTGCGGGTTTTGCCCCTGGGACGATGCCGTTTTATTTTCTGTATCTTGCATTTTGCGCCTCTTGTGCTTTATGTTTATTGTATAAAAAAAGCCCTTTCGGGCCGTGTTGAAATTTGTACGACGGTTGCTGTGCCCCGCCCTTTTGCGGAACTTTTGCCCCGCCGATATTTTACCCCGTTTTACGTCTGATTTTACGGGGATTTTCGTCAAAAGCCGACGTAAAAAAATATGCGCCCGACAGGACTTGAACCTGTGACCCATCCGTTATGAGCGGATTGCTCTAACCAACTGAGCTACAGGCGCATATAAATATTTTATCAAAAATAACGACTGCCGCGCAAATGTAATGAAACAAAAAGGGAACGGATTTTTTAATCCGTTCCCTTAATTTTAATATTTATTTATCTTTGCTTAAACGCTCTTAACAAAGATTACCAAAAGGTAGAGAAGTTATTTGTTATCCAATTCCAAATTGAATCAATCAAATTACCGTTGGGGCCTCCAGTGCTTTCTTCATTGCGGCCTTGGCCTATTCCGCCGTTATCTTCCCCATCGCCGTTGTTGCCTCCTCCGCCTCCTCCGCCAAAGCTGGGGCAGTTATTGCTGATGTAGGCATCAGATTCCGTGCAGATGGCTACCATTACGGAACCTTTCAAGCTAATTGCCCCATAATCGCCGCAGGCTCCATTATTTTGGTTTAGTACGCCTCCGGGGTTTTCTGGCTCTATGCTCTGCTCTTCAAAATAGTCTGTTAAGGAGCCGTGTATGTATATTTCTTCCCCTGTATTTGGAACGCAGGATGCAACTATTTGGCTTAGAAAAACTTGCGTTACGAGGTATTTGTTGCCTACATCACTGCTTTTATTGCATACAGAAGAAGTCAAATACTGATTGTATCCCGGGGAAGCGGCCTCTTTGCAATTATCGCCTTGCAATGACATATTAGAGAAAGATTGCAAATAGTTCAGCTTAGCCGATTGAAGGCATTCTTCTTGACAGTTTTCATGGCCGGTGTTTTGGTAACAGCTGCAACAACCTGTTGCATCTGGAATAATAACCTCTACGGATGGCCTATTCGTACACCTAAACGCGTAATACTTTTGAGGCTTTGGTATTTCCTGGCAGCCGCAGATTTTGCTTTGTTTGACATCTTCACCCGAGCCCGGTATGCTGCAAGTATAATAATTGCCGTAATTGGATACGTTTTCCTTTCCATCGCAGGCAGGAATAGCGTTGACAGAACATAATTCTGTCGGGGCAAGACCGTCGGTATCCC